>NZ_MUGR01000026.1:132281-201498 GCF_002217195.1 Flavobacterium aquidurense | reverse complement strand
ATACAGCTTGTTTTTTATTAAATATACTTTGATGTTTTTTTTAATTCATACGACAATAAGATTACTTTAAAAAGAAACTAAAAGTATTGGTTTTACAGTTCTTTTTTAAGAAAAAACAAAAATTAATGACTATTCTATTCTACACTTAAACAAAAGCAATTCAAACTGTTAGACTAATAAAAAATATTTTTAAGAGAAAAGATCTAATTTTTTGGATTATATTTCAAACTAAAAAGTCAATTATAACGTAATTACCAGAAACGATAGTCTTGTAATGAGATAAATTCAATTCACTGTTACGTTTTTGGAAAAATATTGAGTTTTATCTTATTCCTGATTATCGTTATTTTATTTAATTTTAAGAAGATTAACTGTGGACAAAATTAATGTACAAAGATTAAAAAAGACTTTAGCTTATCTGGAAAGCAAACAGCGCGAATTACAAAGAAATCACGAAACCGACACCCGCACTATCGAATCACTGATCAAATTTCTAAAAAAGGATATGCTGGAGCAATTTAAACTGTACCATTACGACATCTACATCAAAAACGAAATTCACAATACTGAAACTTTTATTCAAAGTGTTCAAAGCATTATAGATAGTAATTCTCATTGAAGTTAATGAGAATTACTATTTTTTTTAATTAAAATCAATTGCTTTGGGTTATTTTATTAAATTCTTCAAGAGATTTAGTAGGATCTGCAGTGGCATATTCATTTTCAGGTTCCGGAATCACATGAATTTTTGAATCACTTAATGCTACTATCGCTGAACATACGTATACCCCTATTTTTCCCTCACTGTATTTAAAATCCAATAAGGTTAGTTTGACTACTTCATTGATGGAGAGTTCGTAGTAATTTCCGTAACGAATAATTTTAAAATAAATCTCTTTGCTTTCTACAATTTCAAATTGATTGGTTTGAATGTTTTCAAAAACAAAATTGTTCTTGACATCTTTTTCATTAAATCCCCATGCCCTGAACTGAACAAAACCATTTACAAAATCAATGGATATATAATAGGCCGTTCCCTGCTCATCACATTCGATTACGAAACCTGTTTTTCCCATTCCTTCAACAGCCAGTGTTCCTTCCCAAACAAAATTTTCTGAAGGTTTTTCAAAGCAAAAGACTTCATAACCGCTTCGACAGCCAATGCGCCATTTATTTTCATTTTCTATCACGAAATTAGCTGAAGGATTTCCTAAAATCGGAACCGGAATTGGTAAGTTTCTCTGGTGAATTGTTCTTTGATAAAGCGTTCTCCAATGGTGGTAGGTCTTTAGTAACAATCTGCCGTTACTGTCAACATCTAATTGTTTTGGCGGCGGAATTACGCGAAGTGTGTTGACATTTCCTCCAACAAAGTAAAAGTTATATATCAAATAATACTCTCCTTCTTTTACAATTCTTGCGGCATAATTGCCTTGCGGCATTAAAACATTATTATGAAAAGCGTGATATTCTCCTTTAAAATCCGGAGAAAACCAATAACGCACTTTTATATCTTCACGAATGGAACCTAATAGATAATGCATTCCTTTTATTTCGACCACACAGGGACATTCAATGTCATCATATACGTAGGCTACATGCAGCGGTTTTTGAAGGACAAAACCTTTCTCGCCTCTTTTTGCAACACCAATACAGCCTCTTCTATAGGTTGGTCCTACAGCACTTCGGGCACAAATTAATAAATAATCTTCACCTTCAAACTGGTATTTATAAGGATCTCTGAAACTAAGCCATTCCCGTGGGTTATTGTCCCGGCTTTCATAATAAGGTGCTTCACTTCTTAACGGTAAACCGTATTGATTGTCTTTTGTCCAGTGAATTAAATCAGGCGAAACGGCACGGCCCACTTTTTGTGTAATTCCTTTGTCCTGACGCTTTAGACCTGTATAATACATTTCGTAACCTTCTCCTTCTGAGTTCTTACTGACATGCATTGTCCACAACATATCATCGTCCCATTCTCCGGGATCTCCTACAAACAAAGCGTTTTTTACTCTTCTCCACGAAAGACCATCTTTAGAAACTGCATGTGCAATATAATCGTGATTAGGTATAATTAAATGAAATAAATGATGCACTCCGCTATCATCTATAAATACATCAACGTCTCCTATTTCCCAATTACTAAAACCTGAACCTGAATACATATTATTTAATTTTTTTATTTAATGTTGGGTTTAATTTCTTAAATTTTACATGACACAGCTGCAGCATAGTTTTTTGGAGTCCAGAATCTATGTTGCCGGTATGCCAGAACCCGTTACGCCCAACGTTTATTTATTTAATTATTTTATAGTGTTTTAATCCTTCTAAAATTCCTTCAGAAGCAGCACTTTTAGCCACATAAATACTTTTAGTAGTTTCATATTGCGCCAATTCCGGGCTTCGGTTCCCTACGATAATCCCTTTCATAGATCCTCTGAACATGTCAATATCATTTCCTGAATCACCCGCAGCAATCACATTGGATAATGGAATAGACCATTTGCGGCATAAAAATTTAATTGCATTTCCTTTTGAAGCTCTTTTGGGTATAAAATCGAGAAACTCGCCGTGACTTGGGATAATATTTACTTTGTACCATCCCGTGCCCAAAACTTCGATTAACTGATCATAATCGTATTTTTCCTTATCGTAATAATACGAGATTTTATACGGATTTTGGGCTTCTTGTTCCTGTAATCGCAACCAAGGAATCGCTTTTAAGCGATTTACAATATCTTCTCTTTTCCAGCGGCCGGCCAAAAATTTTGCCCATCCTTTGTCCAGAATATAATCTTTACCGTTTGTATAATAAATTTCAGTCCCTACAGAACAAATAATAAAATCAGGCAAAGGAAATTGTTCCTCTTCGATGACTTGTTTTACCAGTGCCAGGTTTCTTCCGGACGCGAGGGCAAAGGCCATTTTATCCGTTCGGTTGATCAAATGTTCTTTTAATTCTTTTAGTCCGGGGTTATTTAACTTTGGTTCGATCAGTGTCCCGTCAATATCCGAAACAAACAAATGTTCGACCTTTCTTTTCAGTCGTTCGATATTGATATTAGGATAATGCTGTTTTTTGATTCCTGAACCGGATGATAATGATAAGTTTTCATTTACCAGTTCAACATATTGATTGACATGACTTAACCAGCTATAGTGCTTCTGAATGTTAATTGCTCCATTATTCGAGTAATACTTCCATTGACTTTCATTGGTCAAAATATTCCGTAACGCTTTTTTTATTTCATTTTCATTTAATGGATCTACTAGTTCCCCGTTCTGACAAGTTGGAATAATTTCTGACGGACCGCCGTTTTTAGTCACCACAACCGGCAGACCTGAACTCGCAGATTCAATTACGGTTAATCCGAAGTTTTCATGCAAAGCCAAATTGACAAAAACCCCGCGTTTTTCGGCAGCATAACGATAGATAATCGATACCTCGTTTTCTACATCATGTTTCTTTGGAATTGCCATTTTTCCGTACAAATCATATTTGTCCATTAATAACAGTAAGTCTGTCAAAACGTCTTTTTCTGATTCCGGCATTTGCGAAATATCTTTTCTGATTCCGGCAAAAATAACCAGATTGGCAATGCTTTGCAATTCTTTATCCTTGCCATAAACCTCGATTAAAGTGTGAAGATTTTTATGGCGATCCGGTCTTGAAAGTGCTAAAATAAATGGTTTGTGCGGATTTATTAAAAACTTAGAAATGGTTTCAGCCACCCAGTATTTTCTCTGCTCCTCTTCCATTTGTTTGTCAGAATCCTGTTCTCGGTGATAATACGGAACGAATTTACTGGTATCAATTCCGGGAGAAATGGCGTGGTATTTCCCTAATTCAAAATTTTTGTAGGGTTTATAAGTTTCAATTTCCTGCTCTGTAGAGGTTACAATAAACTCAGACAATTCTAATGTCTTTTCCTCTGCGGCAATTCTTTGCTGAAACTTAAATTTCTTTTCGATTTCTTCTTCACTCAAACCGCTTTCCAGTAATTTATTCTTTTTATGAAAACCTAGTGAATGCCCGGTATGAGCGAAAGGAATGTTTAATATGGTGGATAATTCACTGGCGACGTATCCTGCATCTGCATAATGTGAATGTATCCAATTGGGAAAAATATCATGAAGTTTGATATTCTGCACTATTCCGTTTACAAAAGTGTCTAAACCCTCCCATAATTGTTCTTTAGGCTTGTATTTTTTTCCTAAAAAAGGAATTCTTCTTATGTCTAATTTTTCATTAATGATTTCGATAGGTACTGCATATTCAGGAGAAAGGTTTTTGTCATCGATCAGCCTTGTAAATATATGAACATGTTCTACAGCTTCGTGTTGTGATAAAAACTCAGCCAGTTCATAAACGTATTTAGTTTGTCCTCCATTATCAGCATCTCTACCAATCTCCAAACCTGAACCTTTTAAGAGGCCGTGTATGTTGATTAATGAAATTCGTAATTTTGTCATCATTGTTTTTATTTGTTAGAATTTTTAAGATACGAAAAAACGAGCAGTTTGACCGGAATTGCCAAAAAAAATAACAGGTTTCTTAACATTTCAGTTTAAAAATGTAAGAATCATAGTGATCCTGAATCTCTAATCTCCTTATCTGAGCATTCTCAATAAGTTGATTGTTCGATCCTTGTTTTCAGGAATAATTATTACAAATAAAAACACATCTAACTGCTATATTTCGACATCTGGTTTTATATTTGTGAAAGGAACACTATCCAATAAATTTTCTAATTTTCACAAAAAAAAGAAAATGGAATAGTACTGACAAAATGAAAATAAACTATAATTATTTATGTTTCTTTTCTGACAACAAACTCAATTTGCTACTATTTTTTTTATATCAATACTAAACAATAACATGGAACAGGATTTACTACAAATGGGTGCGAGTGCTTTAAGAAAAGCAGCCTTAAATGAGCAGGCAAAAGATTATATTCTTTCAAATGAAATCTTATTCAGAACACTAAAAAAAGCCGCAGACCGCTATATTGGCGGTGAAACATTAGAAGAAACTATTGTTAAGGTCAAGGAACAAAACAAGCATGGATTTAAAACCTCTATGGAGTTCATGGGCGAAAATACGAATACAGAAAAAGAGGCTGCTGAAGCTTCTGATGAATTTATCCGAATAGCACAGGAAATAAAAAAACAAAGTCTGAACTCGACTGTTTCTCTCGATCTTTCTCATATTGGTTTAGCATTATCAAAGGATTTGTGTTTGAATAATTTGGATTTAATCTGTCAGGAAGCTGAAAAAGACAATATTGAAGTAACGATCAGTGCCGAAAAAATTGAAATAACCGATGCTGTAATTGACGTGTACAAAACGGCTTCTCAAAAATATAACAATGTCTCGATTACGCTTCAGGCTTACCTGCATCGATCAAAAGACGATTTTGAAGATTTGATTCAGCAAAACGGAAGAATCAGAATGGTAAAAGGTGCTTTTGAAACTCCTCAGGGCATCTCGATTCCAAGAGGAGCAGCACTTGATGAGCGTTATTTATACTATGTCGATCAGTTATTATCCAGAAATCACAGCTGTGCTATTGCAACACACCATGACCTGATTCAGAAAGAAGTTGTTGCAATGCTTGAAAATTATAAAACCAGCAAAGATTTGTATGAATTTGAAAGTTTGTACGGAATTCAGAATGAGCAGTTAGCACGATTAAAAGAGCAAGGTTATCCTGCCAAATTGTACTTTGTGTATGGCAAAGAATGGTACTTGTATTTGTGCAACAGAATTGCCGAATATCCTCTGAATATCTTTCAGGCATTAAATGATATCGTGAGTTAACACTCTCTTTGTTTTATATTTAAATAAAAAAAAACCAGTAAAATAAACTTTACTGGTTTTTCTGTTTTTGCAGCAATTTTGTCTTTAGTTATATTAAAAAGAATATTGTTTTAAAAGAATTGTGTCCTTTCATCCGATTTTTATACGAATTGGATAAACCTTTTTTAGCCATTAGTTCTTTTGATCCCGAACTTTCCTTAAGATACAATTTTAAATCCTTAATGATGGTTCTTTTTGTTTTATAACCGTCTAATACAATCAGATCATTTATTTCTTCTATAAACGATGCCTGAGTATACAAACGCTTGTTGAATAAACACACCAGGATAATTGACCCTTTTTTTTCTATAGTCAAAAAATCGATTAATTCTGATTTATTATAAACAACAAATACAAAATGACCGAAAGAGGCAATCCCAATCTGACTATGAACAAAAAAAGGATCTAAGATGAATTCAAACTCATCTGTAAATTCTTTTCTGAACAGTTTTAAGAAATGGCCTCTATTGTCATTTACTAAAACTCTTATCTTTTCTGCTGCCATATTTTATCACTTTTTACAATTTTCCAAAACTCACTATTGAAAAATAAGCGCAATAAATGTCACAATAAGACATAAAACCTACCTAATATGACTTTATGCTTCAGCTGTTAGAGGCAATTATAAAAAGTAGGACGGAGTATCCTAAATTAAAAAAAATCACTCTGCTCAGAATGCCATTTCAGCTGCTGCTCTCTGATAGATTTTTGGCTCTCTTCTACTATTCGATCTGTCTTCTATCAAAGCATTTGGTGCTTTTGACCTAAATGATTCCATTGCTAAATCGCAGGAAATTTTGTCATCAAACATTTTACTAATTGCAATAATTCTCCCGTTGAAAGCTTTAATATTAAAATATCTTTTGTTGGTTTGAGTTGCTTTTCGGTTAAATTTCGTGTGGTCCTGCGAATTCATCTTTACAGATTCAATTCCTTTTATACACATAAATTTTCTGGTGTATTCTCCACTACTCAAAATAATTTCATCATTATTATTTATAAAATCAAATTGGTATTCCCCATTTGAGTTCATATTAATTACAAATTTTTCCATTTTAAAAATTGATTTTTTGTGTAACCTTATATTAAATTTAGCTTGTAGGCCTTACTATCTTTAATCATTAAAAATGATCTTAAATGTTGTTCCTTTTCCTACCTGACTTTCGACTGTAACCCTTCCGTTCATAGACTCGATCTGGTTTTTTGTAATATACAGTCCTATGCCATTTGCTTTTTCGTGATTATGAAATGTTTTATACATTCCAAATAATAAATGCCCGTATTTTTCGAGATCAATTCCCAATCCGTTATCTTTTATCGTGAGTACTTTCTTTTCGTTTTCCAGAAAAAAATTGAATTCAATTTTCAAAAACTTTTCAGGATTGGCATACTTTATTGCGTTAGTGCACAAATTCTGGAGTACACTTTCGAGATAAGCCGGATTAAAATTAATGGTTGCATCTGCCGGTATATTGTTTATAATTGTCGCATTATTTCTATGACTGTATGCACTGACAATATTCAGGACCCTGCCTAAATAAGCATTTAGATTCAGCGGTTCTACAACAATTTCTTTATTATTCTGAATGTTTACAATTTGCGATAAATCTTCAATTGTCTTGTTAAGATCGTTCGAAACCGTTCTCAGGTATTTCATCGTTTCGCGTTTATCAGCAAAATTCTCTTCAAGATCAATCATGTCCAGAAGCAATTTAAAATTTCCTGCGTGCGAGTTTAGATTATGCGATACAATGTGAGAAAAATTCAAAAGCCTGTTATTTTTTTCACTGTACAGCTCCATCTTTTTCATTAATTCCAGCTCTTTTTCCTTTTGAGACGAAACCTCAGTATGCGTACCTATTATCTTTAATGGCTTGCCCTCTGCATCGCGTTCTATTACTTTTCCTCTGTTGAGGATCCACTTGTATTTAGTATTTGAAGTGAGTATACGATGAAAATTTTCGTAGAAAGGCGTCTTGTTTTCAAAGTGATCATTAAGGGCTTCACAATGTTTTTTGAGATCATCAGGATGCACAATGTTTTGCCATTGTTCTGGAGAATCAAAACCATTTGCAGTATCCGCTTCTAATATTTTTAAAGATTGTGGCGAATAATAAATGGTATTGGTGGTAATATTCCAATCCCAAATACCTGAAGTCGAGGTTTCGATAACAAACTTAAAACGTTCTTCTGAAATGTTAAACTTCAATTCCTGTTCCTTTACATCTGTTACATCAGTTATTCTTCCGTACACTTCAATACATCCATCGCTATTTACTTCTCTTTTTGATGTGATTTTAAGCCAGCGTAAACCTTTTACAGGCAATAATACCCTGAAAACAACGCTCCAGCTTTTTTTTCTTTTAAGTGCATCAATCAGCGAATGCTTCACCAGTTTTTTGTCTTCCTGGTGAATCTGATTATAGGCTGAAAGTACTGTGTTGGTAAATATCTTATCCTGCTGAATTTCGAACATTTTGTAAACAGAATCGCTTATAAAAGGCATATCGTAGTCATTATGCGCTGAAATCATCAATACAAAAAAAGCGTCCTGAATATGGTCAAATAGTTTAGATTTCAATTTATCAACAGTCTTAATTTTCTTTGTTTTATAAAAATCGAATTCCATATTCTTATTTTTTAAAATAACATTCCCTAATTCCTAAGCATTACAGAAATAATTAAAGGAGAGATTTCTTTAACGTTTTTACTAAACTTCCCTAATAATAAAATCTCAATCTGGCATATATATTCTCTCCTTTAAATCTTCTTATGTTTTTAAATTCTAAATTTTCTTTGAACTCTAAACACGATCAGTTGTTGATCAGACGGCCACCTTCAAAAAATAAAATTGACCTGCATTGTATAAACTCCAAAAAACACAAACAAAAGCCGTCTGCAGCAACAAAAAAATGATTATTGTATCAGGAAAAATTAATCTCCATATTCAATTAAAAATGTCTCTTTCTTGAACCTTCTTTCTCATTTTCTCTTCCTGACATTACAAAAATACGTTCAATACAATCAATACTTTATAGAACAATGTACAGTCGCGTGTAGAATGTTTTCTACAGGAAATAAACTACAATTCTGAACATCTATGCCATAAAAAAAACAGGAACCTGATAGATTCCTGTTTTTTATAAAATTCGATAAATACCTAATATACATATTATTAAACAATGCTACTCATCGTAATAGAGCTGAAAAAACTTAATTAGATCTGCCAGATTGTCGATTTCTAACTTTTCGAAAATCCTGTTTTTATAAGTACTGACGGTTGTTTTTTTAATGTTCAGAAGCTCTAATATTTCGAGATTGCCGTATCCTTTAATTAACAACTGCGCTACTTCTATTTCTCTATTTGAAAGAAGGTCAAGCGGATTTGTAGGTTTTTTTGAAATATAAGAATCTAAAATCTTGTCTTTTATATTCTGTGTAATATATTTTCCGGATGAAATCATGGTGTTGATTGCATTTTTCATCTCGTCTTCTGTGGTTTCTTTATTCAGATAACCTGAAGCGCCGGCATTGAGATAACGCATCGCATAGATATTTTCATCGTAAGCTGAAAATATTAATATTTTGATGTCAGGCTGAATCGCCTTAATTTCTGCTATAACGTTGATACTGTTTCCGTCAGGAAAATTTACATCTAAAATCAATAAGTTGATTTTTACCTCTTTCAGAATATCGAATGTTTCTTTAAAATTTCCTGCTTTATAGATGGTGGCATTCAGAAATAACTCTTTTATAATCAGAGAAACGCCTTGTCTTACCACACTGTGGTCATCAGCAACTAAAAAACTATAGTTGTTGGATGTTGGTGTCATTTTCATTTACGTAAATTAAAATTGTTGCGGCGCTGTTCACTAAATCATTACTATTGGTACTGTAAATTACAAAATATTTGTTGTACTTTCTAATTTAGACCAAACTTATTATAAGGTTGAACTTAATCATTGTACCCTTACCCTGCTCACTTTGAACGCTAATTTCTCCGCCAAATAACTCTACTATTTCTTTACACAAATTAAGCCCTAAACCAACTCCCAGATCATTGACTTTTCCTGAAACTGTACCCTGGTAATAAAGTTCGAATATGTTTTTTAAGTCATTTTCTGCAATACCCATTCCGTTGTCCTGAATCTCAACTTTTAAATTAACTTTTTTACCGGAAATATTTTCAGAATCAATCGCAACTAAGATCAGTCCGTCTTTTGTAAATTTATTGGCGTTACCAATAATGTTATAAAAGAGCTGGTGTATTTTTGTAGCATCAGAATAAACTTCAAGTTCTGAAAGCAAATTAGACTGAAGCTCAATTTTATTTCCTTTACTTTCTACCAATGACGTCATCGCAAAAATGATCTGATTGATTTCTTCCTTTAAATGGAAGTTTTTATTATTTAATTTTGGTAAATAATTTTCATCTTTCGAATATTCTAAGATCTGATTCGTCAGGAGAAGCAATGAACTTGTGGTAAACTGAATCGATTTGAAAGTATCTTTTATTTCAGGATCTTTTATCGACGAGCTTATCATTTTACTGTAAATAGAGATGATACTAAGTGGCGATTTGATTTCGTGACTCACCATTCCCATAATCCTATTTTTAAAATTCAGGCTTTCGCGGATTTTAATTTGTGCAACGGTTAATCTTTTCTCATATTGAAAAGCCATTCTGGTGAAACTAAAAAGTACAATCGATATAATAAACATTAATATGATCAGGATCGCGATCGTATAACTTCTGACGGCTTTATTCGTATTGTACTGATTCTGTAGCTTTTTTTGAGTATCGTCTTGTAACGCACTCAGCGATTTATTATAATGCGGCATTATCTCTGCTTCTAAATTCAGCAGTTTATTGTTAAGCTCCGTTAGTTTTGAATCCTGGTCCCTTAAACTTGCAAATGATTTTTTTAAGTTCTTAAATTGGTTTTCGTAGTATGTATTAGTGGTATTAAACAAATTGGCAAACTGGTCTTCTATACTTCCGGACACCACTTTATCATTGTATTTCATGGTAACAGTGATCTTTAGCTGCTCTTTCTGCACGTCCATTTTTCCCGCTAAGGCATCGCCTAATCTGGTAAACAATCCTTTTTTAGATACACTGTCTACTTTTATATACGAATCAGTTTTGATACTGTCTAAAATCTTTTTGTACTGAAATTTGTTCAGTTTGAATGATTTCGGAGTGTCTTTTTTATCTCTATTAATCTGCGTTTCAATGATCGAATCAATATCTGCCTTTAAAGATTCAATTGTGTGCTGGGATCGATTCTTTTCCATCAGAATCTTCATAAACGCTTTATTGTCTTTGGTAATTGCACTAAGACTGTCAATCAAACGGCTTATTTCGTTTAATGAAACATTGTATTTGTCTAATGAAGCCTGATCTTTTTGACTTTTATAAGCATTGAAGTTCTTTTGAGAATCAATAAACGAATGATTTATTTTACCGGTAACTTGTGTGATTTTATTCAACGAACTCATAGAATCCAACGCTTTAGACATTTCTGATTCATTGGATGATTCATTGTACCAAATGACCACAACTATCAATTGCAACACAATAACACATGCTATTAAAGTGTAGTGAATTATTTTTCTTTGTTTGAATTTTAGCTTCAGGAAACTAAATGTATTATTCAATAAATGCTTTCTAATCAAAATTTATACTATTAAAATGATAAAAAATAATGAGTAAAGAACAAAATCAATAGCTCATTCAATTGTTTTAATTAGGTATATGAAGTAATATCATGAATGATGTACTACATTTTGAATAAATATTAATTTTTAGATTTTAATCCGTATTACGAACTAAAATATAATGCCGGTAAAAGTTATTGTAAGCTAAAAAACAAACCCGCCTTAAATAAAAACAGCAAAGTTCATCCCTTGCCAAATCAACACTCTCTACAACGACAACAAATATTTAAAAGAGACTTGGGGATTCTTTTAATTCATTAAATATGTTTAAACAAATTACATATTTTTATTTGTTTTTTGGATCTATATCTGATTTTATTTTTTTAATTAGTTGCAAAAGTACCTTGCTTAACATTAACATTGTGTAGAACAATATAAAACCTCATGTAGAACTTGTTCTACAAATAAAACACTCTTTTTAGTACTAAAATTTTCTAAAATACAAATACAATTCAGATACAAAAATAACTAAGTTCGTTTTATAAAACAATTCAATTACCACTTGATCTGCTAATCTAACTTAAGTTGTTTGATAAATAATGATGAAAATCAAATTCAACGGAAGTAGTTTTTGGCGAAAAACAGTTCCTCAACAAATGAAACTGATACAGTAATCAGAAGAAAATTATAAATCTTTAAATTTATGAGAAGGCTTGCGCTATTTATTAATTTTCTTTACTTTCGGTTGTATTTACGAAAGAAAATCAGGCTATAAATTTCAGCCAAAATGCTCAAAAAAATTCTTTATTTTAATATTCTCATCAATGTCTATTCTTTACCACAGTCCAGTAATAATTATTCGCGAATTCTTACCTCAGGAGCAACAAACCTTTTTAGATCTCTTCAAAGACGATGAAGTTACACAATACCTTCCTGTCACTTCACCGGAAAGATATGTGGAGATGTTTAGTGAATTGCTTGAAAATTACGAAAAGAATAACCTTAGCCGCTGGGCGATATTCGACACTGTAAATAATAATTTTATAGGAATGTGTGTCGCTCGTATTTTTACCTATAATACAGCCCAAATAGAAATTGGATATGTGCTTAGCAAGGCATACTGGGGAAAAGGTATTGCTACAGAAGTATGCAAAGCGCTAACGCACTATAGCTTTGTCAATACAAACACGAATGAAGTGGTAGCGATAACTGATGTCAACAATAGTGGATCACAGCATGTATTGCAAAAATCAGGATTTGAACGTTTGGATAATTTGATAAGAGATGAGGAAGAGCTAGCTTATTTTAGGATCGAAAGAGCATGGCTCTTTTGACAAACGCAACATTTATAACGTCGATTTCCGTTAGATTGAAATCCATTCTTTCATAAAAAAAACAATCTCTGAATTAAGGTCAACCTTTTCAATCATGTACATATCAATAAGATCATATTCGATATTTGGCAATTGTGCACTCCTAAACTTTTCAGATTCTTTTAAACTCTTTAAATGTTTTACCAGTTCAATTAACTTCATATCTATTACTTATTTATAATTTATTCCATTATGACTTTGTCACACTGCAAAGAATAAAATCCTTCCAGATTATAAGGCTATCTCCAGTCAATTTTACCCCTCCAGCGATCCCACGTTTCCGGTTCTCTTTAATACGCCCCAGCTCTGACTTTCTCCTTTTATGGCTCTTCTGATTGCTCTGAATAATATCACGTACATTAACTGACGATAAACAAATCTTTGCGGAATCAACCAGATCAGCTTGCTTAGTTTTTCTTTTTCGAAAATAAAAGCGATTACACTTACCAGCATATCTACTAACATAAATACAAGATAATAGATCCCAATTTTATGAAGACTGTCCGGATTGTTGTGGTTCCAGATTAAACTGACAATCAGAATTAGATCTGCCAGCGGGGCAAAAATTGGAAGCACGATCTGAAAAATTAAGACATTTGGTAATGAAACCATTCCGAGGCCTTTGTATTTTGGATTAAAACAGGCATCACGGTTTTTCCAGAATGCCTGCATAATGCCGTAACTCCAGCGGAAACGCTGTTTCATGAATTCATTCAGGGTTTCCGGTGCTTCTGTCACGGCAACGGCTTCGACACAATTAACGATTCGGTAGTTGTTCCTTAGAATCCTAATGGTCAGATCGCAATCCTCGGCAAGGGTATCTGTTGTAAAACCTCCGGCGATTTCGATAGCTTTTTTCCTGAAGGCGCCAATAGCTCCCGGTACTACCGTGATTCCGTTAATAAGATCGAAAGCCCTTCTGTCAAAATTTTGTGCGGTAGTATATTCAATACTTTGCCATTTCGCCAGCATGGTATTCTCGTTTCCCACTTTTACATTTCCGGCAACGGCACCCACTTGTTGATTGTTTTTGAACTGCAACGTAAAACACTTCATTAATTCTGAAAGTGCATCTGTCTTTAGTTGCGTATCTGCATCGATACAGACTACAAAATCATTTTGGGTTATTGCAATTCCGTGGTTCAGTGCTGAGGCTTTACCTCCATTTACTTTAGTGTGAACTTTTACAATATCATGATTCTTAAACGCAGTATTGACCTGACTGAATGTGGTATCTTTCGAACCATCGTCGACAAAAATAATATCAAAATTAGGATAATCTTGCCGTAATAAGTTGTGAATTGTCTTCACAGCATTTACCTCCTCATTATAAGCAGGTACAATGATACTTACTTTTGGGTAAAGCTCTCCTGTCGTATTATAACTTAACGGATGTTTGTAATCTTTCCATTTCTTTAAAAAAGCCATAATGGCCATTAACAAAATGCGAAAGAACCCTAAGAGAATTGCAATCCAGAAAAGAGCAGTAATAAAATTACCAAACCAATATCCAAGATCAAAAATGATATTATCAATCGTCATCAAATTTCCTTTTGCCTTAGGCATAATTTCATCTTTACTTTTGCCCAATAATTTAGAAACAGTTGTAAATTGAATTCCTTTGTCTTTAAAGTATTTTATAATTCTTGGTAAAGCTTCTACCGTGGCCTGTCTGTTACCTCCGGCATCATGAAGCAGGATAATTCCTTTGGTCGGGTCCGCTTCATATTCTCTGATTACCCTATTATAAATACTATCCGCCACCACGCCTTTTTCCCAATCGTTAGGGTCTATGCTTTCTCCTACTGTATAATAATTCTGGGCTTTACTTAAAGCTACAGGTCTTAATTCTGCTTCGGTTGTTGGTTCTGCATCAGCATTGTACGGCGCTCTAAAAAGTACTGTGCTCCTTCCGGTAACCGCTTCGATCAATAACCGGGTGGTTTCCATTTCCGCGGAAGCCCTTTCCTTACTTACTAATGCAATATTGGGATGTGTAAAAGTATGATTGCCAATCTCATGTCCTTCTGTATAAATTCTTTGCAAAAGCGGAATGTTACTTTCTCCCTGAAGTCCTACTACAAAAAAAGCGGCATGAATTTTTTCACGTTTTAAAATATCTAAAATTTGCGGTGTGTAAGTAGGGTCCGGACCATCATCAAAAGTTAAAATAACTTGTTTATGTACATTCCCAAACTTACTTATGACATATTTTGTGGGTAATTCTACATATTTTTGTTCCGTGATTATCGACTCATGTGGATCTGTCTGAAGATTAATTTTTCCGGGCTGGGGATCTGTAAGCACATTTAGGATTTCTCCTTCGCCTATATAATCGGGCGTCGAAAAACTCATATGCACTTTCTCTAATGTTTTAAAATCAAATGGGGTTTTGACAATGCTTTTATTGGTGAGGCTACGATTATAATAATGCCATAACCTACTGTCTTCACTTCCTAATCGCCATAAAGCTGTTCCTGCGGTGCCATATTCATCTGCAAACCTGATGGTATTAAAATTAGTCGCAGCATCCGTAAAATAAACCTGATGTTTGTTTGCTCTTCCGTCTGTATAATTAAAGGAATTATTATAACTGTTATCATTAAAAGTTATCGTTGCACCATATTGTTTGGCCAGGGATAATGCCTCGTCATAAGTAATTGTTACTGCTTCTTTATTTTGTTCCCAATCATAACCATAACCGGCAAAACAGAGAATAATTTTGTTCGACGGAATTTCTTTAGCCACCTGATCCAGAATTCGTTCTGTCCATTTCTGACTGCTTATGGCTCCGGGAACACTTCCGCTGTAATGTTCATCATAGGCCATCAGAAACATATAATCATTATACTTTGAGAGTGCTTTTATATTAAAATCGTCATCGTTCGCCATGATATCCTGCGTAACAAGAAATCCCATTGGATGCAGTTTTTCATAAAGTTCTTTCTGAAAAGTGATAATAGGTTCGTCGCTATTTTCTTTAAATTCCTCAAAATCAATATTAATTCCCTGAAGGTTGTATTTTTTAAGGTTTTTTACAATATCGTTAATCAGCCTTTCTCTCTTTACATTATCATGCAATATTCGATGAATCATATCGCCATCAAACTCTCCCTCGCCTTTCGACTCATTGATATTATTAATAAGAGGAACTATTTTTATTCCTGCCTTTTTCATTATTTTCAAAGCAGCCGTATCAATTTCTACGCGCAGCAAATCTGTTTTTGGATCCAGGAAAAACCATTCCGGAATCACCATATTGAGTTTACCAATATTCTTTTGAAGAGAGAATAAGCTTTGCGGATCCCAATCGACATAGAAAGCCGCACGAATCTCTGGAAAATCAATTCCCTGAGGCTGTTTTTCCAGCTTTTCCATTTTTGATTTTGCTCTCAAAAAGCTGTTAAAACCTTTGTATCTGATCAGTTCCTTAGTAGTAAGTGCTGCGGGCGTGCTTGGGTTTACCAGTTTTTGTGTCGAAGTATCATTGCCTAATATGGGTAAAGAAGGTTTTAAACCCCTTTCCAGCGTAATAATAAAAACGGGAATCAACATCAAAAGTAGAAAAATGACCAGTCTGGTTGACCATTGAAAAGTTCTCCAGCGTAATTTGGTTTCAGTCTGAAATACTTGTTTTTTATTATCCATAGTTTTCATCGCGATTGATGTATAAATATACATTAAAATTTGATTGTATTTATCTGGAAACAAATCAATTAATATAGTATTTTTATAACAAAGTAAATAAGTGATGTTACTATGAAAGAACCCAAAAACGCCAATATCAGTATAGGTTTACTCAAAAAAAGATTCATTACATTTTTTTCTAAAAACGGCAAATTATTAGGCCAAATCGTCCTGACATTGTCTTTCTTTTTAATTGGATTTTGGTTTATTAAAGAAGAACAAAGTGAACTCTATCAAATAAAAAACAGCATTACCGAGGCCAAACCGCAATGGGTATTCGTTGCTTTTTTAGTCACAGTTCTCTACATTTTTTTTCAAGGATTAATGTATGTGGTTTCATTTGCCGCGATTGGTGCCAAAATCACCTGGAAAGACGCCAATACTTTATTCCTGAAACGCAATTTTATAAGTGTTTTTATTCCTACCGGCGGCATTACTTCTCTTTTTCTTTTTACTGATGCTTTACTAAAAAAAGGCACAACCAAAACAGAAATTCATTTAGCATCAGCAATTTATGGTTTTGTGGGTATTGTTTCGGTTATCATTTTAGCAATACCGTTGTTTCTTTTTTCTTTACTAGAAGGATCAATTGGTGATACAGAATGGCTCGTTTTATGTCTTGTTATTGTCATTCTTCCGTTATTGGTTCTCCTATTTAATTCGATAATTCAAAAGGGAAAATTCTACCGGCTTCTCTTAAAAAGTTTTCCAAAAATAGAACCTTTCCTGATCGATTTGCACGAACAGAAAATAAACAGAAATGCCTTTTCTAAAATCGTATTGTGTTCCCTGTTGATCGACGCGGCCGGGATTGTACATGTGTACATTGCCATGAAAGCACTGCAGTTTGAACCGTCGCTTTTTGCTGCAACAATGGCGTATGTAATTGCTGTTATTTTCCTGATTATATCGCCATTTTTAAGAGGTTTAGGTGCTGTTGAAGTTTCTATGGGATATGTATTGATACAATACGATTTTACAAATATGGAAGCCGTGGCCATCACCCTTTTTTATCGTGTTTTCGAATTCTGGCTTCCTTTGTTTCTGGGGGTAATTTTATTTATTTCAAAAATTCAGAAACTGCTGCTTCGTGTTGTGCCTGCTTTTCTTTTGCTCACGCTGGGCATCATCAATATTGTTTCTGTGCTTACGCCTGCAATCAATAGCCGACTCGTTATTCTTAAAAATTTCCTGCCGGTTGAAGCCATTCATACCTCAAATTATCTGGTTTTAACTGCCGGACTTTTCTTATTGGTTACGGCCGCTTTTATGCTAAAAGGCCTTCGTACAGCCTGGTGGTTTGCACTGCTGTTATCAGTTATTTCCTTGATTGGAAATTTGACCAAAGCTATTGATTTTGAAGAGTCTGCCATTGCTTTTTTGGTCATATGCGTTTTAATTGCTACCAGAAAAGAATATTATGTAAAAACAAGTCCAAGACTTGGTATTATTGGGCTGCAAACTTCAATATTAAGTATAATGGCGGTTTTAATTTATGGCGTTTTAGGCTTTTATTTCTTTGATAAAAAACATTTTAATATCGATTTTAGTTTAGCTGAATCGGTGCGGTATACGCTTCAGAATTATTTTTTGATTGGAAGCGATAACCTGCATCCCACAGGAACTTTTGCGATGCATTTTTTGATCTCTCTTAAAATTAGCGGATTGCTTTCTTTTGGTTTTTTAATGTATACTTTGGTAAAACCTTCGATATATAAATACAACATTACTGCCGAGGAAAAAGAAATTGCAGCGGGTTTACTTCATCAATATGGCAACTCAAGCCTGGATTATTTTAAAACCTATTTTGATAAACTGATTTTTATATCTAAAAGTGAAAATGCTTTTATTTCTTACCGATTATCCGGAAATTTTGCTGTTGCTTTAGAGAATCCTGTTGGCGGTAATGATGCTGAAATTGAATCTTGTATCGTTGAATTTGATACCCGAAGCAAGTTTGAAAACGTATACTGAAATTGGTAAAAAATACTTTTTTCTGGGTCAGGCTGCTATTGTCGATCTTCGTGAATTTCATCTGGAAGGTCAAAACAGAAAATCGTTGCGAAACTCTCTAAAAAAGATTACGGATCTTGGTCTGCAATCCGTTGTCAATGAGCCTCCTGTAAGAGATGGCTTATTGCAGCAAATAAAAGCCGTTAGCGATCAATGGCTACAGGAAACTTCACGAAAAGAAATGCTTTTTTCTCAGGGTATTTTTCTGTGGGATGAACTTAAAAACCAGACAATTATTACGGTAGAAAATAGTGAAGGGAAAATTTTGGCTTTCCTGAATATCATTCCGGATTACGCAAAAAATGAAAGCACCTATGATTTGATCCGCAAAACTGATGATGCGCCAAATGGCATTATCGATTTTATGATGGTGGCGCTTTTTAATTATCTGAAATCGAAAGAAATCAATTATGTCGATCTTGGTCTGGCGCCTATGAGCGGTATCGAAAACCCGCAGACGATTCAGGAAAAATCTATGAAATATGCTTATGAAAGGGTAAAATCCTTTTCGCATTATAAAGGACTTCGGGATTTTAAGGATAAATTTTCTCCATGCTGGCACAATCAGTACATTGTTTTTACCGATGATTATGATTTGATTCAGATTCCGCGAATTTTAGCGAAGGTGATAAAGCCCTAGAAAAATAGCTACAGATTAGAGGATTAAAATGATTTGAAAATTGGGTTGATTATTTTAATCTTTAAGAAATAGCCACAAATTCACGAATTTAAAATTTTTTAGATTTAAAATTTCTCCTGAGTCGAAATGATAAAAACTCTGGCGATATACTTTGATAACAAACTTTAATGACAGGCTTTGGCGACGTACTTTATTATTCTGCCGGAAGTAAATCATCCAGATCCGATGTTTTATAGAATTTAAGGTCGTTAAGCTTTATATACTTACAAATGAACTCTAAGGTTTCGATTTTAGTCTGATAATTTTCGGTTACATTTTTAACGGGTTTGTGTCCGCATAAAAGTAAAATTTTATTGTGTTTTTTAGCATAATCCAGTAATTCCAGAACATAAGGAATACTAAAATGAATGTGACTGTTATCGATATCAAAAGCAAATACAATTTTTGAGTTATTAAAGAAACTGTCTTGTTTTTCAGGAGCCTCTCCTCCAAAAGCTCTTCCTCTTATAATTTTATAATCGTTAGATAAAGCTTTGTCGAGCGCGTCAGACCTTTCGCCGTACGGATAGGCAAATGTCGTAACATTAAAACCTAACCTTTTCATAGAAACGATCATAGGATCTATTTCCTGTTTCATATAAGCATCGATTCCGTGTTGATTGACGAATTTTACAGCATTATAATGATGGTATCCGTGGCCGGCAATTTCATGACCTTCTTTTTGCAATTCGAGAAGTTTTTTTATATGTGGAGCTCCAATAGAGTCTATTCTGCAAACATTAAAAGTAGCTTTCCATCCGTATTTTTTCAAAGCCTGATCGGCCTCGTACCATTCGTCTACATAAGCATCATCAAAAGATAAAATTACTCCTGCTGCATAGGGTTTAGGCTCGGCTTTTTGTTTTTTAGTTTCGCAGGAAATAAAAGTGAACAACATTAAAAACAGTATTGTTTTAATAAAAACTACCTTCATAAAATTCGTTTGTTGTTAAAGAATTGTATTTTGACAAAAATTCGATCGTTCATCAATTCAGGCTGAATAATGCCTTGAAATTAATTTTAAAGATACATATTTTCTTAACTTTTCGTATTTATTTTTTCTGACGTAAAATGCACAAAACAGATCCTTATTCTGAATGGATTTACCAAGCGAATTCATAATTTCGCCAATCCGGATTCAGGGATTGATCAGCAATTTTTAAGATTCATTCTATTCTCCCATGATTTTTTGCGAGAGGTAATACTTTTAATTACTTTTATATCATCAAATTTGATCACGACCCATGATTATCAAAAAAAAACACAACTGGTTTAGAATGCTTTTTGAATGGAAAGGTTCTGTTTTGCCTCAATTGCTTCCCAGACTTTTATTATTACTGCTGTTTTCATTTTTAGTAGTCTATTTTAAACCGTATTTAATCGCTTATAATCTTCATATTAATCCGGCCATTTTTACGCTTTTTGGTATTGCACTTGCCATATTTCTTGGTTTTAGGAACAGTGTAAGTTATGACCGGTTTTGGGAAGGCAGAAAACTTTGGAGCGCTTTACTCAATGATACCCGATCTCTTGCCCGGCAAAGTATCACACTTATTCATGATCCGGCATACGATACTAAACGGGATAACTTCACTAATTTACTGATCGCTTTTGTATATAGCCTAAAACATCAGCTTAGAGAAACTGACGCTGCTGAAGATTTAAATCGGCTGCTTCCCAAAGAATTTACTGAGCAACTTAAAGAAGTACAGTTCAAACCCATTATTATTTTAAGGGAATTAGGCATCTGGGTAAAAAATGCAAAAGCAGAAAATAAAATCGACAGCGTTACCCAATTGGCTTTTGAAGAAAATCTGAATAAACTCTCGAATATTGTAGGCGGATGCGAGAGAATTGCCAGCACTCCAATTCCTTATACTTATAGTGTATTACTGCACAGAACGGTTTATATCTATTGTTTTTTACTCTCTTTTGGTTTTGTAGAAACAATGGGTTGGGTTATGCCTTTTATAATTGTTTTTATTGCATATACCTTTGTTGCACTTGAAGCAATTGCAGATGAATTAGAAAATCCGTTTGGATTACAACCTAACGATCTTGCATTGGATACGATGGCCAGAATGATCGAAAATACACTCTTAGAATTAAACGACAGAAAAACAAATCCAATACAAAACCCTAATCACTATTGTATTACTTAATTTATACGATTACAAACTCCAATTTTTTCCTGTTATGAATAAAGTATTATTAGTTGAAGACGATCCCAGAGTTGCCTCCTTTATTACAAGAGGACTTGAAGAACATCTCTATGAAGTCAAAACGATCACAAAAGGTTTTGATGCCATAAAAGAGGTGATGGAGAATACCTATAATATTATTATTCTCGACATTATGCTGCCTGATATTACAGGTTTTGAGGTTTGCGAAGTTTTAAGAAGCCGGAAAATTATTGTGCCGATACTTATTTTGAGTGCTCTCGATACGCCACACGAAAAAGTAAAAGGCCTGCAGGCCGGAGCTGATGATTATCTGGCAAAACCTTTTTTGTTTGAAGAATTACTGGCAAGAATAAACGCGCAGCTTCGCCGTGCCGAATTCAGCACCGGAATTCTCGATTTTCAGTCGTATGCCGGAGTCGAAATTAATATGAAAGAGCAAAGCGCTTCAAGAGACGGTAAGGAACTGAATTTGTCTTCCAGGGAACTAAAGCTTTTGATCTTTTTTATGAAAAACCGTGAGAAAGCATTATCCAGAATCGCAATTGCCCAAGCCGTCTGGAATATTGATTTTGACACAACATCAAATACCGTAGATGTCTACATTAATTATCTGCGCAATAAAATAGACAAGAACTTCCCTACTCCGCTAATTCATACTATAAAAGGCACAGGATATATGCTCAAACAAAAAAGTCATGAATCTTAAAAACAAACTGGCGGTAAACTCTACTTTGCTTTTTGCTTTTATAGCCGGGCTTCTCATGGCCGGATCTTTCCTCTTGTTTAGAAGTCATATGAAAAATCTTTATTTTGACAATCTTGAAGATCATGCGATGACAGCAGCCCTGTTTTATTTTGAAAAAGATGAAATAAAAGAGATGAACAGCGCCCGTTACCAACAAATCGAACTTCAGTACAAAAGAATCAACAACGAGTCGATACGCATCTACGACGCCCGGACAAACAAAATTTATATAAATGATACGATTGATTTTCAATTAAGTGATAAAGACTTAGAGCATATCAAAAAAGAAAAGCTGTTTACTTTTACCAGAGACAAAAGACAATTTGTGGCAGTTTTTTATAATGACAATCAGGGAGATTTTATTATTGTAGTTTCCGGAATTGACCGTACCGGTAATCACCAATTAGAAATACTGGGTTTTATGTTTGTTTTGTTTTATCTGGCAGGAATTCCGTTAAATTATCTTTTAGGAACATTTTTGGCGAGACAGACTTTTCGACCGTTTACTGAAGTTATTGCCAAAGTAAATACGATAACAACAGAAAATCTGCATTCAAGATTAGAAATACCGCAAACCAGCAGTAAGGATGAAATTAAAGAATTGGCAACCACTTTTAATTATCTTCTGGAAAGACTGGAAAGTGGAATAATGATCCAGAATAATTTTTTAAAAAATGCTTCACACGAGTTAAAAACTCCCCTAACTATTATTATAGGAGATATTGATGTAGCGCTGCAACAACCCAGAACGAACGAACAGTATGAACGAATACTGAAATCCCTTAGAAAAGATACCTTACATCTTAAAGCTACTCTTGAAGGTCTTCTGGTATTGTCCGGACTTGAATTGTCTGAACCTCAACAAATGGAATCTGTGAGGATAGATGAGATCTTATGGAATGTACTGGAAAAGAAAGCAATTGAATATCCTGAATCTAAAGTCTCAGTAAATCTAAATGCCATTGCTGATCAGGAAGGTTTACTATCTGTTTATGCCAATAAACACATGCTTTTTATCGCCTTGTACAATATATTAGACAATGCTATTAAATTCTCCTCTCCTGCTCCGGTAGAAGTGCTTGCGTTTTCTAACGAAGGTAAACTTGTGATAAAAATTACAGATCAGGGCCCCGGAATATCAGATCCTGATAAAGAATCTATCTTTGATCTCTTTTTTAGAAGCGATAATACACGCCACATTCAGGGACAGGGATTGGGGCTTTTTATCACGATACAAATTCTCAAACTGCATACTATTAATTTAATAGTAGATTCAGAACTCGGGAAAGGCACTTCATTTTCTTTGGTATTTCCGTAAAGGTTTATTTTTTTTACTAAATATGTGTTGAAATAAATATTTAAAACGTTAACTAATTACATATTTTCACTAGAATATTAAAGTCTAAGGTTATCGGTTTTTTCAATCGGTAACATTTGCTTAACACTCTAATCTTTTTCTAATCTACTTTAAATACATCTTTAATCTACTTATTTTTAGCATTTTATGCAAGTAGTTGATTTTAAAGAGCTAATTTCTTTTTCTTCAAATAACACCTTCATAATCCTGGGTTAACAATGAATTGTTTTATCATTTTAAGTTAACAAAAGCATTAAATCCGATCGAAACAAAGGGAGTTTCTTTGTCAAATAAAAACTAAAAACAACATGACAAAACTAAAACTCTTTTTTACGGCATTTATGCTTCTTGTTATGGGAAACATTTTTGCTCAAATTACAACCTCATCTTTATCTGCAAAGGTTAGCGATGGTACAAGCCCTTTAACCGGCGCTGAGGTTACATTAACACATTTACCTACTAACGCAGTCTACAGAGCTGTAACAGATAAGCAAGGTAGATTTAGTTTCGAAAATTTAAATGCCGGCGGACCTTACGAACTTGAAATTAAAAGTTCAGGTACCAAAGATTATTCTAATGCACAAATACATTTAGCATTAGGTGACAATGATTTACCAGCAATTGTGGTTGGTAAAACAGATAATAATGTATTAGAAGAAGTGGTTATTACAGGTTCTAAACCTTCTTCTAAAAATAACGGAACAAGCATTAATGAGAAAAAAATTAATGGCTTACCCTTAATCAACAGAGGAATTCAGGATGTTACCAAGCTGGTTCCGCAAAGTTCAAACAACTCTTTTGCCGGTACCAACTTTAGATACAATAACGTAACAATTGACGGATCTATCAATAATGATGCGATTGGTTTTAGCCCTTCTTTAGGTGGTCAGTCCGGAACTTCAGGAATGCCCGGAAGCAGTACACGTTCTAATTCTATAAGTCTTGATGCTATACAGGATATTCAAGTTTATATTGCTCCTTATGATATTAAGTTAGGTAACTTTTTAGGAGGAAGCGTAAATGCTGTTACACGCAGCGGAACAAATGAAGTAACAGGATCTATTTACAGCTATGGTAGAAATGCCGCCATAACAGGTCCAAATAATGCAGGTGACGGATCGAAAATGCCAAAATCTTTTGGAGATTATCAAATTGGTTTCAGATTAGGTTTGCCAATTATAAAAGACAAATTGTTCTTCTTCACCAACATGGAATATGCAGAGCGAACAGATCCTTTGTTTTATAATGCAGGACAAACCGATTCTAACGGAAAATTAACTTCATTGGTAGATAATGCTACAGCTGAGCAAATTTCTAACTTCGTTAAAACTAATTACGGATTCGATCCGGGAAGTTATGGTGCCTACAACAACTTTGCAAAAAGTCAAAAATTCTTCAATAAATTAGATTGGAAAATTAATGACCAGCATTCCCTTTCGTTAAGAAATAATACTGTTATCTCACAAGCTTCTAACTTAGAGCGTGACGCAGCAAACTTTAGGTTTTCAAGCATGGATTTTACGCAAAAAAACCAATCCAGCAGTACGGTTTTAGAATTAAAAAGCCACTTTAACAGCCAATGGTCGAACTCATTTATTGCAAGTTACTCGGCTATTAAAGATTACCGTGATCCAAAATCATCAAATGCCATGTTTCCTCAGGCGGAAATTGGGTACAACGGAGGAACTATTTTCTTAGGAAATGATCGTGAAGCAACAGTCTTTAATATGAAACAAAATACTGCCGAAATCACTGACAACCTTACTTATAAAACAGGAAATCATACTTTATTATTTGGTACGCACAACGAATTCTACGATATCAATTACGGATTCGTAAATGCGCTAAACGGAAGAGTTTCATACAAATCGCTGTCAGACTTTTACAATAAGCTTCCTACTCGTGTTCGTGGAACTTATCCTTTTGACGGCTCTACAAGAGATGATATTTTTAATAATCCGTATGCTAAATTCAAAGTAAACCTATACAGTGTTTATGCGCAGGATGAAATCAGAATTGGCAACAAACTAAAAGTAACGCCTGGTGTAAGAGTTGATTATACTGATTTGCCCAATAAACCTAAATTAAGCCCACAAGTACAAAATTCTCCTGCTGATCCTAACTATGGCAACACATACACTTATACCCCGTTAAGCCAAATTAGCAATAACTTTTTCAGCACTGCATTAGTGTCTCCAAGAGTAGGATTTACGTATAATGTAGACGAAGATAAAACTCTTGTTATAAGAGGCGGATCAGGAGTATTTACAGGAAGAATCCCGTTTGCATGGTTAGGATATGCCTATTATAATGATGGTGTAGGTTACGGAAGTTATGACAAAAATAACCTTACTCCTGCACAGGTTGCGGCAGCAGGTGATCCTTTGGCCAACAACGGTTTAAATGGATATCATGATGCAACGCCAAAAGTACAGGCGGATTTAGTAGACAATAAATTCAAAATGCCGGCTGTTTTAAGAAATTCTCTTGCTATTGATAAAATTATTGGCGGATATAAATTTACAACTGAAGGTATTTATACAAAAGTAATTCGTGATCTTGAATTTCAACAGGTAAACAAGACAGACAACCCTACTTATTTTTCTTATGATACCAATCACCAAATGCCCATTTATGCAGCAAACATAAATCCTGCTTTTTCTAATGCTTACCTATTATCCAATACCAATAAAGGATACAGATACAGCATTACCGAAATGGTTTCGAAAACCTATGATTTTGGTTTAAACTTTATGGTTGCCTATACTTACGGAGATTCAAGAGACGTTACAAATGGAATCAGAAACTCTATGGAAAGTAATTTCCAGATGAATCAGTCTTTGACTCCTAATGATCCTCAATTGGCTACTTCTAATTTTAATATCAAACACAGAATCGTTTCTAATGTAGGATATGCTGTAAAATTAGCTGACAACAATACGTTCTCTGCCAACGTTTATTTTAATGCGCAATCAGGGAATCCGTTTTCATGGGGATTTGTTAACTCAACAATTGCAGGAACAGGACAGGCAGCCGGATTGGCTTATATCTTTAAAGATGCAGCAGAAGCAGCTAAATATATCGGCGTAAGTGCTACGGGTGTACCATCTGCAACAGCAGCTCAACAAGTGGCAGATTATGAAGCTTTCATCAACGGAAATGATTATTTGAAAAGCAGAAGAGGAACATTCACTCAAAGAAATGGTGATACTACGCCCTGGAACATTCAGGCAGATTTGAAATTAATGGATGAAATCAAAGTTACAAAAGTTGGTACATTCCAGATCTCCTTTAGCATGGCGAATGTCGGAAACCTTATCAACAAAGATTGGGGAAGAAGTTATTTCGTTCCAAACACTTACAATTCAACAGCCAATTTAGGATTAACAAAATCAGGAAACTTAGGTGGAGTTGCTACTGGCGATCCAACTTATACATTCCAGAAACCTACGGCTACACCCTATACTGTAGATCAATTAGCCTCAAGATTCCAGGGACAGCTTGGATTGAGATATTCGTTCTAAAAAATTGTGTTTTATTTTTTTTATTGTCCCCCAGTTTCAAACCTTATGAAACTGGGGGACTCTTTTTTTAGGAAGGTGCAAAGTGGCAAAGACTCAAAGTCGCAAAGGTTTTACATTTGTATTTTTTTATGCTGAATTGGGTTCCTGCGAATTATTCGTGACTAAGAATTTGCCTTATAAAATTTAGAATCATTCTATTGCCTTTCCGTCGATAAGCAAAGCTATTTTGAAGTAATTTCATAGGAAGAATTCAGAGGTAATTGCATTCAATTAAATTAACGCTATGGAAACTGAAAATCATTATATTAATCGAAGCGGCTGGCTTAGGGCTGCCGTTCTGGGTGCCAATGACGGAATTCTATCTACGACCAGTTTGGTGATTGGTGTTGCCGCTGCAAGTGTTGGCAGAGAACCTATTTTACTTGCTGCTGTAGCCGGTTTGGTTGCCGGCGCACTTTCTATGGCTGCAGGGGAATATGTATCTGTAAGTTCGCAATCTGATGTAGAAACTGCTGATTTAGAAAGAGAAAGTTTCGCGCTTAAAACGATGCCGGAAACTGAACTTGAAGAACTAGCAGATATTTATGTTCAGAGAGGATTAAGCAAAACATTGGCGAGACAAGTCGCCACGGAATTAACTGCTCATGATGCACTTGAAGCTCACGCAAGAGATGAACTCGGAATAAACGAAATCACACAGGCCAATCCGCTGATGGCAGCTTTTGCATCGGCTGTATCGTTTATTGTTGGAGGTTTGTTACCCGTTCTTGTGGCGTTTTTTGCGCCCATCAAAGACATGGTTTTCTATCAATACGGTTTCTCGATACTTTTTCTGGCATTATCCGGAATATTAGCTGCGAAAGCAGGCGGATCAAAAATGATAAAAGCGGTTTTGCGCATTTGCATCTGGGGAACTTTTGCAATGGCTATGTCGGCATTAGTCGGGTATATTTTTGGGGTTCAGACTGCTTAAATAAGATTGCCATCATGAAAATATAGTCAATTCATGTTCCAGAAAACTTTCCATTTTATAATCGGCTAAGCTTAGATTCAGATCCTGATTTCCGTTAGTAAAGGCTACTACTTTCATACCCGCATTTTTAGCAGCGAGCATTCCGGAATAAGAATCTTCTATAACAATGCAGTTTTCAGGATCAATGCCCAGTTCTTTTGATGTCATTAAATATATAGCGGGATCAGGTTTGCCAAACTCCACAAATTCTGCTGAGAATATACTGTCAAAATAGGAAGCAATCCCGGCTTTTTCTAAAACTACGGGTATTATTTTATATGGCGAATTTGTGGCTAAACCAATTTTAAAACCATTTGATTTCAGTTTTTTAATAAAGAATTCGATACCGTTTATTTCGGCACCAATCTCCCCTATCAACTCCATTACTCTTGAGATTACCATTTCTTCAACCTCTTCGAGACTGTGGCTTTCCCAGGGAAATTTTTCGTACCAGAACTTCGTTACTTCTATAGTAGTCATTGTTTTGGTCAGATCAGTAAATTCCTTTTCTAACGATACGCCCAATGATGAAAAAACTTCAAATTCTGCTCTTTGCCAAAAAGGTTCCGAATCAATAATTACGCCATCCATGTCAAAAATAACTGCCTTCATAAAGTACCTGAATATGAGTTTTACTATAAGTTTGGTCTAAACGCAAAACTAAACCTTTTTTTTGTCAATCAGTAATTTTCCCCAGTCGTTTAACAACCACAGCGCCTCTACCAATTTTTTTCCGATATCCGTAAGAGAATATTCTACCCGTGGAGGAAGTTCGTTAAAAGATTCTTTAGTCAGAATTCCGTCCTGCTCCATTTCCTTGAGCTGCTGGTTCAAAACACGTCTGTCTACTTTACCAATACCGCGCAAAAATTCGCTGGGACGTTTTTTTCCTTCATTTATTTGCCAGACGATAGGAATTTTCCATTTTCCGCTGATCGTATTTACTGCAATTTCTAAGGGACAAACTTTATTTTCGGCTGCTTTCTCCTGTATTTCCATAATAGTGACTTTTTTATCCCTATGAGACAATATTATGCGGTATTGCCCATGTTGAATCTATTTTAAACCTTTACAAAAATAAACAAATTAAAAAGACATGAATACTCTGGCAAAGCAAATAGAAAGCCTTAACAAGGAATTGACTCAACAGGTACCTGTAACAGTATTAGAAATATTCGAAAGATCAGTTGCCGATCTGAAAACACAAAATATTGAGTATAAAATTGCACAAATTGGTGACAAACTAATTCCTTTTTCGTTGCCCAATGCAGCAAACCAATTGATCAATTCTAAAGACATTCTTCGAAAAGGAAAAATGATACTTGCTTTTTTTCGCGGAAGCTGGTGTCCGTACTGCAATTTAGAACTTAGGGCACTTCAGGAAAACCTCACCAAAATCACCCATAAAAATGTTACTCTTTTAGCTGTTTCGCCACAAAGTACAGATCAAAGTATGCAGCTTATTGAAAAACATCTTTTGACGTTTGACGTTTTAACCGATACCAACAATATGCTGGCCAAACAACTTGGGCTTAGTTTTGAGCTTCAGGATTTTGCTTTGCCCACTTATCACGCAATGGGAATACATCTGGAAGAATTCAATCAAAATCATGACAATACTTTGCCTGTTCCTGCTGTTTTTGTAGTAGATTGTGATGGTTCGATTCTTTATAAATTTGCTGATGCAGATTATAGAAACCGACTTGATATTGACGAATTACTACAATCATTATGAATGAAATAAAACGCAAAGGATCGCGTTCTACAAAAGATATTCCGGCATCTGTTTTAAATCAATTGAACAAGGGGGAAATTGAAACTGCTAATTTAACAGAATGGCTTGCCGTAGATCAGAAAGTGCTGCTGGGCAATCTGCTTCAGCAATCCAAACGGACTATGTATTTAAAACCTATTATTGACCGCCTTGACTCTTTGAAAAAACAAACGGTCAACACCATTAATGAAGCAATAGGAACTGGTTTACTGGAATTGGCGATACAAGAAAATGATACTGAAATTTTAGAATTAATAAAGTTACACCCATCAGATTTGGTGCGCTGTTGGGCGACATACACAATTGGCAAAAACAATATACTGCCAATTGAAGACATACTGATTCAGATGCAGCCTTTTGCGGCAGACCAACATTTTGGAGTGCGAGAAATATGCTGGCTTGCTACACGAGCTGCCTTAATCAAAAATCTTGATGAAAGTCTGGCAATTTTATCAAAATGGGTGTATCATTCAGATGAGAATATCAGGCGCTTTGCCAGTGAAGCGACCCGTCCAAGAGGTGTCTGGAGTGAACATATTGAGCGGCTAAAACAACATCCGGAACTGGGTCTGCCTCTTTTGGAGCCTTTAAAATCAGACAGCTCAAAGTACGTACAAAACAGCGTAGCCAACTGGCTGAATGATGCCAGTAAAACCAAGCCTCAATTTGTATTGGATGTTTGTGCTGAATGGCAGGGAAAAAGTACTTCAAAAGAAACGGCTTACATCATAAAAAAAGCACTGAGAACGATTCAGAAATAGAGAGAAACAAAAAAGGGAATAGCTTTACCACTATTCCCCCTTTCACAATTAACTAAACTAAACTTTTATTCGTCTCCGCCGTTCATAAAAGTCATCAAAAGTGTGTAAGCATTTTTTGTTACAATTTTTGATGATGCATTGATCAGTGAAGATTTTATCTGACGGTAGCCTTCGCTTGTTGTTCCGGGTTCTACCGCAACCATTTTATACCTATTATTTCCGGCAGCAGCAAAAACAAAAAACTTGCCTTGCCATCTTACTACAGCGTCTTCCGGAACTGTAATGGCTTTTTCATTTTCAAATTCTGCTTCAGCATTCATAAAAAGTCCGGGAATCAACGAGCTGTCATATGTATTGACTTTACAGATTACTTCTGCTGCACGATCATCGTTGAGACTCTGGTTGATATAAGAAATTTTCGCACTGTATCGCTTCTTCGGGTTGGAGTTAGAAAAGGCAGTAACGGTTTGTCCTGTCGAAAGCAAATGAATGTCTTTCTCAAAAGCATTCATCACAAGAACAATATCACTCCTATCCATCAATTCAAAAAGCATATCTGTTGGTGCAATATATTTACCCACATTTACATTTACTTTAGAAACCAGGCCATTTATAGGCGAAACAATAGCAACTGTTTTACTGATATTCGAAGCGGTAAGCGTCTTTACATTAATATTCAGCAATGCTAATTTCTGCGCCAGTGATGACATATAAATGCGTTGCGTCTGCATTTCAGTCGCCGTTTGCTCGAACAGTTTGTCACTGCTCGCTTTTTTTGCATTCAGTTCTTTTTGCCTGTCGTATTCGCTTTTAGCCAATTGAAATTTCTCTTTCGCCGTTAGATAATCTTGTTGCAATTGTATGTACTGCATGTCCTCAAGCACGGCTAACAATTGCCCTTTTTTAACGTGCATTCCAGCCATTAAGTCGGTTTTTTTGATATAGCCTCCAAGCGGAATACTAACTGTCACTACACTCTTTGGCGGCACAGTCACCGTTCCCTGAAGCTGCAATATTCCTTTTACATTTCTTTCTTCGGGATTGCCCACGATCAGTCCGGCATTCTTAACCTGCTCAGGGCTTAGCTGGATAGTTTCTTCTTCTTGGATCTCTTTTTTACTTTGTTGTTCTTGTTTATCTCCTTTACAGGAAGCTAAGAATAAAAGAGCTAAAATTGTGATGATATATATTTTCATTCTATTATAAATTATTAAGGGTTTGCAGGTTTATGATCGCTTTGTTGTAATCATTAATCCTGTCCAGATATTCATTTTTGATCGTAATGGCCTGATTGACTACCAAAACCCATTGCAGATAATCGATATCTCCGTTCTCCAGCTGGCTGTTGGCCGCATCGATAATAACCGAAGCATTTTTGAGTCCCTCATTTTCATAATAATTCAGGCTTTCTTTATATTTTTCAACTTCACTTACAGCATTTGCAAGTTCAGTAGTCATTTCGATTTTTGTCGTCTCCGCCATCATTTTATAATTTTCATATTCAATTTTGGCTGCTTTATTGCGTGATGACTGGCTCGAAAAGAACAAAGGCACAGCTAATCCCAGATTTACATAACTGAACCTGTGACTGCTGTCATAATAAACTTCTTGTCCGGCTGAACTGGTTTGCGCTCCAATAATACTCAGATTGTTGTATCCTACAGTAATGTCCGGCATCATTTTGGCCTGTTCACTTTTCCATTTCCACTTAGCGGCTTCGGCTTCATGATTCGAAAGTTTGATCTGAGGGAGTTCAGCTGTATTTGCTTTTTCGTTTAACGAAATACTAAAATCATTTTTGATATTTACTGCTGACGGAACGTGAATAATACTATCCTGAAGCACGGTATTAAATGATTTCAGCGTAATGGCAATGTCTTTATTGACCATTGTAAGCTGATTGGTATAAAATTGTCGTGCTGATTGCGAAGCGCTTTTCTCCAATACATTGGTTTCACCTGCTTTGTAACGCAAATCTGATTTTTGTTCCATCAGCCTGTAAATAGAATCGGCGTAAGCCAATAATTCTTTTTTACTGTTGAGCCAGATGTAAGAGTAAAACAAGTTTCTCACATTCGACTTAATCTGCTGTGCCGTTAATTGTGATACCGCTTTTGCCGCATTATAGTTTTCCTGCAAAGCTTTTTTCTGATGGCTGTAGAGTGTTGGAAAAGCAAAAGTCTGGCTCACGCCAAAACGCGTATCATTGATACCACTGTTAAACTGTCCATAATCTGCATCTAAAGCCAACTTAGGAATATCATACGCTGATTTTTGCAATTGTTCTTTTGATTGTTCGTTCAGTCGGGCTGATTTTACCCTTTTATTATTCTGAATGGCTATTGATAACGATTCATCCAGAGATATTGAAGTTTGTTGTGCCTGAGTTGAAGCTGTAATCAATAAAGCAACAAGCAATAAAGTCAGTTTATCCATTTTATGTTTTTTAATTTTTTTCGAAAACACCTTTGTGTGATACGTCATTAAATAAATCGCCGGAAGTACAAACAAAGTCAGTAAAGTAGCTGTGATCAGTCCGCCAATTACGACAGTTGCAAGCGGACGCTGAACCTCTGCTCCTGCTCCGTTACTCAAAGCCATTGGCAGAAATCCTAAAGAAGCCACAGCAGCCGTCATCAATACGGGACGTAACCTGTTTTTGGTTCCTGTAATAATAATTTGGAGCGGGTCTGTAATTTCACCCTGTTTCTGTATTCGGTTGAATTCGGATATTAAAACAATACCATTCAATACGGCGACGCCAAACAGCGCAATAAAACCAACACCGGCAGAAATACTAAAAGGCATATCGCGTAAGGCTAGTCCAAAAACACCACCAATTGCAGATAACGGAATTGCGGTAAAAATGATAATGCCTTCTTTAAAGGATCTAAAAGCAAAATACAATAACGCCAGAATCATGAATAAAGCTGCGGGAACGGCAACACCCAAACGTGATTTTGCCTGCTGCAGGTTTTCGAAAGTACCGCCATACGTAATATAATATCCGGGATCGAATTTGATCTGGCTGTTGACCTTTTTCTGTAATTCTTCGACAATAGATTCTACATCACGTCCTCTGACATTAAAACCAACAATAATCCTTCTTTTAGCATCTTCACGCTGAATCTGATTAGGGCCTTCGACTTCTTTTACAGATGCGACCTGATACAGCGGAATCTGCATTCCGGAACGTGTCGAAATTAACAGATTACGAACATCAGAGATGTCTTTTCGTCCGCTCGCTTCAACCCTTACCACCATATCAAAGCGTTTTTCGCCTTCGTAAATACTTCCTGCCACAGCTCCGGCAAAAGCAGCATTTACGGTTTGGTTGATATCTGAAACATAAATCCCGTATTTCGCCATTTCGGCCCAATCATAATCGATCACGATTTGAGGCATTCCCGTTACTTTTTCTACATAAAGATCTGTAGCACCTTCGACGGTTTTACTTATTGCACCCAATTGCTCTGCGTATTGCGCCAATTTATTAAGGTCTTCTCCATAAATTTTGCAAACTAAATCCTGTTTGGCTCCGGTCATCAATTCATTAAAACGCATTTGCACCGGAAACTGAAAACCAGTTGTCACTCCCGGAGCGACTTCTTTTACCGTTTCGGTCATTTTATCAGCAAGTTCCGGAAACGAAGAAGCACTTGTCCATTCTGATTTGTCCTTTAGAACAATAATCATATCACCGCCTTCAATAGGCATTGGATCTGTCGGGATTTCGGCACTACCAATTCTCGAAACTACTTTTTCTACTTCCGGATATTTATTCTTTAACGCTGATGAAATTTTCTGAATTGTTTCTGTTGTCGTCGAAAGATTGGTTCCTAACAATAAACGGGTTTCTACCGCAAAATCTCCTTCCTCAAGTTGTGGAATAAACTCACCTCCCATTCGGCTGAATAAAAGCAGGGCAATCCCAAAGAGAACCAATGCCGAAACAATAATCCCTTTTCTAAACTGTAATGCTTTTGCCAGCCATTTTTCATAATAAACTTCTAGTTTTGCCATAACCCGATCAGAAAAATTGGGTTTGTGACTTACTTTTTTACTAATAAATAATGAACTCACCATAGGTACATAGGTAAGCGATAAAATGAAAGCGCCTAAAATTGCAAAGGCAACAGTTTGTGCCATTGGTTTGAACATTTTACCTTCTATTCCTTCTAATGATAATATTGGCAGGTATACGATCAGGATAATAATTTGTCCAAATACAGCCGCATTCATCATTCGGCCTGCAGAACCTGTTACTTCTTTATCCATTTCTTCCTGCGAAATATTTTCGATTCCTTTGTATTTTTTGGCACTGTGAAGATGATGTAATATGGCCTCGACAATAATAACAGCTCCATCGACTATTAAACCAAAATCAAGAGCGCCGAGACTCATCAGGTTTCCGCTCACGCCAAAGGTGTTCATCATAATAATAGCAAACAGCATCGCTAACGGAATCACGGAAGCCACGATAAATCCCGCTCGTAGATTGCCCAGAAAAAGTACCAAAACCAGAACCACAATCAAGGCCCCTTCGATCAGGTTTTTCTGCACTGTACCAATCGCATTATCGACCATTTTGGTACGGTCTAAAAACGGTTCAATTTTTAACCCTTTTGGTAAAATCTTTTCGATTTCAGCAACGCGTTTTTTGACATTTACGATAACATTATTGGCATTTTCGCCTTTCAGCATCATGACGATTCCGCCAACAGATTCGCCAATATCATCAGTCGTCAAAGCTCCGTAACGTATGGCCGAAGACATTTTTACCTCAGCAATATCTTTGATCAGGATGGGAGTTCCTGCCTGTGTATTTTTTACAATAATATTCTGGATGTCTTTTATGTTTCGGGTCAAACCAACGCTTCGGATATATAAGACTGTTGGTCCTTTTTCGATATAAGCGCCTCCCGTATTTTCGTTATTACTGCTCAATGCGGTAAAAACCTCTTTTATGGTAAGGTTTTGCGCTTTTAATCTTGACGGATTTACGGCAATTTCATACTGTTTTAGCTTTCCGCCAAAAGTGGCCACATCGGCAATTCCGGGAGTTCCAAGAAGTTGTCTCCGAACTGTCCAGTCCTGGATTGTACGCAGGTCTTCCAGAGAATATTTCGTTTCATAACCCAGCTGCGGTTTCAGGACATATTGATAAATTTCGCCTAATCCGGTAGTGGCAGGCGCCATTTCCGGAATACTCGCATTCTCGGCAATTTCTACTTTCTGCAAACGTTCTGATACTTGCTGACGCGCCCAATACACATCTGTATCATCATCAAAAACAATCGTCACAAGCGAAAGTCCGAAACGGGAAATACTACGGCTTTCCTTCAGCTGTGGGATATTACTAATCGCCTGTTCTATAGGAAAAGTGATTAAACGTTCTACATCTTCTGCGCCCAACGACGGGGCTGTTGTAATAATCTGAACCTGATTATTGGTGATGTCAGGAACGGCATCAATTGGTAAACGGGTAACTTCAAAGACGCCATAGATAATCCAAAGCAAGGTGAAGACACCAATTACCAGTTTATTTTTAACTGAGAACTGAATGATCTTATTGAGCATAATATAATTTAATTTTTTTGAAATAATAATGTCATGGTCAAAACATAAATATGCCTTAACCACAATAAAAATCTTCGAAAATTAAATTATGCTAATGGAGGTCTGAATACTGCAAACAAAGCAGGATTAGAATATAAGTTTGAAGTAAACGGAATGATATCTGACGCTGAAAAATCAGCAACAAAAGGAATATCAAATGTATGTTTTTCTGCCGGAACAAATACAACTTGAAAGGAAGCACTCGAAATATGCTTAAAAGGAAGCTGCATATCACGGTCAGAATCATTATCGTTGATATCTTCTCCCCAATAATGCATCTCGAGAAAATCAATAAAACTTACGTTTTGCCTTTGCTGATGTTCTTTGTAATGCTCAATCAATATTGGCAATTTATAAAATTGCTGAAAGAACCCAATATTGGATACGATTAGAAAAATGAATATGTAGATAATAACTTTTCGCACCTTACAAATTTAGTCGATGTGACAAAATAATCCTTTACTTCAGGAAAGATCTCTCTAAGTTTTGCCATTTTACAGCAATAACCGGATCGATTTTCAATTTAAATGATTAAAACTTATAAAAAAATGAAGTCTTATTAATTTCGCCATTATTTTTTAACCCTAATTTAATTACATTAAAAAGGTTTGCGCTTTTTAATGCAGACTTTTTTTCAGGAATCGTTAAATAGTATAGTCGTAAACCGAATTAAAGCCCGGTTGCTCCTGTTTAGTATTAAATAAGATTTTTACTTTAAAAAAAGTCTGTAGTTCTGATAGTTACGTTATTTTTTTGTAAATTTATTCGTTCAAACAAATAAAGCCCCATCTCTACAAGCCTTAAAAAGATATTCCCACCATTAAATTTTCTATAAATTTTAATTTTTTAAGTGAAAGAGGAGTCTGTTTATTCAGTCAATCCATCTGACACTAAAAAGTAGATTTCATGACAAAAAAAAGCTGTTCTGTAACATCTTTTTCTTGTGATAGGTAATAGATATCTAATTTTAAAATGAAATTAAACAAGCAGCATTAATTAACATACAATACTATTGAGGTATAAAACAAAATGCTAAATCTTCGAAAGGTTTTACTTTTTGAAAGTTTCTGTTTCAAAATCTGAATTATATATAGTCACTCTACAAAAAGCAAATTAGCGTTCTATTAAAAATACTGTAGCGTTCTGTTTTATAAAAAAAATAGTCGTGATCTAAAACTAAATCTAATCATTAACTATTTAAATCAATATAATTATGGAAGGAACAATTGGAGAAATACGTCTAATGGCAGGAAGTTATGCACCCGTCAATTGGGCATTTTGTAATGGTCAGATACTTGCGGTACAAAGCAACACACCATTATTTGCTATTATAGGTACCACATATGGCGGAAATGGCTCCACTACATTTGCACTGCCCAATTTGGGCGGTCGTACAGTTATTGGAAGGGGTCAGGGAGTAGGTTTATCAGATTATGATTTAGGTCAGATATCCGGAACAAATGGGATAACACTAACAAGTTTAGAACTCCCTTCACACACACATGTCTCTTCGGCTTCGATTTCAATTCCCGCTTATTCGGATGCAGGTGATCTTGATACGCCTGCTGGAAACACTCTTGCCGCTAAACCCAATATGTACAGTTCAGCACCAGGTGAAGATGATATGAAACCTACTGCATTCGGTGTAACTGTTGGGCCAATTGGCTCGGGGCAGCAAATCACTATAACTCAACCCACATTGGGCATGAATTACATGATCTGTTTAGTTGGAAATTTTCCTCCCCGCTCATAAACGAACAAACTCAAAAACTATAATTTAAATCTAAAAATATATTAATTATGGAAGGAAATTTAGGAGAAATCCGATTATTTGCCGGAAACTTCCCACCAGCAAATTGGGCTTATTGCGATGGGTCTTCACAAAGTATTGCTAACTATGATGCTCTTTTTGCCATAATAGGTACCACATATGGCGGAGATGGTGTATCAACATTTAATCTTCCTGATCTTCGTGGCCGTGTTCCAGTTGGTGTTGGTCAGGGCATAGGTCTGCCTAATGTTGAACTAGGTCAGATAGGCGGAACAGAAACAACTACCATGACCATAAATCAAATGCCTACACATAGTCATATTGGAACCGGGTCAGTTGCAATAGCTACCGTTAATGCACCAGGAAATACAGGATCACCAACAGGAAATGTTTTAGCCGGTTTAACAAAAGCTTATACCGCAATAGCAGGCGACGATACGCTAAAAACCGCTGCGGCAACGGTTACTCTTACAAATACAGGCAACACTACTCCTTTCAGTATTATACAACCATATCTTTCTACAAATTACATTATTTGTATGCTGGGTATTTTTCCAACTAGAAACTAACTAAAAACAATAATTATGGAAGGAATAATTTCAGAAATTCGATTATTCGCTGGAAATTTTGCACCTAAATTTTGGGCAATTTGTGCGGGTCAAACACTTAATATTAACACTAACGTGGCATTATTCAGTCTTTTAGGGACTACATACGGAGGTAACGGAATTCAAACCTTTCAATTGCCTGATTTTAGAGGACGAATTGCTGCAGGAACAGGTCCTGCGCAAGGAATTACTCAATTTCCATTAGGTGCCAAAACTGGTACAAATACTGTAACGGCAACTCTTTCAAATCTGCCATTGCATACACATGCAGCTCAGGGTTCATTGACATTAAAGGCGTTTGCAGATACAGGAGATACAGGGTCTGCATCAGATGCCAGTCTGGCCTCTTTACCTAATTTTTATTCTACAGCTACACCAGATAGTGCTTTAAAGCCAGTAACAGCTGTAATAACAATAGGACAAACCGGAAATAACCAGCCTATGTCAATTCAACAGCCTTATTTGGGCCTGAATTATATAATATGCCTTCAGGGACTTTTCCCTTCAAGAAACTAACATGAATTACCCATTAGAGTTTCTAATGGGTTGCTTTGTTTTTTTTAAATATCTATTCAATTGCTTATGAAAATAGCTTTACTCCTGCCCCGATCTGTCATTTACCCTTCGATGTCTTTTGACATAATGGATGGATTTAAATCTGCGCTGAAAAAAACAAGCCACGACGAAAAACATGAAATTGTAACTGCCAGTATAGGAGTTGGCGGTAACAATAAGGAAATTTATACTTGTTCTGAACAATTACTCTTAAATGGTACAGATATTATAATTGCTTATATAAACCCTGTTACTGCTGAATTTATACAACCGCTTTTTGAAAGTTCGGGTAAATTACTGATTGTATTAGACAGCGGTTACCACTTTCAAAATTTTGAAAAAAAATTATCTAACGTTTATTTCATTTCATTAGAAGGTAATTTATGCTCACGGGCTATTGTTCGTAAAGCTATCGAAGAAGGTCAAAATAATTTTGTATTTACCTGTTCTTTTTATGATGCAGGATATCGCCCACCCTACACCTATTTGACTGCTGCAGAAGACAAAGGAGCCACTATTAGTTATAACCACATTACTCCTTTGAAACGTTCAGAACTAAACTTAAGTCCATTAGATCAATATATTGAACAGCATAAGGATGTCTCCATATTTACCTCATTTTGCGGAGACATGGCAGAAGATTTCTTTAGAGAATCATCAAAATTAAAAAATATTGCTTCTTCAAAAACATACGGAAGTGGCTTTACAGCCGAAGAATTATGGCTCAATAAAATACCTTATCCAGGATACAACTGGAGCTGTGCAGTTGCATGGTCTTCAGTTACTGACAATAAGGAAAATGTAGATTTTATAGCTACGATGAAAAATATTAAAGAGCAGAAAGCGAATCTCTTTTCTCTTTTAGGATGGGAAGCTGCTTTGTTTATTACAAATTCAGATGGCCAGTCATTAGACAATATTGCTGTTGACTCTCCGAGAGGAAAAGTATACATGAATCCAAACACTGGGTTTTCCGAAGCACCACTATATTACGCTACTGTAACCAAAAATGAAGAAACAGGCAATTGCCTCTTAGAAAATATAACTGAAGTTTCAGACTTGGAGAAAGAACGTGAACGCTTACAATATCATATTCTGGCTGTTCAAGATATACCTTCAAATTCCTGGATTAATTCTTATGCCTGCCTGGAATCATGAGTACTATAAGAGACATAGTGATTTTATGTAATAACAGAATGGCTTTTCCGGCTATACAAACTTTACATAGCCTTGGAAGACTACATTCTATTGGAGTACCTGTAGAAAATGAAGATGTAAAAGCCTTTTGTGCTGTTTTTGCTTCAGACGCAGGAATTAATTTAATAATAATTGAAAAATCGAAACTAAAATTTCAGCTTCAGGAAATCACGGCAATTAAGGATCTTAAATTCATTTTTACAATGACTTTTCCATGGAAAGTCCCTGAAGAACTGATCAGACAACATCCTAATTTGTTTTATAATTTCCACTATGGTCTGTTGCCGGAAATGCGTGGAGCAGATCCTGTTTTTCAATCGATCAAAAAACAAAAAAATGAAACTGGAATTTCTGTTCACGCTATCGAAAAAGAAATTGATAAGGGAAAAATAATCTTGCGAAAAACGCTTCCGCTGCATACAGATTTTACACATGGAATGTTATGCACTCATTTATCGTACCTCGCTTCTTATATTTTGCCAGAAGTATTAACGCTTCTGCATCGTAATGATGAAGGTATGCATCAGGATGAAACAGTAGCGGAATACTATAAAAAACCCACTATTGCTGATGTCAGCATTCAATGGGAACATCAGGATTCAAAATCAATTCAGGCTTTAGTGAATGCATGTAATCCCTGGAATAAAGGAGCTTACACGCATTGGAATGGTTTAAATGTACGAATAGTAGAAGTCTCACAAACGGATACACTGCGCGCAGATCAGCATGCTCCCGGAACTATTTTAGAAATAAATGAAAACAAGGGATTAATCATACAATGTTATAATAATACCCAATTGCGTATCAACACAGTTTATACGGATGAAGGGTTTATGAGTGGGCATAAATTGCTCGCTTTTGGTATCAAAAACGGTGAACAATTTGCCACTTTATAATTTAACTATCTTAATTATGGAACATTTTTACTCTCAAATCAAAAAATTTTTAAATATCGCCCTGTTTTTGGGGATATTTTTACAAAGCTACATTGTGAATTCTCAGACTCTGGCAAACGGTGACCTTATTTTTACCGGCTACGATTCAAATTTCTCACAAACCGATGGTGGTGATGTATTTTCGTTTGTACTTCTTACCTCTATACCTGCAGGGACTGTAATTAATTTTACAGACAGAGGCTATTTTGAAACCTTAACCTGGCAAGTTGTAAGTGGTAACGAAGGATCCATTTCATGGACTAGTGGAACTGCTATTGCGGCAGGAACAGAGGTCATGATAAAAGGTATGACTGCTTCGACTTATAACGTGGCTACTGGTGCTACAACAACAAATGGTACCGTAGTTATTACCGAAGGAACTATGACAAATGGACTAAATTTATCTTTTACGGGAGATCAGGTTATCGCTTTTCAAGGCGGTGCAGGCTCTGTTACCGGAAGCGGAGTTACCCTTATTAGTGGATTACATTATTTTCGTTGTGCTACTGCACCGGGAACCTCTCAGGCAACCTGGGATCCTGATGCCTGTGCCAACGGAACAAATGGCTCTATCAGGCCTCCGGCTCTAATTGCAGGTACAAGTGCATTTTATACAGGAGGTTCTACTCCCAGCGCTGCAAAGTTTAATCTAAGCAGTACTGATCCTATTACTACTATAGCACAAATTAGAACCGCAGTCATGAATCCGGCAAACTGGACACTTTCTGATATTTCACTTACCATGCCATCAGCTGCTCCTTTTTTAGGAACACCACCAGCAATTACTGGTAATCCGCCTAACAGAACGCTTTGTATTGGCGGTACCACTAATTTTCCAATTACGGCAACGAATGCCACTGGTTATCAATGGCAGCAAAATACAGGAAGCGGTTTCGTAAACCTTTCTAATACGGCACCTTATTCCGGCGTAACTTCGGCAACTTTAACCATAACAGGAGTAACGGCAGCTATGAGCGGTTACACCTATAGATGTATTGCAATCGGAACTGGCACAGCTACTTCTAATCCGGCAACATTAACCGTTCCTAATACGATCGTTACTACAACTGCACAAAGCAATGTTACTTGCAATGGCGGAAACAACGGTTCAGCCACCGTATCAGCTTCAGGTGGTTTTGTTCCATATACCTATTCATGGTCATCTTCTGGAGGAACAGCAGCAACTGCAACAAATCTTACTGCAGGAACTTATACAGTTACGGCTACAGATAATATTGGATGTCCTACAACCCATACTGTAACAATAACAGAACCTACATTAGCAGCTTCATCGCCATCAATAACGACCCAGCCTGCTTCTTATTCAGCTTGTACAGGGTCAACTGCTTCATTTACAGTTGCTGCAACAAATACTGCAACTTATCAATGGCAGGTAGACAGCGGCTCTGGATACACCAATATTACCAATGGAGGAGCTAGTCCTAATTACTCCGGATCTAATACTGCAAACCTTAGCATAAGTTCTATTACTTCTGGAATGAATGGCTATTCTTACCGAGTTGTACTTACAAGTTCATGCTCCAATACAATTGCGTCGAATGGTTTGGCACAATTAAATGTAACTTCTTTACCTGTAGCTACAGCAACACCTGCTTCTTCATCAATTTGTAGCGGAACTTCTCCAAATATTGCTTTAACATCAACACCAGGTGGTGCTACATTCTCCTGGACAGTTGTGACAACAAGTGGTACAGTTACTGGTACTTCTGCTAGTTCGGGAACTTCTATCAATCAGACTCTTAGTGGCAATGGTATTGTTACTTATAACGTAACACCCAGCCTTAATAGTTGTCCTGGTACACCGATTACTGTAGTCATTACGGTTAATCCTCTTCCCGCTATAACAGCGCACCCTTCAGCTTCTACCATATGTGCAGGAGCCAATACCACTTTTTCTGTAACTGCTTCGAATGCTACTGGCTATCAATGGCAGGTAGATCAGGGTGCTGGTTTTTCTAATATTTCAAATGGAGCACCTTATTCAGGAGCCACTACAGCTACACTTACTATAACAGGAGCCACTGTTGGACTTAATGGATATGTTTACAGAGCTGTCGCTACAGGTACATGTATACCAAATGCAGTTTCAAACGCTGCCGCACTTACTATTAATTCTGCACCGGGTATTACAGCACAACCTTCTGCCAGTACAATCTGTGCAGGAGCGAATACTACCTTTTCTGCTACAGCTTCTGGTGCTACCGGATATCAATGGCAAGTAGATCAGGGTGCTGGTTTTTCTAATATTGCAAATGGAGCTCCTTACTCTGGAGCAACTACTACAACACTTACTATAACCGGAGCAACTGCTGGATTAAATGGTTATGCTTACAGAGTTGTCGCTACAGGTGGATGTACGCCGGCAGCTGTTTCAAACGCTGCAGCTCTTACCGTAAATTCTGCACCAGCCATTACGACACAACCTAGTAATAGTATTACCTGTTTAGGTACAAATGCTACTTTTACCGTTGCTGCTTCCAATGCTACCGGATATCAATGGCAGGTAAATCAAGGTGCTGGTTTCTTTAATATTCCAAATATTGCTCCTTATTCCGGAGCAACTACAGCAACACTTACCATAACAGGTGTTACTGCCGGTATAAATGGATATGTATACCGAGTTGTAACGACAGGTTTATGTACACCTGCAGCTACATCTTCAGCAAGAACATTAACAATACCTACTATTATTACAGGCGCATCACAAACTAATATTGCTTGTAATGGTGTTGCAACTGGTATTGCAACAGTTAGCCCAACCGGAGGAACAGCTCCTTATACCTTTCTCTGGTCTAACAATGCGACTACTGCTTCTATAAGCGACCTTACAGCGGGAACTTATAGTGTAACGATTAAAGATGCTAACCTATGCGAAAAAATAGAAAATTTCACAATAACTGAACCACCAGTATTAGTAGCATCACAAGGTACAGTAAACAATGTAAGCTGCAATAATGGAACTAATGGTACTGCAACTGTTGTAGCTACAGGAGGTGCTGGTGGCTATACATATTCATGGTCACCTACTGGTGGTAATGCTGCAACTGCATCAGGATTGGCCGCTGGAACTTATACAGTAACCGTAACCGATGCTAATTCATGTCAAAAAACTTTACCTTTTACTATTACTGAACCTGCAGCCTTAGCTGTAACATCTTCGCAAGTTGATATATTATGTAACGGATCTGCAACTGGATCTGCAACTGTAAGTGCAACCGGAGGAACAGGAATAGGAACTTATACCTATTTATGGGCACCATCAGGAGGAACAGCTGCTACTGCTACCGGTTTAATGGCAGGAACGTATACTGTAAAAATCACAGACGCTAACAGCTGCTCAACTACAAAATCAATTACAATAACAGAACCTTTAACCCCATTAACTGCCTCTCAGGGAGCAACTGTTAATGTAAAATGTTATGGAGATACAACCGGATCAGCTACCGTAAATGTAACAGGCGGAACCGGTTCTTACTCTTACTCTTGGTCACCGTCTGGTGGTACAGGAGCTACAGCTTCAGGCTTATCCGCTGGAAATTATACTGTAACCATTTTCGATGATAATGAGTGTATGACATCTCAAAACTTTAGCATCAGCCAGCCTGGAGCAGCACTTTCAGCAAGTACAGCTTCAACAGGAGTTAGTTGTTTTGGTGGGGCTAATGGTACTGCAAGCGTAACGGTATCCGGAGGAACTCCTACTTATACTTACTCATGGGCACCTTCTGGAGGAACTGCAGCTTTTGCTACAGGGCTTTCTGCCGGAAATTATACTTGTACAATTACGGACTCAAAAGGATGTAAATTGATTCAGCCTGTCACTGTTGGTAGTCCTTCTGCATTATCTGCTACAATTACAAAAGTTGATGTTTCTTGTAATGGAGGAACTAACGGATCTGCAACTGTAACTGCTTCTGGCGGAGTTGGAGGATATACTTATTCATGGTCACCTACCGGAGGTAACGCTGCGACTGCATCAGGACTTTCTCAAGGAACTTATACTGTAACTATTCAAGATGGAAATACATGTACTATTACAGCAAGTATTACAATAAATCAACCTGCGTCTTTAACATCGTCAATTAGTAAAACTGATGTATTATGTAATGGCGGAACAACCGGAACTGCTACTGTAGTTCCTTTGGGCGGAAATGGCAATTATACTTATCTATGGTCACCTTCTGGAGGTACTGCAGCAACGGCAACTGGTCTGGCACCTGGAAATTATAGCTGTTTAATTACTGACAATAATGGCTGTTTCGTAACGAATTCCATCAATATTGTTCAACCTGTAGCCCTAAGTGCTACAACAAGCCAAATAAATGCAACCTGTTCATCAGCTGGCCAGGCAGGTGTAACTGTTAGCGGCGGTGTAAACCCTTATTTTTATTCGTGGTCTTCGGGACAAACAAGTGCAATAGCAACGGGATTAGCAGAAGGAAATCACTCTTGTACAATTACAGACGCAAATGGCTGTACAATAACAAAAAACTTTATTATTACAACCACAAATACCTTAACTGCTGCTACAAGTCAAACTGATGTTTTATGTAATGGTACAAACACAGGTTCAGCCAGTGTAGTTGCATCAGGAGCTCCGGGACCTTTTACTTATGTATGGGCACCGTCTGGCGGAAATAGTGATACAGCGAGTAATCTTACAGCTGGTAATTACAGTGTAACAATAACTTCTGGTAATGGATGTTCTATTGTAAAAAACTTTACAATTATAGAACCAACAGCCTTAACAGTTACTCCTTCTCAAACCAATTTATTATGTAATGCTGCGACTACAGGACAAGCTTCTGTAACTGTAACAGGAGGAACCGGAGCATATACTTACTCATGGTTGCCTTCAGGTGGAACTTCTGCAACAGCAACAGGACTTACAGCAGGAACTTATACCGTAACAATTACAGATGCCAACTTATGTCAGGCTACACAAGCATTTACAATTACAGAACCTAATGCTCTTACTGCAACAATTACACCAACACAAGTAAGTTGTAACGGAGGAACAAACGGATCTGCAACTGTTTCTGTAACGGGCGGAACTGGAGCTTACAGCTATGTATGGTCTCCAACTGGCGGAACTGCTGCAACTGCATCAGGACTTGCAGCGGGAACTTATACCGTAACAATTACTGATGCCAATACTTGTAGTACAACTGAAACGGTTACTATTATTGAACCAACTCAGTTAACTGCTTCTATAGGAAATCAAACTGATGTTTCCTGCAACGGAGAAAACAATGGCTCTGCTACTGTGAATGTTACCGGAGGGACAGGCACCTATACTTATGCGTGGTCACCATCTGGCGGAACGGCAGCAACAGCAACAGGACTTAATCCAGGAAATTATACGGTAACTGTAACAGATGCCAATAATTGTACTACATCTCAAAATTTTGTTATAACGGAGCCTGCTCCATTAGTGGTTTCTGCAGGAAGTCAAAATGATGTTTCTTGTAATAGCGAAACCAACGGAACTGCCTCAGTAAATGTAACTGGCGGAACTGGTGCATATACTTATGCCTGGTCACCTTCAGGTGGAACTTCTGCAACAGCAACAGGACTTACCGCAGGAACTTATACCGTAACGGTAACAGATGCTAACTTATGTCAGGCAACACAAAGCTTTATCATAACAGAACCTGTTGCACTTACAGCTTCAATTGCGTCAACAAACGTAAATTGTAACGGTGCTAATAACGGTACTGCAACAGTAACGGCAACCGGAGGAACGGGTTTATATACTTATACATGGTCGCCAACAGGAGGAACTGCTGCAACTGCATCAGGACTTGCGGCGGGAACTTATACCGTAACGGTTACTGATGCCAATACTTGCAGCATAACTGAAACGGTTACTATTACTGAACCTTCTATCCTTGATGTTACGGTTGCACAAACTGATGTAACTTGTATTGGAGCAGCCGATGCTACTGCCACTGTTACTGCAACAGGCGGAGCTGGTAACTACACTTATGTTTGGTCACCGGCTGGAGGAACAAATGCTGCAGCGACTGGACTTACGGCAGGAAATTATTCGGTAACCATTACAGATGCAAACGGATGTCAGGTTACAAAACCTGTAACGATTATAACAATTCCGGATGTAACAGCACCAATTCCTAATATAGCAACTTTACCTGCTATTACGGGTACTTGTTCTGTTGTATCAGCTCAGATTCCTGTGCCGACAGCTACTGACAACTGTGCCGGAATTATAAATGCTACAACAACCGATCCTTTAAGCTACACAAACGCAGGAACGCATACAATCACGTGGACCTATAATGACGGACACGGAAACACTTCAAGTCAAAATCAAACGGTTACTGTAACAGCGTCTCCGTTAGATCAGGTCACTTTTAGCGATGCAATAGCTACTTTTGATGGAAATCTTCATGCAGTACAGGTTGCCAATCTTCCTGCTGGAGCTACAGTAGCGTATTCTATTACGCCAACAGCAAGTACTTTAAATGGTGCTATTAATGCCGGTATTTATACCGTTACTGCAATAGTTTCACCTACAGCAGCTACGCCAAATTGTTCATCAATTACACTTACGGCAAAACTGACTATTAATAAAGCAGCGCAACAGATTACTTTTGGTGCTATACCTGCAAAAATCCTTGGAGCAGTCAACGACTTCAACTTAGAAGCGACTTCGAGTTCAGGTTTACCAATTCGTTATTCTTTTACATACACTTCTGCCCTGCCACCTGCTAATGTTTCGGCAATTGGGTTCGTTAATTTGTTACGATCAGGCGATTTGTTAATTACTGCACATCAGGACGGTAATGATAACTATTTGCCTGCTACTACTGTCGAGCAACTTCTTGTAATCAAAAACAATGATGTAACCGTTAGCAAAATTACACTAGGCAATAAAGTATATCAGAATCCTTCCAAGGACATTAATTATATAATGGGATGTGATGAAAATAATGTATATGTTGCCTTTTTAAACGAAACAGGTGCAACTATTACGCCTTCTGCCAATTTTACGATTACGACGCCTAAACCGGGAATTTATACACAAAATGTTACGGTGACTTCACAAGATGGAACAGTAACTGCTAATTATGCTTTAACTGTAGAAAAACCGTTTGGTTTCTATGATATTGTGCATCAAAAATTCAATAATTTATTGCTTATCAATAACAATCCTCAGACTAACGGAGGTTACGAATTTGTGTCGTACCAATGGTTCAAAAATGGTCAGCTGGTTGGAACTGGCCAATACTATTCGGCAGGAGATGATTTGTCTAATTCGTTAGATTCTTCTGCAGACTTTAGTGTAAAACTGACGACCAAAGACGGAAAAATACTGAGCACTTGTACTTCTAAAATTACCGTACAAAAATCGTTGGCTGCGAAACTTTATCCAAATCCAATTCAGGCAGGAAAAGTTATCACTGTTGAAGCAGATTTCCCTGCAGAAGAATTAGCCAACATGCAGATAAGCCTTTATTCTGTTTCCGGACAATTGGTAAAAACGCTGAAGTCCTCTAAAGTATTAACTGAAATTCAGTTACCTGATGCTGAAAGCAATATGTATATTGTAGTGCTTGAAACTGCCAATATCAAGAAAACACTAAAAGTAATTGTAAATAAATAAAATCTGTCAGTGCTGTTTTCGAATAGCACTGGCATTAAAAAAAAATAAGATGAAAAAATATATACGCAACTATATAACATCACTATCAGTAGTTACAGTAATTTTAGGATCTTGCCTAAATGGTTACGGTCAGGATAGAAAACAAGAATTTTCGATAGCTGTAGGAGGCCCAATGTCGTTTCTCAAGTATAATACTGCCGGAGAATCAGTACCCGGAAACGGTATAAATGCAGGAATTCGATACTCTTATTATTTAAACGAAGGTCTAAGTATTGGTATTGGTGTCGAATATCAAACGTACAGTTCTGATGTAAAATACGGATTTTATGGCGGACAGTATAATGCTGTTGATGCTGAAAATGAAGCATTTCAATTTAGATATAAAGCAACAGGATTACGCGAGCAGCAAAAATTAGGATACGTAAATATTCCAATAGGGATTCAATTTGAAACTCCCGGAGCTACAAAATTATATCTTGCAGCCGGAGCCAAAGTAGGTTTTGCAACCAACGGAAGCTACGAAAGTACCTACGGCAACCTAACGACAAGCGGTTATTACCCGCAGTATAATGTCGAATTATTTAGCCCCGCATTTGCAGGCTTTGAAAGTGTAAACAACCTGAAAACAAGCAAACAAGACCTCGATACCGATGTGTCCTATTCGGCTACTTTCGAAACCGGTTTAAAACAAAAACTGGGAGATCGAAGCGCCATTTATATTGGCGTTTATTTAGATTACGGATTAAATACTATTTATGATAATAAAGAAAGTAAAAATCTCGTGCAGTACCATCCGGAACTACCTGTGCAGCTGCAATACAACAGCATACTTGATACTTCTCATTCAAATGATATCAGACTGGTTTCTTACGGATTTAAACTAAGATATGCTATTCGGTAATTTTTAAATTTACTATTTAAAAAAATCCTTTTTTAAAAACAAAAAATCCATTCGCCTAAACGAATGGATTTTTTTTTATTCAATTTTCACTGCCTTAATCTCGATTTTATTATACTGCTCAATTGATTTTGGTTCGTTCCAATATTCAATAATGGTCTTGATAACCTGCCTGAATTTTTCATAATCAAAAGGCTTCACAAAATAACTATGTGTAGGCAAAGAATACGGATCGATCACGAAGCTCTGTTCAAATAATGTCGTAAAAAACAAATACGGACAATTGAATATCGTCCCTACCCCATTATTATCAGAATTCGTTTCCATCACCTTATAATTCATGACATTCAACAATACAATATCAGAAAAGACCAAAAAAGGTTTAATGTGATGACGAAGCATATAATTGCAAGCCGTTTCGGCCGTATTAAAATATATAATTTGATTCTCGTAATTAAGATCCGCAAAAACCTCAATAAATAATTTACGGTCTTCCTGCTTATTCTCTATAACTACTATGGGTCCTTTTTTATTCATAGCCAATACCTTTAAAATTCGTACTTCAGATGTTCGTAAATTTTACCTACTAAATCCTATGTAAATATTTTAAAAAATAAGAATAAATAACTTACAAAATATTCCTTTGTGATTATATAATTTTCATTTAGAAAACGATTCAAAAAAAAATCATCCCAATATAAAATGCTGAAAATTATACAATTACCAGATTGAATTTTATAATCAAATAAAAATTGTTTCTCCTAATTTTGACTTAACCATTTCTAATTCAACAACATGAACGAAATGTCTTTTTATTATCTATTAATTTAATCTCAAATGTTATGAACACTTCAAGCCACAAAAACACCAGCACTACAAGTGAAAAATCAACAGATAAAAAAATGGGTACTTCAAAAAGTGCTTCAAAATCTGCTGCTACAAAAAAGTCGCCAACGACTAAAAAATAACCCTTTAAATCATTGCAGTATGATAACAGGAAACAACGAAAATTATGGTCGGGACGATCGTAATTTTTACCATCCGGAAGATGACATTCGTCTGGGATCTGAAAAAAAAGAAAATGACCTTTATGCTGTTAGCCGCAACAACGACGAAAGTTATGTTGATGAATACCAGAAAAGAACTGATGAAGATTTTTTTGATGAGGATCCAATTTTAAATCAGGATGAAGATCCGGATGATTTGGATGAGGATTTCTCCAATGCACTCGACAGAGACGATGACGACGAAGAATATTTTGAAGAGGAAGATCTTGACGAAAGTGATTTAGACGATGATCTTGTAGAAGACTATGACGAAAACGATCGCGAAATCAACAGTTTTGCCAAAGATCGCTTAAAAGAAGACGAACTCGATCAGGAATACGACATTGATCAGGATCTTGAAGAAAAAGATCCTGTCAATAATCCCAGGGAGTTTTAAGCGGAACGCTTTACTAAAAATAAACCATTCGCCACGGCAATGGTTTATTTTCTTTTATTCCATCTTCTGACAGCCATTTTGATTAGCCGTTTATAAATCACTTAAAACACTACTTATGGATATCTTTATTTTTTTTCAGTTAATAATCGTTTCCGTCGCTGCTACATCAGCCATGACATTATTTAGTTATGCGGCATCGGCAAGCTTTCGGGAATTGTACAAAGAACCTGTGTTGCTCACCTTTATGCTAACCCGATTAAACGTTGAGTTACCGGCCAAATCTAAAGCCACACTCGCCTGGCTGCTGCATTATTTTATTGGTTTTCTCTTTGTCGTGGTGTATCATGTAGTATGGATAAAAAATATTTTACCCGTTTCGTTTTTAGTCGGCTTTATATTCGGTTTTCTTAGCGGTGTTATTGGCATTCTGGGCTGGATGTTCATGTTTAAGATGAGCGATCATCAGCCTGCTATCGATTTCAAAGGCTATTACTTTCAGCTGCTTCTGGCACACATTATTTTCGGATTGGTTGCAACCGCAGTTTACTCCCTTTCTTCATCTGTTTTAATATTGGTAAAAGCTTATGTCACTGTCTAAATACAATCAGAAAAGAGATTTCAAACAAACTCGGGAACCAAAAGGCAAAAGAGAAAAATCAGCTAAAGAGTTGATTTTTGTTGTTCAAAAACACGCCGCATCGCATTTGCATTATGATTTTAGATTAGAAATCGATGGTGTCTTAAAAAGCTGGGCAGTTCCTAAAGGACCTTCTATGAATCCTGACGATAAACGCCTGGCCATGATGGTCGAAGATCACCCCTACAGTTATAAAGATTTTGAAGGCACAATACCTGAAGGAAATTATGGCGCCGGAAATGTTATTGTGTGGGATAATGGCACTTATACACCAGATCAGCCTTCTGCAAACCCTGCAAAAGCACTATTGGCAGATCTTAATAAAGGCCACTTAAGTTTTATTTTAAAAGGAAAAAAACTTAAAGGCGAATTCTCATTGATAAAGCTAAAAGGAAAACAGGAAAACGCCTGGTTACTCATCAAAAAGCATGATCCGTATGCGACAGAAAATGATATTTTGAATAAAAACAAATCGGTTATATCTCAGAGAACTTTGGAGGAATTAGAGAAAAAATCAAAAAAAAATGCTGAGAATAATACCGAAAAAAAAACATCTTCAAAAAGTAATTATTCATCCCGGACTCCGGCAGTATTTATCAAACCAATGTTGGCCGGTACAAAAGAAAAAGCTTTTGATGATGCTGACTGGATTTTTGAAAATAAATACGATGGCTACAGAGCTATTTCTGTAATTAATCCTTCTGATGTACAATTATTTAGCAGAAATAAACTATCTTTTAATTCTAATTTCAAGCCCGTTGCAGATGAACTTCAAAAAATAGATCATATTGCCGTTTTAGATGGTGAAATTGTGGTAGAAGACGAAAATGGAAAAGCAAACTTTCAGCTCCTTCAAAACTATCTTAAAACCGGTTTGGGCACTCTGAAATATTATGTTTTTGATCTTCTTAATTTAGATGGCAATACTATCACTCAATTGTCATTGCTGGAACGAAAAGAACTCCTGAAATTATTATTTAATAAATATGATTTTACAAATATTTTCTATTCAGAACATACCATAGAAAAAGGAATAAGCCAATTTGACAGGGTTATAAAAAATAAAGGCGAAGGTATTATTGCAAAAAAAGCGGACAGTATTTATGCTTCTGATAAAAGAAATAATGATTGGCTTAAAATTAAAATTGCAAATGAGGAAGAAGCCATTATTATTGGAATAACACAGCCTAAGAAATCCCGAAAATATTTTGGAGCCATTTTGCTTGGTCAGTATTATGGAAAAAGGCTTCAGTTTATAGGGAAATGCGGAACAGGTTTTACTGATGCTGTTTTAAAAGAATTGTATACAAAACTTCAGCCCTTTTTTGTTGATGAATCTCCGCTTAGCGAAAAAATTGGACTCAGGGATGAAATTCAATGGGTAAAACCAAAGCTGGTTTGTCAGGTAAAATTCTCAGAATGGACAAATGACAAACATCTGAGACATCCTATATATCTGGGTTTAAGAGTAGACAAGAAACCTGCGGAAGTTTTTGTACCGTCAAATATTAAATCAAATACTACAACCGAAACGAAAGTAAATGCTGCTGCTATGAAAGAAAAACCAACTCAGAAAACAGAAAACGATTACGATTTAAAAATCGGCAAGACGACTTTGCATCTGACCAATCAAAACAAGATATATTTTCCTGATGACGGAATTACCAAAGGAGACATTGTACAGTATTATAATGAAGCAGCAGATTTTATATTGCCTTATCTCAAAGACCGTCCGCAATCGATGAACCGTTTTCCTAACGGAATAAATGCTCCGGGATTTTATCAAAAAGACGTTGATGTCGATAAGATTCCGTCCTGGCTGAAAACCAGAAAAGTGTTTTCTGAATCGAATGAAGAATTCCTGAATTACCTGATCTGCAATGACAAACCGACTTTGTTGTATATGGCAAATCTGGGCTGTATTGATATGAATCCGTGGAATTCTACCATAAAACATATCGAAAATCCCGATTGGCTTGTGATCGATATTGATCCTGAAAAAGATAATTTCGAAGAAGTTGTAAAAACCGCCCTGATCGTAAAAGAAGTCCTTGACGAACTTGAGACAGATTGTTACTGCAAAACTTCAGGAGCAACAGGATTACATGTTTACATTCCGCTTGGTGCGCAATATGATTATGATTCCATTAAAATATTGGGCGAATTGTTAGCTATTGAGATACAATCCCGTTTGCCTGAAACAACTTCATTAGAACGAAGCATCAAAAAAAGAAATCATAAAATTTATATCGATTATCTGCAAAACCGTCGCGGGCAGACACTGGCAGCACCTTACTCTGTAAGACCTAAACCGGGAGCAACAGTTTCGACGCCATTAGAATGGAGCGAAGTAAATTCGAAATTGCATCCGTCGCAATTTACCATCAAAAATGTGCTGAAACGTTTTGATAAAAAAGGCGATTTATGGAAACCTGTTTTAGGAAAAGGTGCCAATATCAAAAAGATACTGCATAAACTGGAAAACAAAAGTCCGGATTAAGAAGATTTCTTCTTATCCAGACTTGCTTTTAACATCGCCATTAAATCGTCGCTTTGTTTATGAACGACTTGTAATTTTCGAGCCGCTTGTTTTTTGCCTTTGGCTTTATTTTTTATAATCTGCAAAAGCTTCGCAGTATATTCATCCTTATAAGCACTGATATCGAATTTTTCAGTCAGCTGATCGATTAGTTTTTCAGCCATATCCATTTCTTTCGTAGCTTTTTTAGAAGCCGGAGGAAGTTTTAATTCTGAAGTATCCCTGATTTCCTGTTCAAATCTGATTCGGTTTAATAAGATCACATTTTTGTAAGGTTTCAAAATCGCCAGGCTTTCTTTGTTTCGCAAAACAAAACTCGTCACTCCTACTTTACCGGACGCTTCAAGCGCATCTCTGAGCAAAGCATACGCATTAAGGGCCCCTTTGTCAGGCTCGAGATAATACGGCTGTTCATAATAAATACTGTTGATTTCATTTTCTAAAGCAAAACTCTGAATATTAATCGTTTTGGTTTTCTCGGCATCGGCAGCTTCAAAATCAGCATCTTCGAGAATCACATATTTATCATCGATTTTATAGCCTTTTACGATATTACCGTAAGACACTTCTTTACCCGTATTTTCATTTACCCTTTTGAACTTGATATTGGCATGGTCTTTTTCGTCCAGCATGTCCATATCAAGCGTACTTTCCTGCACGGCAGAAAATATTTTAATGGGAATATTAATTAACCCAAAACTGATTGATCCTGTCCATATTGCTCTCATAATAATAGGTTTATAAAGTTGAATTTCCTTCGACCCACTTCAGGGCTTTATTAAAAGCTCCCTTTTTAAAACCACGCAATTCTCCGGTGGCATTAAAAACAAATCCATCATTAAAATTCATTTCATCCGAATCTGAAACGATGGCAACCCTATTCCAGTTTTCAAATTGCTGCAATCCAAGGACAGCATCGTGAAACCAGGCATTTTCAGTAAAATTCTGAGTATCTGTATCCAGTGCAAACAAAAAATTAATCTCGTTTGACGCTTTAGATAAGCCTTCTAATTCAGGAAGTATAACAGTTTTAAAATCAGCTGTTGTTACTTGTCCAAGTGCTCTGAAAGCAATTAAATTCTTTGCTGTTTCTATTTTATGTATCATAATGATTATGGTTTGAATTGTTGTTCTAATGCAATCTATTTCAGAGGATTAAAATTAATTCACATCACATCAGAAAACTTTACACGATTATGGGTGGAGATTACAAAACTTCAATAATGTCCCTAATAGAAGCCACAGATTAAAATATCATTTCACGCAGATCTTGCAGATTTTAATTTTACCAATTATCTGCACACATCTGCTTAAATCTTTTTTAAAATCTGCGTGAAAAAAATCCAACACATAGAAATTCAATAGCTATAAATATATCGCTTCTATGGAGCTTTTATTAAACGATTTTATAATAAAAACATTCATTTAAACCCAGGCAGAATGACATATTTATAGAAATCAAAAGAAAAAGATCATCTATTTCAAGTCCCAGAGGGATGCTATATTTATAGAAAATAAAACACACACAACAAAGAACTCCAGCGAGGTGAAATATTAAACCCTAATATAAAAGGGGAATATTTCATTTTTGAAATATTCCCCTTTTTATTATTTCAAATTATTAAATAATAATTAGAATTTAAAAGTAAGATTGGCTGTTATACGCGTTGGATTTTGTGCCGCAAGCCTGTACGACCAATATTTTTCATTCGTTACATTGTCTACTTTGAGACCCAATCTGTATCTGGGCTGATCATAAAAAAGCGAGGCATCTAAAACCGTGTAGGACGGAATAGAAAATTTGAAAGATGTTGTATTCGTCTGGTAATATTCACTGCCGTAAATACCTCCAAAACCAAATCCTAAACCTTGCGCCGGACCCTTTACGATTCTGTAACTCGCCCATAAATTAGCCGTTCTTGGGGATCCCGCCGTAGTTGGCCGTAAGCCCTGAACGCTGGCATTACTTTTTTCGTATTTACTGTCATTATAGGTATAACCCGCTACAATGTTCAATCCTGAAATTGGATTTGCAATCAATTCTGCTTCAAAACCTTTGCTCACCTGAGTTCCGTCCTGAATAGAAAAGTTGGCATGATCCGGATCGTCACGCGTAATGTTTGTTACCTGTATGTCGTAATAACTAAGCGTAGCCGAGATTTTATTCAAATCAAATTTAAAACCTCCTTCGTACTGATTCGCCTGATTGGGTTTGAACGTATTTCCGTCAAAATCAGAACCTGAAACGTTACTGAAACCATTCATATAATTACCAAAAACAGAAACCTTGTCTTTTACAATTTGATAAACCAATCCAAATTTTGGTGAAAATGCTGTTTGATTGTAGTTTCCTGCAATAGAATCTTTGCTAGGATAATATGTTCCTTTATTCTCGTATCGGTCCATACGTATACCACCCATTACCAACAATTGATCCGTTACATTCAAAACATCCGAAACGTAAGCGCTGTATGTGTTCTCATCATTGGATACGAAATTGTTGAATTTTAAATTAGGATTAGCAAACATCGGAGCCACTTTCTCAATATTAAAATTGTTGTAGGCATCACCCGGTTTTTTATAATCCATTGCCGGCATATTGACAATCGCATCATTACGGGTGGCGCGCAAGCTATAAAAATCCAGACCTGCTACTACCCTGTTTTTTAGTTTACCAATTTTAAAAACACCAATAAAATTCTGCTGAATATCTGTTCCGTAAAAAGGAGATTCCTGATACGTAACCTGCTGTCTGATTGTTGTTGGAGACATCATCTGTAAAGACACCACATAACCATCAGAGGATGATCTTGTTCTGGACAAAATAGTCTGAGACGTCCATTCATCCGACATTTTATATTTTAACTGAGCAAAAATATTATATTGCTGGCTGGTGTAATTAATGGTATTATTGGCAAAAGACAATTTATACGGAATATTAAGTGCTTCAATGCTGCTTTCAGTTCCTTTTACAGCAAACGGCGCAAGTCTCGTAGGCGAAGTTGCTTTGTAAATACTGAATTCGGCATCGATCAAAAGCGTTAAACGGTCATTTACCTGATAAGAGAAACTTGGCGCAAAAGAGAAGTTTCTGTTGAATCCGGCATCCTGAAAACTTCTTTCGCTATGCAAAGCTGTATTTATTCTTAGCAAAGCCGTTTTATCTTCATTGATTGGCGTATTGATATCCGCCGTTAAACGGTTAAGATCCCAACTTGCCGCAGAATAGGAAACTTCGCCTTTGAAGGTGTCAAAAGGCTTTTTCGTAACACGATTAAACAATCCCCCAAAAGATGACAATGTACTTCCAAAAAGCGTTGCTGATGGCCCTTTGATCACCTCAATACGTTCTAAATTCGAAGGGTCAATTGTGGTATACGTAAAACTTCCTACTCCATTTCTAACCACTTGCGGAGTCGGAAAACCTCTTGATATAGAAGTGGTACGGCCCTGGTTTCTTACTTCGGCAATACCTGCACCGGGAACGTTTTTAAATGCGCTATTATAATCTGTAATCACCTGCTCCTTCATCAATTCCTTGCTTACGATGATGTAAACCTGTGAATTTTCAATGTTTTTCAGAGGCATTTTTGCTACGTCAATACTTTCTTTCTTGGCAAAACGATTTCCTCCGGTACGAATTACAACATCTTCAAGATTTTGTACAGATGAATTTACGCGGATATCTACCGTCGCTGATGGTGACTGTTCTGTAACCTCAGCCGTTTCTGTAGAAGACACATAACCGGACATGGTAACTTCTAAAGTATATGTTCCGAAAGGCACTTTTTTAAACTCATAGTTACCGGATGCATTCGTTACGGCACTCTTATTTATTTCGATTAACTTCACGATAACACCCTGACTTGCATTTCCGTCATTTGTGATGATTGTACCTTTTATTTGCCCGTTTGATTCCGTTTGAGCCTGAAGAAAACCTCCACTTGTCAGCAAACTCAACATGAGGATGAAAGTCAATTTCTGTTTTAAGGTTTGTATCATTTTCCCTGAACGCATTACAGAACAGGAAGTTGATAATATTTTTGTTGTCATTTTATTGTTATTTAAACCAATTCTAAATTATGGCGCAAATGAACAATATTTTTTGTTATCTATCAACTGTAATGGTTTAATTTTTTTTAGAAAATACGCATTTAAACAAATGTTGAAAACACACTGAAACAAGCCGTTAAGAATTGTATTACTTAAAGTATTTGTTAAGTAAAAAAAGAACGACATTAGGTTTTAGATTTTAGATTTTAGATTTTAGATTTTAGATTTTAGATTTCCCATAACTTTGTCAAAGTTTGGCATCGAAGTTCACATTATCTAATTGACTCATTATCTAATTATCTAATTCAATTAACAATCAAACAACCTATCCTTTCCTTCCATAAAGCAAGAGTCTCTTAAAAGAATAAATCGCGGGAAGTTTAGGGAAATACGCCGCAATTCTCTCCTTATAGGTTTTTATAAAAAGTTCTTGTTCATAGCCATCCAGACGTTCTATGTACGGAATCAAAGCTGAGCCTGATATAAAATTATAAAGCGTTTCGTGATCGTTGGCTATTATGGGATATACTTTTTGCAGGATCTGAATGTCTTCAAGTCCGCCATCAAAAAGTATTTGTGCATATTCGTCGATACTCAAAACCGGAGAATCTCTTTTGTAGCCTTTCAGATAAGATTTAAAAGGTTCTTCTTCTACCAATTCGGCAAGAATAACGTTGAGTTTATTTTCCGGCTGAACAGGCATTTGTACTGCAAATTGTCCTTTTGGGTTCACGAGATCTATTAATGCTGTAAATAAAGTTTCATGATCATTCGACCATTGCAAAGCCGCATTACTAAAAATCAAATCCCATTTCTCTCCTGACGCCAGTGTTTCTTCTGTAGTTGCCTTCCTGAAATGCAAATTATCTGATTCTAAAGCTTTTGATTGATCCAGCATTTCTGCCGAAGAATCGACACCCAGAAAATCAGCCTCTTTGAATTTATCTGCTAAAATAGCCGTTTGTTCTCCCGTGCCACAGCCTAAATCAATGGCTTTCATTCCGTTTACGGGTTTGATAAAATCAATCAGATCATAAAAAGGCTGATAACGAATATTTTTGAACTTATTATAAATTTCCGGATTCCAGGGCATCTTGTGTCGTTTTATAATTTCATTTGATCAGGAAAATCCGTGATCAGCATAAAATTGGGTTACTAAAAACTAAGATACAAAATTCTCATGGGTTTTATAACGAGCTTTATCCGGCCATTCGCTATATCTTTTATTTTTCTAAAGAAAAAAAATAAAAGGATGCCGCTGCTGTCCGGGCTAGGGATTTTGGATTTCAATAACAATAAAAAAAGACGAGACAACACGTATTTCTACGGTTTTTAGTAAAACGGTATTGTTGATTTGTAAATCATACGTTTTTATTAGTATGCCTTATAACAACAAAATAAGACTTTTGTTTATTCAACAAGCAACTCATTAATTTCTGTTATCAGTTCAAATTCATCCAAAGGAAACATTTCTAACACCATTTCTAAAATTAGCGCCACATTTATAGGCGAATATTTAATTGTAGCCGACGTTTGATGTGCGTCTTGTTCTAAGGCTATAATACATAATTTTATGATTTCGGTAATCGTACAGCCCAGTTCATAATAATTAAGTACTTTAATTTGAGCCGTGTGAGTGCCTGTTTCATCGCCAGACGGAGTTAAAATATTGCAATATTTGGCAGTTAATTTTCTAAGATTCTCTAATTTTTTGATTTCATTGGTTTTCATGGCGTATATCGTTTTAGTTATCGCTTGTTAATCATTTTACAATTAAACTTTTACTATTTCATCATAAGAAAAATTGTACTTTTGCATGACTCAGCGAAGAAAGAAATAGATTGCAGAGTACCCAATCATTTTTTGCCGTATTGTACAGCGATAAATATGTTTTTTACATATTGCGACTTATTACACTTAATTATTATCTTTGAATTATGAGCACACTTACAAAACCAAATCATATAGGGCGAAAAATCAGCCGTATTCGTGAACTTCGTGATATGAAACAAGAAGCTTTGGCACAAGCTTTAGGAACCAACCAACAAGCTGTATCTGCTATAGAAAATAGTGAAACGATTGACGAAGAGAAACTTATTGCTGTGGCAAAAGCTTTGGGAGTAACTGTTGAAGCGATTAAAAATTTCTCAGACGAAGCCGCAATTAATTATTTCAATAGTTTCACAGATAATGTTGTAACGACTGGAAGTATTTTTGCAAATAATTGTACGTTTAATCCTTTAGATAAATTGGTTGAATCTTATGATGAAAATAAAAAACTTTACGAACGTCTGTTGAAAGCAGAACAAGATAAAATTGAATATTTGGAGAAATTACTAAAAGAGAAGTAAGATTTTTTAAAACATATACTAAATGAGAAAGAGGCTTATAGGTCTCTTTTTTTATGCGTCATCATTAAATAGTAAGATAAAACTTTGTCCAAAATACATCTACTTCTGATGCAAAATCAGCAAATAATATACTTTTACCCAGTTCGTCATAAATAAATATACTATTCATAAATTTTTCATTTTATGAAAACCCATAATCCATAAAATAAAAAAAAAGACGATGCATCATTATTGCATCGCCATATATTTTAAATAAAATAAAAATATCAACTCAATGAATCTAAAGGATCACAAGGAAAGTAAATCGTGATCTCTGTGCCTTTATTTAGTTTTCCTTCGGCGCGGATATTGCCGTTGCAGGTTTGCATTATTTTTTTGCAAAGTGCGAGCCCAACGCCGGATCCGTCGTATTTTTCGAGCGTATGCAGTCTTGTAAATATTTTAAAAATTGATTCGGCATATTCTTGTTCGAAGCCTATCCCGTTGTCTGAAAATTTGACCCAATGGCAGTAGACTTTATTAGAGTATTCGTTTATTTCTGCTTCTTTAGAACTTGTTATGGTAATCACGGGAAGCCGATCTAAGGAGGCGTATTTTAATGAGTTGTGCAGAATATTAGAAAAAAGCTGTTTCATTAAAAACGGAATCGCATGTACTTCCGGCAGGCTTTCGCACTCAAAAACGGCTTTGTTCTCGATAATGATTTCCTTCATTTCCTGCAGGGTCTCTTCGAAAATATAATTAAGACTCACCTTTTGAACGGATTCTTTTGTATGTTTTATTCGGGTATATTTCAGGATATCGACCAGTAAATTTTGCATTCTGTTGGCAGATTTGGTCACGCGCTGCAAAGAATCAATAATACTTACAGAAGGAATTTCATTAGTATCTGACAACACTTTTGATGTAATAAACTGAATTTTACGTAAAGGTTCCTGCAAATCATGTGTACTGATCCAGTTGATGTTTTCAAGTTCTGAATTGGTTTCTTTTAATACCTCATTCAAACTGCGGTATTTCTCTTCTTCCTCGCTCAGCAACAGCATAATGATCTGATTGTGCAGCGCATGTGCATAACTTGCCGCTGCATTAATTTCAGAATGCAGCCAGATACTGCTCTGGTTTTTTATAATCTGTTTCCATAAATTAAAGGAATTCCTGGGATGCAGCCCTTTGCTGTCTATAATTATCGCTTTCTCCGGATCTCCTGCCCAGCTTATTTCAGCAACAGTTTCTGGTTTGTACCAAATAATTGTGTTGCCATTGCCAAGTGAGTGATAAATAATACCCGAAACATCTTCGTAACCGTCTAAACCGGGAACAAAATCACTGAGTTTATGGGTACTGAATGTTCTTGTATATTCAGAAGCATCTATAGCAGAGATAATTTTCTTTATTTTTTCGTCAGATGGCGTGAATCCGTTTTTATACATTTTATTCCCAATCGAAATCGAAACTCCTGCAGCATTACAAAGCTTTAGTAATTCAGGATGGTCACAGATGATTTTAAAAGATTCATGTACTAACGGAAGATCTAAGGCAGTTAACCTTTCGAGTGCCCTGCTGGTTTTACGGGCAATTTCGTATTCGTCATTCGACTGTCGCAAATCGATCTGGGAGGTAATAAACTGTCCCTGAAGCTTGGCCGCGAGCCGAATTTCAGGAGATATATTTTTGGGTGAATAATGATGACAGGCAATCAGCCCCCACAAACGATTATGATGAATAAGCGAAATGGTTAAGGTGGCACCAACACCCATATTTTTTAAGTATTCTACATGAATGGGCGAAGTACTTCTAAGAACAGAAAGACTTAAATCAAGATTTTTATCCGGCTCATCATCAATCGTAAAAATAGGAACCGGTTCGTAACCAATATCTGCTATTAATCGGATTTGATTTTTCATGTACAGTTCTCTTGCCTGCTTTGGAATGTCAGTATGCGGATAATGAAGTCCCAAAAAAGGTTCTAAATCTTCCCTCCTGCTTTCGGCATAAATTTCACCATTATAATCAGCGTCAAATCTATAAATCATAACGCGATCGTAACCGGTTATTTCCCGTGTTCCTTCGGCAACAAGTGCACATAAATCTTTCAGCGTCCGTGTATTGTTCATATCAGACACAAACTGAATCGTTTGCGCATATATGTTAGCAAGTTGTTCTTTTCCAGCAGATTGTGGTTCTGCCTCCAGAATATAAATAGAATTGCTTTTATGAATCGTTACCTGAAAATTTTTATCGATTAGGGTTATTTCAAGCGGAAAAACAAGCGGTACTTTACTGTCATGTATATAATCATGCAATTCTTTTTGTGCTTTTATGCCAAAAACGATATCGAATTTTTCTCCCAATATCTGATCAAAAGCCACATCGAGAAAATCTGAAATATTGGGTGTACAGAAATCAATTTTCCAATCTAAGGTTATGCCAAGCAAAAAACCATGCGGCTGAATACTTCCGGGAATGTGTATGGGTTCGTGCTCACAATTGGTTAGAGTGACCAAATCGCGGTTTACAATATCTTTAATTTTCATTTTTGATCGTCTTCAGAAAATGATTATGAATACAATCAAAAGCATAAACAGCGCCGTCGATAATTTCTTCTTCGCAGTTGTGCTTTTCTTGATATTCTGTCAGTGCGCTTAAAAAACCTTTCCAGTAACTGCCTGTTTTATTACCATATCCGGCAAAATATGAAACTCCGTTCTGGTTGCTTAACACCGGAATGGTTTCAATATTTTTAAGAATATACCTTCCGCCAAGCGAGGATCCTTCTACAACATATACTATTCCAATTGCAAAGGGAATACTAATGTCATGATCTCTAAAAACGGCATTTGACCCTGTGATTTTATAGTTCAGAAAATCAAGATCATTTTCGATCAGATGCATTTTTTTTCTTTCTTCCAAATCAGGAAAAACAGCTGATAACAAAGGAAAAATATGATCTTGCGTACTTTTGTGCACCTCATACATAAGCGCCAGATAATGGCAATAATCGCTTATTTGAAGATCAGGTGAAAGTATAGAAGAAGAAACTGGTAAATTTTCCAGATTTTTATGCGCGTTGGCAGTTTGATTTTTTAGTCTTTCTAAAAAGCTAATCGGTGTTGTAAAACCCGGATTTGTTGTCATGATAAGAAAAAGTAAGTAATAATTTTTTAGTAAACGAAATATGTTGCTGATGGGTAAAATTCAGTAATGTCAAAAAACAAATGATATAACTTCAGCATTCGGTTACATCATTTTGGTGGTTATGCTTTATCAGGATACCCAATAGTATCAGGGAAATTTATATTTCCTAAAATACTTTACTATTAAATGGGGATTATAATATGAAATTCTGCCCCAATATTTTCTTCGGCTTTTGAGAAGATAATTCCTTTATGATTTTCTACAATTTTTTTTCCAATAGCAAGGCCAATTCCCGTTCCGGTATAGACTTCATTGTTGTGTAATCGTTGGAAGATGGTAAAAATTTTATTCTCGTATTGTTTATTAAAACCTATGCCGTTGTCTTTTACGATGATTTCACAATAGGCTAAAGCAGCATCCAAAACAGGATATTTTTTAACCTGCCTGGCAGTCATTGTATGTGAGTTAATTTCGATTTTAGAAATCGAACCGTCATTTTTATAAAACTTAAGGGCATTGCTTAACAGGTTATAAAAAAGCTGGTTCATTTGCAACGGAATCGCATTAATTACAGGCAATTGCCCTACTTTAATTTCAAGATCACGCTCTTCAATCATCAACTCAAAATCAGTCAGAATATCGGTTATAATCGCATTCAGGTCTGTTTTTACAAACTGTCTTTCAGGATTATTAAGATATGAGTAGGCCAGTAAATCTTTTATCAGGGTATTCATTCTGATAGAGGATTTGCTTATTTTTTCGATTAAGAGTAATGCTTCGCCAGAAATTTTTTCATCCATTTCGAGAAGCCTGCTAATAAACATCAGTATTTTACGCAAAGGTTCCTGCAGATCATGGCTCGCTACATAAGCATATTCCTGCAGCTGCACATTGGCGTCGTGCAAATTTTTGATCGAACTTTCGAGTTCTTTGTTAGAAGTTAGCAAATCAGCCGTACGTTCTTCTACTTTTGCTTCAAAACCGCTTGATAATACCTGCAATCTCTTTTCGATAATTCGGCGTTCTGTAATGTCTTCAATAGCCAGTAAAATCAATTGTTCTTTGCTGGTTTCATTCGTAACCTGCCTGGCGTTTAGCAACATGACACTTTCGCCGTAAGGCAAAAGATTTACAGAGATTTGATAGTCATCAAGTTGTGTTTTTTCGGGCAATACTTTTTCAAGCATCGCACGCATCGGAATGTTATCAAAAAGATGATTCTGTATTTCGTAAATCAGCTTTCCGGTGGCTTCTTCTTTGGTGATATTGTATTTTTTAGAAAATGCCCTGTTGATATTTTTTATTCTTAAATTAGTGTCCAGCACTACGATAGGTTCTCTTAGAGTTGCTACAATAGCCTCAGTATAATTTTTAGAAATATTGATTTGCTGCTGCTTGTTCAGGAGTTCCTGATTGATTTGCAAAAGCTCTTCGTTACTCGACTGCAACTCTTCTTTTGAGGTTTCCAGTTCTTCATTCAGACTTTGCAGTTCCTCGCTCCCACTCAGCAATTCTTCATTGGCGCTTTGCAATTCTTCATTCGATGCTTCCTGCTCTTCGCTAATGGCATTTACATCGTCGTGTATTTTGGCGAGTTCTTTTTCGAGTTGCGCAATTCTTCTCAAATTCAAATTCTCACGTATTTCCTCTGCCGTAAATTCAGTTGAAACTATTTGTTCTTTCTGTATCACTGTTTTATAAAACAATACTAAAAAATACGGTTCCGAAGTATCTTCTAAGGGTTGGATTTCAATCGTAATTTCGCTTATTGTTCCTTTATTTTTTACCTGAATACCTTCTTTTATTACCAGAGCATTTGTTTCTTTGGCTTTGTGCCAGGTATTTCGAAGTTCAAAAGCCAAACCTTCGCGAGTCATTTTCAGCAAATTAAAAGTCGGTTTTCCTGTCGAAAGCTCTATAAATTCAGCTATTGAAGCGTTGATATGAACAATATCCATTTGTTCGTTTACAATAACGCTGGCCGGAGTATATTTAGAAATTAATAATGATTCGGCACTTTTTCTAAAATCTTCCTTGACGATCTCTTTTCTCAGAATATCTGTTTTTAAATTTTTTAATTTATCATTTCCACCCATTCCGGAATGTACAAATCTGCCTGAAACCTGTTTTCGGGTATAAATTTTTCCCGCTTTTTCGAAAGGCTGAAAAAGTTCTGCCGCGGGAACAGCCGTTTCTGATTTTCCCAAAAGCAAAAATCCGTTTTCTTTTAAAGCATAATGAAAAGTAGTCAGTGATTTCTTTTGCAAAAACGAATCCATGTAAATAAAAACATTGCGACACGTAATCAGGTCCATTTTGGCAAAAGGAGGATCCGTCAGAAAATTATGGACAGCAAAAATGCATAGATCCCTAATTTGTCTTTTAATTTTATATCCGTTGGTATTGGCAGTAAAATATTTGGTCAGAATGGTTTCAGAAACATTTCGCATTTGCGATTTTCTGTAAAATCCAATTCGGGCTTTGGCAATAGCCACTTCTGAAATATCCGAAGCAAAAATCTGAATTTCTTTTCCCTCCAGATTTTCACCTAAAAATTCATGAAGCGCAATAGCAAGTGTATAGGCTTCTTCGCCTGTAGAACAACCTGCAATCCAGATGCGTATGCAATTTTCCTCTGTTACCCTGTTTATCATTAACGGAAATACTTTTTCTCTCATAATCTGAAAGATTTTAGTATCCCTGAAAAACTCTGTGACGGGAATCAGTAAATCATTGAATAAATCCTGAGGTGCCAGTTTATCGCCCTGCAAAACTTTAAGATAATCCCTGAGACTGACGATTTTACTCAGCGCCATTCTTCTGGCAATACGGCGCCGTATGGTACTTTGCTTATAATAGGTAAAATCGACTCCGCTGTGGTGACGCAAAATTTTGATGATTTCCTGAAATACGATTTCATCATTGGGATCATTTTCTTCGCCGTCTAAAACTGTTGATTTAGAAAGTTCGATTAATTTCTGCACAATTTGAGTGGGTGATAATACATAATCAACCACACCGGCATTGATTGCGTTCTGTGGCATTTCGTTATTTGCAGCGTCAATATCCTGCGCGAAAGTAATGCCTCCGTGTTTTTTGATTGCTTTAAGGCCAATAGTGCCATCAGATCCGTTTCCTGATAATAATACACCATATGCCAGATCGAGATGCACTTCGGCAAGGGAATTAAAAAACACATCGATTGCCTGATTTTTGGTGTCTTTTACTCGCGGACTTAACTTTAAAACGCCATCATAAGAGGTCAGCATTTTATTTTCCGGAATGACATAAATATTGTTGGGGGCCAAATGAATATCATCAGTGATTTCATTTATTGGAATTTTCGCTACGCGCGAAAGTAATTCTGTGAGCATACTATCATGCAGCGGATGTAAATGCTGTACAATAACATACGCCATTTCAGAATCAAAAGGAATGGCATCAATAAATTGTCTGAAAGCCTCTAATCCTCCTGCCGAAGCACCAATACCTACAATAGGAAAATCCTGTGCTGTAGCCTGCGGCAAATTGTTTTTCTGCGTATGCATGATTTCAATTTTTAGGTATTAAGTAATATAAATCAATGCAGATATTACAATTGTGTGTGCCTGAAATTAGACTGAAATAATAAAAGATTCAAATCTTACATTCTCCAGTTTTTCTTTCCAATCAGTTTCAATAACTTTTTTTAGTAATTTTTTTAAATCACCAAAAGCAATAGGTTTTACAACATAGGCATTGGCACCCAATCCAAAAGTGTTCTTTACACCATCCTCTGTTGCCGAAGTTGAATAAATAGCTATCACAGGAATATCTTTGAATTTAACATCTTCCCTGATCTGTTGCAAGGTTTCGAATCCCGACAATATTGGCATGTTAAGATCTAAAAAAATGATATCCGGAACAATAAAATTGGGATCATAAAGACGGTCCAGAAGCTCTACACCGTTTTTACAAAATTCGATGGGATTCTCGAGTTGCAAATCTGCTAAAGCTTCAGCAAAAAATTCCCTGTCATCCTCATCGTCATCAGTAAGTAAAATCCTTATGTTCTTTCTATTATCCATTATTAAAGTAGGTTTTAATCCAAATGTACGTTTAAATAAATAGGAATACGAAATTGCAAGTAATTTACTTGTCGTTTTATCATTAGGATTATCATTTTCTCTTAAAATAAGTAATTAAATCAGTTATATTATTGATAATTATAGTTTTACTTCTACTATAGGCATTTTTACTTTATCAGTCCATAAATAGTCTTTTGGCTACATAATCATTTTTGACTTCTATTTTTTATGTAAGTTAAAAGCCAAAGGAATATTGGGTATTTTATTGTAAGTGTCAGAAATGAAATTAATGGTTTATTTTTGTATCATAAAAATGAGTGTTTAAAAGATTCTAAAAGAGAAAGAAACAATAACGGTTTATTACTATATACCGAGCTTTATTAATAAAAACATGAAACTTAAAGACCAAAATACTGCCTTGATTATAATTGATGTTCAGAAAGGTTTTAATGATGAAGAATATTGGGGCGGAAACCGAAACAATAAAGAGGCGGAAACAAAAATCGCCCAAATTCTGGAACAATGGAGAACGTTTGAATTGCCTGTTTTTCATATCGTTCACAGTTCTTCAAACGCTAATTCAAAACTACATGTTTCGAATTCCGAATTTGAAATCAAAGACGAAGCAAAACCAATTTCCGGAGAGCCTGTAATTGCAAAAAATGTCAACAGCGCTTTTATCGGAACAGATTTAAAAGAAAGACTCGATGCTCTGGAAATCCGTACGCTTGTGATTGTGGGTTTAACTACAGATCATTGTGTCTCTACAACAACAAGAATGGCAGGGAATTTTGGATTTGAGGTTTATTTAATTTCTGATGCCACCGCCACTTTCGACCGCATTGGTATCAACGGAGAAAAATATGATTCAGAAATGATTCATCAAATATCTTTGGCAAGTCTGCATAATGAATTTGCACAAGTTATCGATACTAAAACACTTTTGGAATTGGTTTAATGTTTTTTTTCGTCACAAATATTTATAATTATAATGAGGGAATATTTAACCACAAATTACGCGAATTTCTTGTATGATACTTTGTAGTAAAGAAGAAAGTTAGCCACGAATATTCTTGTGTTATTTGTGATGAAAAAAGTTAACCGCTAATTACGCAAATTTTCGCAA
>NZ_MUGR01000026.1:11175-132256 GCF_002217195.1 Flavobacterium aquidurense | reverse complement strand
TTGCGAAAATTTGCGTAATTTGTGGTTAATCAATAATTCGTAAAAATTCGTAAAAATTCGTGTAATTCGTGTAATTCGTGGCCAACTAAAAAACTCATTTTATTGACCTACATCAAACTTTTGCGTCTTAAACAACTCTAGATTTGCTGCTTATTAATTTTTAAATATCCAAAACAAAATGATCAGCACACTAACATATCCATTAGAAAAATTTGGTTTAACCAGCGTACAACGTGTAGAAAATGCTTTGAAACATTTACAAAACGGAAAAGGAATATTATTAACTGATGATGAAGACCGCGAAAATGAAGGCGATTTGATTTTTTCGGCACAACATATAAATGTTCAAAATATGGCAATGATGATCCGTGAATGCAGCGGAATTGTCTGTCTTTGCCTGAACAACGAAAAAGCCGATCAGCTTGAATTGCCTTATATGGTTAAAGAAAATACGAGTAGTTTCCAGACTCCGTTTACTGTTACCATCGAAGCAAGAGAAGGCGTTACCACCGGAGTTTCTGCAGCGGACCGAATTACCACTATTAAAGCGGCAAGCGCCGTAAATGCTCAGGCTTCAGACTTAGCCAGACCGGGACATATTTTTCCTTTACGCGCCAGAAACAATGGAGTTCTTGAACGAAACGGACATACTGAAGGCAGTGTCGATCTAATGCAATTAGCGGGATTAAAACCCGAAGCCGTTTTGTGCGAACTAATGAATGAAGATGGCAGCATGGCTAAACTTGGTAAAATCATTAGCTTTGCAGAACAGCACGATTTGGTAGTTTTATCTATAGAAGATATTATTTATTACCGCAAATTTGTGAGAGATTATAAATAAACAATGATATACGAGCAGCTTAGGGATTATATAAAAAATCGTATTGAGGTTTCTGATGAAAACCTCAATACGATTTTGTCGCATTTCAAACCTTTACAACAAGGCAAAAACGAGTTGCTGCTTTCTGCGGGACAAACCAGTCAAAACACTTATTTTGTGGGCAAAGGCTGTTTGAGGATCTTTTTTATCAATGAAGAAGGAAAAGATGTTACGCGCTATATTGCTTTCGAAAATCAGATTGCTACCGCACTCGTGAGTTTTATAACCAAATTGCCTTCTCAGGAATACATTCAGGTCATCGAAAAATCAGAACTCTTGTATATTACACACGAAGATTTTGATCATCTCCTCAAAACCGTTCCCGAATGGATGCAATTTTACTGTTCGTATTTAGAAAAAGCCTACGTAAATAATACCAACAGATTGATGTCATTTACCACAATGGATGCCTTAGAACGCTATCAATGGCTGCTTAAAATAAATCCGACGATTGTAAAACGATTGCCAAACAAAATAGTAGCCTCCTACATCAATGTTTCCCAGGAAACCCTAAGCCGCCTGAAATCGAAATTTTAAAGAATATTAAAGTTTCCTAATTATCTAATTATCCATTTTTTTTAATGAAACATTGTTGCATTTACCAATAAGAATTTTATATTTGCAACTACATTGCGTTAAGCATGTATTCATCTGAATGAAAAAGAAATTTAAAATCTTATCTCTTTTTTTACCACTAACAGTCGTATTTGCTATACTGTTTCCGGTACTGCATTCGTATGAACACATCCACAGTCATAATGCGAGCCACAAAAGCATAAAAGAATACCCTTCTACTTCGAAAACCGAATTTAAAATACACGATCATTCTAACGAAGAATGCGCAATATGTCATTTTAAATTTAGTCCTGTTGGTACTTTTTCCTTTGTGTCCTTTCAGTTTTATAAAAACAGTACCATAATTCACTTTGTACATTTTTATTCGAAATCACTATCTGAGTTTTTCAAGGGTTCTCTGTTCTCTCTCAGAGCACCTCCTGTTATCTAAATCATAAAAGTAAATCATTCAATTCTGAGCTGATTTGTATTTATAAATTTTAGAGCTAAATAATGTAGAAAAAGTAATTCGCTTTTTCGGGATTCTTACTATTTCATTTTTCCTTGCGGTATTTTATTGCTTAGAAATCTTTTTAATATTCTGATAGTGTCAAAGCTGCTCCTTTTTGGTATACAACTGCTTTGCATAAAAATCGAATCAGAATCAATAGTAGTATCTTTTATTTTCTATTACCCGTAAATTCATAGCTTAAATCTGAATATCGCTTAAACGCTGTTACACTACGTTTTAAGCTTGCTTTTTTAGATCCCGTCACTTCTTTTACATTCCTAAAACTGATTAGAAGAAATGTTTTTATATCCTTTTTTGCAGGATTTAAAACCAGCTTTCTTCAGGATCTCTTATATCCAATTTCCCCTTTAGTAATTTCAATTTTATACATATGAACCCTCTAAAAACCCAACAAAATGAAGAAAACTAAAACACTCGCTATCGTTTTAATAAGCCTGTTAGCCCTGGTTTCCTGCAGCAGTGACAACAACGGAATTGATACGGAATATCCTGTAATTGATATTTCGGCATCGAATGCATTTCCTGTTCAATGCAGTGAAGTAACCCGCGGACAAAAAATTACGTTCCGTGCCCAATTTACAGACAACACTGAACTGGGATCTTACAGTCTTGACATTCACCACAATTTCGACCATCATACGCACAGTACAGAGGTTAATACCTGTGTGGCTGATCCTGTCAAAAAACCGGTAAATCCAATGTTGTATATCAATTCCGTTACGATTCCCAAAGGGCAAAAAAGTTACGAAGCAATACAGGAAATCACTATTCCCGCTGATATAGATCCGGGAGATTATCATTTTATGATCCGTTTGACAGATAAAGAAGGCTGGCAGACAATTAAAGGATTAAGTATTAAAATTTTATAAGCTGTTTTTGATGAACGAAAATAAATCAAATCGATTGTACACTTTTTGCCTGTTGCTGTTTTGTTTTGCTATAATAACAAATGCAGCAGCGCAGTCTGTGCGCATATCCGGCAGCGTATTTTCGAATGGGCAGCAACCACTAGAAGGCGCTATCATTACGATTCATCCCGCAAAGCTTACTATTCTTACGGATAAAAAGGGTGGTTTTTATCTGAATCAAATACCTAAAAATACCCAAAAATTAACGGTGTGTTATTCTGGTTTTACACTTTATGAAATGAATCTTTCTTTGAATGAAAATTCCAATGTACTGCCTGATATTTTTTTAAAACCTGAAATAAAAGAATTGCAGGAAGTCATCATTTCAGATGGTTATACAGCACGCAGAAAAAAAGAGGAATCACTGAATCTCGAAATTGTAAACAGCAGTTATATCCAGCGCAACCTTAGCGGAAGCCTTATGCAATCCCTGCAAAGACTTCCCGGAGTTAAGACCATTTCGATTGGTTCGGGAGGTTCTAAACCCTTAATTCGCGGATTGAGCTTTAATCAGGTGATTGTTGTTGAAAACGGCATTAAACACGAAGGCCAGCAATGGGGTGCCGATCACGGTCTCGAGATCGATCAATATGCCGTAAATAGGGTTGAAATTATCAAAGGGCCTTCGGCATTTATTTACGGATCTGATGCTATTGGCGGTGCTATTAATATAAAACCTGTACCCTTTCCTGCTAAAAATGTTTTGGGCGGAAGCATTGATTTTACAGGAAAAAGCAATAACGAACAATTTGGAGGATCACTTAACTTATTCGGAAGAAACGAAAAATGGTTCTTTGATACCAGAGTAACCGCCATGGATTATGGCGATTACCGCGTTCCTACTGATACTGTTCATGTTTACAACTATGCCGTTCCGCTGTACAAAAATCATTTGCGCAATACAGCAGGACGCGAAATGGATGTACACGGAACTGTGGGTTATATTACCAATAACTTTAAATCCGTATTCTATCTGAGTAACATTTACACCAAAAGCGGCTTTTTTGCCAATGCCCACGGGCTTGAGCCACGAAATGTTGATACGGATCTTCATGATAAATCAAGTAGAGATATTCTAATGCCAAATCAGGAAGTTACCCATACCAAAATCAGCAATACCACTTCGTTTCAATTAGGAAGTCACCAACTCGAAACGCAATTGGGTTTCCAGAAAAATTTCCGTCGCGAATGGAGCCATTACGTCAATCATGGTTATATGCCTCCTGTATATCCGGCTGATATGTATGCCCCGCAGGATTTGGAAAGACAATACGATAAAGAAGTTTTTTCTGTTGCTGTTAAAGATCAACTTGCCTTTAAAAATCATCAGGTTACGATTGGAATAAATGCGGAACAGCAACAAAACGATATTAACGGATGGAGCTTTCTGATTCCTGCTTTTAAGCAATTGAATGCCGGATTATTTGTTTATGATAAAATTCAGCTTAACGATTTATGGCTGCTTCATGGCGCAGTTCGCTTTGATCATGGCCGCATCGACATGAAACAGTACACCGATTGGTTTCAAAGCGAAATCAGCCTAAATGGAGAAACGCGTTCTGAATATTTAAAGCGTTCTGATGACCTGACCCAAACATTTGACAGTTTCAACTGGTCAGCAGGCGTAAATTATACTCCGGGACAATTATCTCTTAAAGCCAATTTAGGAACAAGTTTTAGAATGCCAATTGCCAAAGAACTGGCTTCAAACGGAGTCAATTATCATTATTTCAGATTCGAAAAAGGAGATCCCAATTTATCAGCAGAACGTTCGTACCAATTAGATCTTGGTATGGAATGGCAGGAAAATAAATGGTCAGTTCAGCTGAGTCCGTTTTTGAATTATTTCCCCAATTACATTTACCTGAATCCTACTTCGCAACATGATATTTATTACGGCGCCGGCAATCAGGTTTTTGAATACGAGCAAAGCAAAGTCATGCGTTACGGTGGTGAACTGCAAATGCGTTATCAGTTCCTGAAAAATGTAAGCGGTGAGATTCTGGCCGAATACCTGTATTCAGAACAATTATCAGGGAGCAAAAAAGGGTATACGCTTCCCTTCTCTCCTCCTGCTTCGGTTTTGTTTGGGATGACGTACAATCCGGAAATCAAAAACTTGCAAGACACGTATTTCTCTCTTGATTATCGGTATACCGCGCAACAAAATCAAATTGTTCCGCCGGAGAAAAAAACAGCTAGCAGTAACGTTTTTAATCTGGCAATGGGAACGAAAATCAAAGCCGGTCAGCAGGATTTCATTATTAGTATGCAAATTCAAAATTTATTGAATACCAAATACCTCAATCATACCAGTTTTTACAGGTTGATCGAACTCCCTGAAGCCAGCAGAAACATTATTCTATCCGTTAGAATTCCCTTTTTAATACATCAATAAAAATAATATGAACACAATTAACAAACCCAATTCCAACATGAAAAAAGTACAATTATTTCTTCTGTTTTTGACCGTTAGTGCCGGATTCACGGCCTGTAGTAACGACGATAATGATAAACCTGTTTTAAAACCAACCGCGACAGCTGTCGAAATTGGAACCGCTAATAACAAACGCGCTTTAATTGGCAGGGATTTCCATTTTAATGCTGATGTTGTTGCCGGTGATAAAATTGCCGATGTACAACTTAAGATTCTTCCTAAAAAAGGAGAAACGTATACTAAAGACTGGAGATTCGAAGTTTCCTGGATCGAATACAAAGGTGCAAAAAACACCAACGTACACAAACATTTTAATATCCCTGCCGATGCTCCCGAAGGTAAATTCGATTTCTATTTTATTGTGCTGGATGAAAACGGATCGCAACTCGAAATCAAAGAAGAACTTACGATTACAGATCCTGCCAATATGCCTGCTGATCCGCTAATTGGACGCGATATGCTTTCGCGAAATGACGATATAATTTATTATATGAATACCTGGGTTGAACCGGAATTAATCTTCAAAAAGAATGATATCATTACAGCGCATGCACAAGTAAGCCAGATCATGGGCGACGGTATTTTATATTCGGTTTTGATCAAAAAGAGCCTTAATTACCATCCCGAAAGTATTGATAATCTTGATTTCAAAAAAGTAATCGTGATTTCTAAAGCAGAACACAAAGGACTTCCGGCAGCTTCAAAAATCGCGACACTGCAAAAAATCAATGACGTTTGGGGTGGAGAAAGTATCGTCGTTGGCGCTGATAAAGATACCGAAGGAAACCCTACGACCGCAGACAAATCATGGCAATCCGGGCAATACAATTGGGTAGTTCTGTATAAAAACACCTCTTATAACCTGAGCGTGTACAAATCAATGCCAATTACCATCAATTTCTAATCTACACATTTTTAAAACTAAATTAATTTAAACACGTTTACAATGAAAAACAATTATTTCAAACTCATTTTCCTATTTGCTTTATCTTCTTTCGTGCTCTCTTGCAGCAATGACGATGACAATACGCCTGAAACGCTGGATGAAACGCTGACCGAATACAAATATTTAAGAATATTACTTTCCGACGAAAAAACAACAGCAGTTACACTCGTAAATCCCGTTGATGCAACAATAAATTCTTTTAATGCCAAATTTGCAAAATCATCTCTTTATACCACAGAATCCGGCCGATATTCCGGACTTGTTCACAGAGCAGATAATATGGTAGAAACTTTTGACAGCGGATTCGAAAGCCACGGAGATCATGTTGATGTAGACGGAACTCCTAAATTTGGTTCCTTAACCGGACAATCACTTCTGCCAACGCACTTTAAAAGTAAAATTGGGGAATTGCTGACTTTTAATGACGGAGACGGAACATTATCTGTAGCCAAAGAATCAGAGATTAATACTGCCGGAGCCAAATTTAAAACCATAAATGCAGGTTTATTGGCACATCACGGGGCTATGGCAACGTTCTTAAACGGAACTTACGCGGTTACCCAAAAAGACAATTCGGTTGCGGGAACATTACCTGAAAAAGTAAAAATTATCGATAATACAGGAAAAACACTGTTTGAATCGACTGTTGCAACAAAAGGAATTCATGGAAATGCTTCTGACGGAACTTACGCTGTTTTTGGTTCTGCAAGCGGTGTTCTCGTGGTAGAAAGTTCAGGAAAACAAAAACTAATTGCACTTCCCGAAGATTTTGGAACCGCTTGGTTTGGAACTATTTTAGAGACTAAAGCCAAAGGAAAATTTATAGGATTTACTGCCGCAAAAGGTGCCTATTTAATTGATGTTACAGCGGGAACCATCAAACCAATTTTGCAAAACACCAACATTATGCAATGTAAAGTAAGCTACAACACCAGCAAATTAGGGATTCTATTGCTTTCAGGTGAGTTTAAATTATTTAATCTAACCAGTTTACAAATCGAAAAAGAAGGAAAAATTATTGGAGAAACAGCCAGTGATGCTGCACTTAAACCTCAGATGCAATTAACAGAGAATTTTGCCTATATCACTTCTCCAACAACGGGAGAATTATTGCAGCTTAGTTTATCCAGTATGACAATTGCAAAAAAGATCAAAGTTTCGAATACGCCTTATATGATTACTATTTTGGGTTTTGAAAATAGTAAAAGTCATTAACTTTTTGTTTTTTTAGTTTGAAAGAGACTGTCTGTAAAATAGGCAGTCTTTTTTTTATCCCTATTTCTCATTGCGAGGAACGAGGCAACCACAACCGTAATTTCGCCTATTTTGCCATTCCGAGGAACGAGGGATCGCACTCGGAACTCGCCAAAGATTGGTGATTTTCTTTGTGACATTTCTTGTGTGATCACTCCTCCGTCGAGAGGACAAGATTGTGGTGACATATTTTTGTCGAGTTACTTTCAGAGATCCCTCGTTCGGGATGACAAAAATGCGATGACCAACTTTGACAAAGATGCCGCACGCTAAAAAAACCAGCGAAAACCCGCCCGATCCGTAAAATCCGCGGGCCAAAATTGGTACAAAAAAAAGGCTGTCAATCCAGACAGCCTTTACTTTTATGATTCACAACTACTACAACTAACTAAACTTGTAACCAATTCTTTAGATACACTTTGGCTGCGTTGGTAATATAAACTTTTGATTCCTAATTGCCATGCTTCGATCAGCAAACGGTTTACCTCTTTAATAGGTAAATCCGAAGGGATATTCAAGTTGATACTTTGTCCCTGATCTACATATTTCTGACGGATTGATGCTTGCTGTACAATCTCTAACTGACTGATTTCCTTAAAGGTCTTAAAGACATCTCTCTCATTCTGACTCAGCTGGCTCATGTGCTGAACGCTTCCGCCATTCAGCATGATTTCTCTCCAAACTTCTTCGTTATCAAGACCTTTTTCTTCTAATAATGCTTTAAGGTATTTGTTCTTACGCATAAAATTACCTTTGCTCAGACCTGCTTTGTAATAATTACTGCTAAAAGGTTCAATTCCAGGTGACGTTTGTCCTAAAATAGCCGATGATGATGTCGTTGGAGCAATTGCCATTGTGGTGGTATTACGTCTTCCGTAGCCTTTTAGTAATTCAGGTTCTCCATAAATACGGGCTAAATCCTGAGTCGCTTTATCGGCTTTATCACTGATATGTTTAAAAATTTCTGTGGTTTTCATTTTAGCTTCAAGACCTTCAAACGGAATCATATTTTTTTGTAAATACGAATGCCATCCTAAAACTCCTAATCCAAGAGCGCGGTGTCTTTTTGCAAAACGATTCGCTGCTGCCAGATAATAGTTTCCTTCTGTTTTTTCGATGAATTCCTGTAAAACGGCATCAAGGAAAAAGATCGCCAGTTTTACTGCTTCGGTATCTTTCCATTCCTCATAAAGCTCCAGATTCATTGACGAAAGGCAGCAAATAAACGATTCATCAAGGCTTGACGGCAACATGATTTCGCTACACAAATTACTCGCATTAATTCGCAGGTTTTTGTCTTTATAAACTTGTGGTTTGTTTTTGTTTACGTTGTCGCTAAAAAAGATATAAGGCAATCCTTTTTGTTGACGGCTTTCGAGAACTTTAGCCCAAACTTGTCTTTTATCGGCATCACCATCAATCATTTCCTGCATCCAGTAATCAGGAACACAGATTCCCGTAAACAAGTTTTGGATCGGATTTCCGATACTTTTTATTTTCAAAAATTCTTCGATATCCGGGTGATCTACGTCTAAATAAGCTGCAAAAGCACCACGACGAACGCCTCCCTGAGAAATCGTATCCATTGTCGTGTCAAAAAGTTTCATGAAACTTACCGCTCCACTACTCTTTCCGTTATCGGTTACGGCGCTTCCTCTTTCGCGCAATTCTCCAAAATATCCTGATGTTCCGCCACCAATTTTGGTCTGCATGATGACTTCACCCAATTTATGTGTAATTCCTTCGATTTCATCCGGAACGTGAACATTAAAACAAGAGATTGGCAAACCGCGTTCTGTTCCCATATTGGCCCACACTGGCGAGCTAATGCTCATCCAGCCGCGTTCGATCATTTCAACAAAAGACTCTTTTAACTCGGGTTTGTATAATCTTTTTGCTGCAGCAGTACAAATTCTGTCAATTGCCCCTTCTACAGTTTCCCCTTTTAAAAGATAACCACGATTTAAAATTTGCTCACTTTCAGAGTTTTTCCACCACATTTTATTGTCTGCTTCGCTTAGCGGAGCGCTGTTTCCTGAAATTGTATCTATTGTATTCATAATTGTAATTTGCTGTTTTTAGAAAAGGTCGTTTGCGGTAATACTTTTGTCATGTTTGGTATATTCTACGGGTCTTTTCGCAAAGAAATCATCCAGACTGTTCGCAAAAACTTCTTCCTCAAACCATGCCATTGCCTTGTAATCCTCAGCGGGAACATTAAATATTGTTGGAATATTGATTTGTGTCAGACTTTCGTCTAATCTGAATTTCATGAAGTTGACCAAATCTGCTTTTTTGATCGTTTCGATTTCACCATCTTCAAAAATCCAGTCTAATATGTCTGCTTCTACATTGATCGAATCCTTAACTGTTTCTCGAATAAGCGCTAAAGTTTCCTCGTCGAAATAATCCGGGAATTCTTCACGTATTTTATTTACAATATAGATACCGCCATTCGCATGAATTTGTTCGTCAATTGAAGTCCACGCAATAATATTACTCACGTTTTTCATGTATCCTTTGAATCTTGTAAAAGACAAAAGAATCGCAAACTGACTAAAAAGTGATACATTTTCGATCAGAATACTGAACAATATCAGCGAAACCACATATTTTTTATTGTCCTGAGATTTGGTATCTTTTAGTACATTCGATAAATAATCGACACGTTTGCGGATCACCGGAATCTCCATCAGTTTTTCGAATTCGTCATTGTATCCTAAAACCTCCAGAAGACGCGAATATGCTTCAGAATGTCTGAACTCACATTCGGCAAACGTACTTCCTAATCCGTTGAATTCCGGCTTTGGGAAATGCTCGTAAATGTTACCCCAAAAACTTTTTACCGCTACTTCTATTTGTGCGATAGCTAATAAACTGTTTTTGATGGCTGTTTTTTCGGCTGCATTCAAATGCGAATGAAAATCCTGAGTATCAGCAGTAAAATCAACCTCTGTATGAACCCAATACGCTTTATTGATGGCTTCAGTAAATTGCAGCACCTCTGGATATTCAAAAGGTTTATAATTGATTCTTTTATCGAATATAGACATATATATAGTATTAAATGATGACTTATCAAGAATAAAAATGATTTGTTTATTTGGGGTTTAAACGTCATTTCTATAATTACAAAATTAACCCACAGTTCTTCTTTTGCCCCCTATTTTGATGTTAAAAATCCATCCAATTATCAACAGTTCATGACCTTTAAAAACCATTAATAAATTTACTTTTTATCAACAGCAATATAATATCCCGTAACCCTCAAAACATCAGCTATTTATACTAAATCTAAATAGAGTTATCAACATAAAAAAGCAGTTCAAAATTACCCTAAGAAAAAACAGTTATCAACAATCAAGTTTTAAAAATTAGTCTTTTTAGTACAAAAAACTGTTTTTCGTAAAAAGAAATAAGGTCTTAATAGCACTTTTTCAAATCTTCCTTTTTTCCATCTTTTTTTCCGTTTCTTATTACCAACAAACAAATAAAACACTGATTTAAAATACTTTACAATATTAAAATTCAATCTCATATGGAGTTTGGTTTTAATGAAAAATCAGAAAAAGCAACTATTTAAAGCATTATCTCAATGAAAACGGGTAATATTTAAAAGTTACCGTAATTTTGTACTCTTAAAAAGAAAAATCATGATCATTAGAAAAGCAACTATTGAAGATTCAGAAAGTATTGCAGCACATTTGCTGTTGGCCATGGAAGAAATTATCTATAAATTCATTGCCGAAAGAGATGCTAAAACGGCCTATTATTTTCTCTTGCATTTTGTCGAATCCGAAAACAATCAGTACTCTTATCAGAATTGTTATGTAGCGGAAGAAAATGACGAAATTATTGGAGCTGTGGCTGTTTATGATGGAGGAAAATTACAGGAATTGCGAAAACCAATTATTGATTATGTGAGACTTAATTTTAATCCTGACTTTAGTCCCGAAAATGAAACCCAGAGTGGTGAATTTTATATAGACTCATTGGGTGTAAATACAAATCATCAGGGAAAAGGAATTGGATCTAAAATACTTGAGTTTCTGATTGAGGAATATGTGACTAAAAACAAACAGACTTTGGGTTTATTGGTTGAGAAAGAAAATCCGGGTGCCAAAAAATTATACTTAAAACTAGGTTTCAAACCGGTTGGGGTAAAAACACTGGTAGGAAAAACACTGGAACATCTGCAGATTTCTTAATTTTTGTTTCAGGTTTCAGGTTTCAGGTTTCAGGTTTGAAATGAGAATAGAAGTACTTTACGATTTAACTGCAAAGAACGCTATGGTTTTATTTTACTGTGCGCTTAGAAAACACAAAGTTCGCAAAGCTTTGCAATCAATTCATTTTTTATAATCGCGTAAAGTCACAGAGTCACAAAGTTTTTTACATTTTTTAACTTGGCAGCTTTGCGACTTTGCGTGAAATTCTGGGTAATTAATCAAAAAAAATAATACTAATCTCGCAAAGTTCGCAAAGCTTAATTAAAGACAAAGCTTTGCGAACTTTGCGTTTTTATTAAAACCTTGCTTAGTAAAAAACTTTGCGCTCTTGGCGGTTAAATCTACGCAACGAGAAACATTCTTTCCTCTTAACAAGATTTTTACTAAACGACTCCCTGAAATAAGTGTTAAGATTTCATAACTAAAAGTGTATCAGTCAAAAAGTTTTATATTTGCACACGAAAAAAAATTAATACATATTGCTGTAAGGACTCCAAAATTCCTTATTTTTTTTAAAATACATCTTTGAAATTTACATTAAAAAATACCTTTTCCGGCAGGAACTTCTTCATTTTAGGAATCATTTTTATTATCCTTACATTACTTTATATTTACATATTAAGTGGTCTGATAACTCAAATCTCCGAGAAATCCAATACGGCAACTGAAATTCGTAATGTTCTGATAAAACAGGAAATTACTGCACAGGAATTATCAAGATTTTTAGAAATACAAAATGAACTTAAGCGTATTGTTGCTATTAGCAACTCTAAAAATTTATCTGATAACCTAAGAGTACTCAGTACAATTCATTCTAATGACAGTATTATTAGAAACAACTGGTTTAAGATCAACAATCAGAAAATAGATTTTACCTATACTAAAAAGAGTAAAAATCTCGAGGCTTCGATAGAAGATTTAGTTTTAAAGAAAGGAAACCTCAATGGGTTTAATAGTATTATTGAAGATCATGAAAATTTTTTCTGGCGTATTTACTATAAATATGTTGCGCCTAATGGTACTGTAATTCGCTACGGATATGATATTGACTTAAAAGCAATGCAATCTTACTTTTCAACTATTGACCAAAAAGCGATTAATTACGCTTTTGTATTTGACAGCAAAGGAACGATAATCTATCACCCGGAAATAAAACTACTGCAAAAAAATATTTTTGAAGTTACAAATATATCAGCTGCTGACACCACATTTAAAAATAAAGAGAGTTATACAAAAAAAGTAGCCCTTTCAGAATATCTGGGTCTGGACATTGTACGATACACGCAACGCTTGAACATGAAAGGTACAAATTGGTATTTATGCGTGAATTTTCCCAAAAATGTTTCAAATGAAGATGTAGATGCGGTAAAAAAATACGCTTCATTAATTTATATTATTACAACGGCAATTCTGATTATCTCTTTTTATTTGTTTACCATTTTTACCCGTCGCAATTTTCATGAAAAAGAGATCTTATCAAAAGAAAAAAATAAGCTTCTTTTAGAAAATGAAAAAATCAACAAGGAAAAAGCAATAATACAATTACATCAGTTAAAAGAGCAGATCAATCCGCACTTCCTTTTCAATTCATTGAATTCTCTTTATATGCTAATTGACAGCAATACAGGAGTTGCACGAAAGTTTACCTTAAATCTTTCTAAAATTTACCGATATCTGATCAATCCTCCGGTAAACAATATTGTTACGGTACAGGAAGAATTGCTTTTTATAGAAAAATACATCTTTTTGCAGCAAACCCGTTTTACTGAAGAGTTTGTCTTTACCGTAAATATTAAAGATGAAAACTTCCTGGCAAAAAAGGTCCCTTATTTAGCTTTTCAGATTGCAGTAGAAAATGCCATAAAACATAATATTGCTTCTGATGAAATGCCTTTAAGAATCACAATTGACATTAACGAAAACGTTGTAATTATTACCAATAATTTAAACGAAAAGCAAAACTTCGAGAAAGAATCTAAGTTTGGTCACAAATACTTACAAAGTATTTATAAATACTACGCTAAGGACGGATTTAAGGCCTTCAAAAAAGATGGCGATTTTACTTGCATTTTACCTTTAATCGGATAAAAAAAAACATTCACTCCCAAAAAAAAGCCACTCACTCCATTTTGCTTTTTTTAACGTAACCCATGCAATATTTTTAGCCAAAAATTAACCTAAACTTAACTTTCGATGAGAGAAAAGGCATTGTTGAGAAATCTAAAAAGTATCGCTTTAATAGTAATGATATTAAGTACTAGTACTGTAGTTTCTCAAAAAAAGAATAAAAAGAATAAAGAAGACAAAACGGAACAAGTTAAAGATTCATTAAAAAATCCTAAAGCGAAAAAATACGCTGATCTGATCAAGCAGGGAACTTTCAAAAAAGGATTATTTAATACCATTCAGGTAAAAACGGATCTTTATCTGGAAATCAACGATTCGCTTTTTCAAAGAGAATTTTTAGTAGTTAATAAAATTTCAAATGTTCCTTTGCCTGTTAATGATGCAGGATTAAATAAAGGGATGAATTATGAAAATAAGATCATCACTTTTCATAAAGATCTTGTTGCCAAAAAAGTTTGGGTAAAATCATCGATACCTAAAATTTCGTCTCCTGCTGGAGATGCTATTACAAGATCTGTTAATGATAATTTCTCAGAATCGATTATAGAAGTTTTTGATATCGAGACAAAAAATAGTGATTCGACATCAGTTGTTATCAAAGCCAATAAGGTTTTTGACGGAAAACAAAAAAGCTTCAACGATGTTTTAAGCAATATCAGCTTTGGAGGATCTGTAAAATCTGAACTTTCGTATATAGAAAATGTGAAGACTTTCCCTAAAAATATTGTCGTTAAGTCGCAGTTGACTACTTCTGTAAGCGAAGGTGGACCGGCGCTATCTGTTACGATTGGAGTAACATCTAATATTATTTTATTGGATAAAGTGCCTATGAAGCCGCGTTTTGCAGACAAACGTATTGGATATTTTTCTGAAGAGCACTGGTATTTTAGTGATAGCCAGCATGCTGTTCTGGAGAAAGAACTCATCACCCGCTGGAGACTGGAACCTAAAAAAGAAGATATTGAAAAATACAAAAAAGGAGAATTAGTAGAACCTAAAAAGCCTATTGTTTATTATATCGATCCATCGACACCAAAACAATGGCGTTCTTATATCATCGAAGGAGTTCGTGATTGGCAGGTCGCTTTTGAAAGAGCAGGATTTAAAAATGCTGTTATTGCAAAAGAACCTACAGCAGAAGATACTGATTTTGATATCGATGATGTGCGCTACTCCGTAATTACTTATGTCGCATCGCAAAAATCGAACGCTATGGGACCTGCAGTTGTAGATCCAAGAAGTGGCGAAATCATCGAGTCTGATATTATCTGGTGGCACAATGTAATGACTTCTTTACACAGCTGGATGCGTATTCAGACTGGGGCAATCGACCCAAAAGCAAGAGGAAACAAATTTAGTGACGAGCACATGGGAGAAGCGATTCGCTTTGTATCGTCTCATGAAGTAGGACACACTTTTGGTCTAAAACACAATATGGGAGCATCATTTGCTTATCCGGTAGAATCACTTCGATCTCCAGCTTTTACAGCAAAAATGGGCGGAACAGCTCCATCAATCATGGATTATGCCCGTTACAATTATATTGCGCAGCCGGAAGATCATGTAGAAGCCATCACGCCAAAAATTGGTGAATACGATAAATATGCTATCGAATGGGGTTACAGATGGTATGCTGACACAACTGAAGAGCATAATGCTTTGAACGAACTGATTGCAAAACACAAAGATGATCCTGTTTATTTCTACGGAGAACAACAAGACGGAAATGGTACAATAGATCCTCGTTCGCAATCTGAAGATTTGGGTAATGATGCAATGAAAGCGAGTGAATACGGGCTTAAAAACTTAAAAAGAGTAGTAAGCAAAATCCTGGATTGGACGTATGATAAAGATGAATCTTACTATGAAACGGGTAAACTTTATATTGGTGCAATTGGTCAATGGAATTTGTACAACTATCATGTTTTAGCCAATGTTGGTGGTATTTATTTAAACACAACCGTTCACGGTGACAACAAACCCAGTTATGTGGCTGTTCCTGCAGCGATACAGAAAAGAGCAGTTTCTTACTTATTAAGCAATAGTATCAAACTTCCGGAGTGGCTGTTCTTTAATCCAATTTTGGATAAGACAAATCCTTTGAAGGATTCACCGCTTGGACCTTACGAGTACACGCCATATACGCTTGCAAGGGAATTACAATACGGGATTTTATACAGTCTGCTGAGCGATGATCGTTTGTTGAGAATTACTGAAAACGAATTATTTCAGCGTAATGAAGCCAAAGAGAATGTGTTTACCGTAACACAATTGTTCAAAACAATTCACCAAAGCATTTTCGCTCCTACTATCCAAAACAAATCGCTTACGATTATGGAACGTATGACTCAGAAAAATTATGTGGATGTATTGATTGTTTCAACAAATAAACTTTTTGAAAAAACAGATGCTAAAAAAATTATTCAGTTAGAACAGACTTTAAGCATGCCGCATTTATGTGATTATCTGGATGATGCTAAAATGGCGCGTAACATCAATCAGTCTTCCCTAAAAAGAGTTTCTGAAGTTACCTCTGATAAAAAAGGAGAATTGAACCAGATTCTGCAATTATTAAAAACAAAAAGAAATATTGGAAATCAGGAAACTAAAAACCATTATTTCGATTTGATCCAACGTATAGAGAAAGCTTTAAACAACACACTATAAAAATTAATACAATCCAAAAACGACCAATGAAGAATTTATTTTACATGCTGAGTTTCCTACTTACCCTATCCGGGTTTGCGCAGGAAAGGACTATTAAAGGAAGGGTACTTGATGCCAACGACGGACTGCCAATACCGGGAGTTACCGTTTCTGTCGAGAACAGTTCTGTATCGAACAACACACAGGAAAAAGGAGTTATCATGAGCGCGAGCCTTGGTACTGTAACTGATTTTGATGGTGCATTCGAATTTAAAATCAACAGTAACATCAAAAGTTTAAGAGTAACCTATATGGGATACATACCTTATACAATTGATATTACAGATAAAAACCAATACACTATTTCTTTAAAATCTGATGTCAGCGAATTAAAAGAAATTGTAGTAACAGGTTACCAAAAGATTGAAAAAAGAAAACTGACATCAGCTGTTGCAACAGTTGATATGGCAGATATCAAACAAGCGGGTGTTGCGAGTTTAGATCAAATGTTAATTGGTCAGGTTGCGGGTGTTGCCGTAACACAACAAACAGGAGCTCCGGGAACTATTTCGAAAATCAGAATTCGTGGTACTGCATCTCTTAATGGTGCACAGGATCCTTTATGGGTTTTAGATGGTTTGCCTCTTGAAGGAAATGATGTTCCTCAAAACTACGACAAAGACAATATCGATGTTTTAAGCAATTTTTCTATCGCTGGTTTAAACCCTGAAGACATTAAAGATATTACCATACTAAAAGATGCTGCTGCAACTGCTATTTATGGTGCAAGAGCTGCAAACGGAGTTATTGTGGTAACGACTAAAAAAGGAAAAAAAGGAAGCATGAGAGTAGACTTTAACGTCAATACTTTCGTGACTGAAAAACCTAATTTTTCTAAATTAAACCTTTTAAACTCTTCTCAAAAAGTAGATCTTGAACTTTCTTTGGCTTCAAGAGAAGATTTGACTTACAGAGACACAAACGGAGAAATTTCCCGTATTCTTAATCAGGCTAATGAATTAGGAGCCTATAGATCGGGAGGTTTTTCGTCTCTAAGTCCTGCAACCCAAAACTCAATTAACGCTTTAAGAAACAACAATACCAATTGGGGTGATTTATTGTACAGAAGTACTTTTAATAAGCAATACGGTTTGAGTTTATCAGGTGGTGGAGAAAAATCGGATTATTATTTCTCTTTAGGAGCTTATAATGAAGAAGGAGCTACTATTGGGACTGGCTTTGACAGATACAACCTTACCTTAAAAAACAACTTTGCCGTAACAGATAAATTACATGTTGGTGTTGGAATTTTTGGTACGCAAAGCAAGAAAACAACTTATGTATCAGATACAGATACTTTTACCAATCCTGCTAATTATTCAAGAAACGTAAACCCATATTTAACTCCTTTTAATGCTGATGGAAGTTATAAATATGACAGAGATATGAGCGGATATGGAAATGGAAGTGTATATATTCCTTTTAATTTCTTAGAAGAAAGAGAAAACACGAATTACGAATTAACAACAAGATCTGTAAAAGCTTTACTTGATGTTGATTATACTATTACAAAAGGCTTAAAAGCAAGTACACAAATTGGTTTACAGTTTGATAATAATGCTTCTGAAAAATACGCTGGTAAGGATACTTACTTTACAAGAAAAGAAAGAGAAAAAACACGTATATTTTCAAACGGCGCTGATACTTATTTCCTTCCTGTTGGCGGAATTATTCAAAATTCAAACACAGACTTTTTTCAGTATAACATTAAAACTATGCTAAACTATAGCACTACTCTTGGAGGAAAACATGAGATAGAAGTTATGGCCGGTAATGAGTTAAGAAACAACAAAAGCACTGCTATTAGCACAAAAGGTTTTGGTTTCGACCCTAAAACATTAACTACAACTCAAATTATTTTCCCGAATGCAGATACTGCTGCAAATGCAAACTGGAAAACCTATATTAAAAATGAAAACGAAAATGCATTTGCTTCCTTTTTTGCAACAGCATCGTATACCTATGACAGAAAATATACTTTCTTTGGAAGTGTTCGTTACGACGGATCGGATTTATTTGGTGTAGATCCTAAATACAAATACTTACCATTATGGGCTGTTTCCGGTTCATGGGCAGTATCTGAAGAAAATTTCTTAAAAGGTAATGAAGTAGTTTCTAATTTAAGATTACGTGCTTCTTACGGTTTACAAGGAAATATAGATAAAAACACTTCTCCTTATGTAGTGGGAGAAAACAAAACTGTAGTTATTTTACCGGGACAGTCAGAACCTATTATCAATGTAATCTCTCCTCCTAATGATAAATTAAGATGGGAAAAAACTACTAATACTAACTTTGGAATGGATCTTGGTTTATTCAATAATCGTATTAGCATTGTAACCGATGTTTACGGAAGAAAAAGTACTGATTTAATTGGTTTACAATCGCTTCCTGTCGAAAACGGATTTGAATTTACAAACGCTAACTGGGCGCAGGTAACGAATAAAGGATACGAGATTTCTTTGTCTACACAAAACATCAATCGTCCAAACTTTAAGTGGAATACTACTATAAATTTTGCTCATAATAAAAGTAATGTAGATCGTATTCAGACAAGATCTAATAGCTATTTGCCGTCCAGAGAAGGACTTCCGGTTAATGCGGTATTTGCATTAAAAACTAACGGAATTGACGAAAACGGTTATCCTTTATTTGTAAACAAAAAAGGAGAAACGGTAAACGCACAAACATTTTTTGCACTTTTTGACCCTTATGCAGATTTCTTCCCCGGAGTTTTATCGCAATCAAAACTTACAGATGAAGACACAAGAAATTTGTTTACTTATGCCGGAGATTTAGATCCTAAATTTACCGGTGGTTTTATCAACACTTTTAAAGTTCGTAATTTTGATCTTACTATTGCCACTACTTTTAATATCAAACAAACAGTTGTTGAAAAACCAAATTTTAATGGTACAGCTTTAGATCGTGGTCAAAACTATACTACAGATGTTCTAAATGCCTGGTCACCTACTAATACAGGTTCGCACATACCCGGAATTACGAGTGAAACTTCAGGAACAGGAGATTCATGGATGGCTTACCAATGGTTTTCTCCAGGAGCAGCACCACTTAATATGTACAATTATTTAGATACTTGGGTCCATGAAATGAGCTATATGCGTTTGAGCAGTGTACGTTTTGGATATTCTTTACCTAAGACAGCGACAAAAACTTTGTTTATGGACAGTGTAAGATTTAGTATCGAAGGTAGAAACTTATTCGTGATCAGCTCTGATTATAAAGGTTACTTTGACCCTGAAACTTACGGAAATATCTATGCACAACCAATCCCAAGATCAATTTCTTTAGGATGTAACCTAACTTTTTAATCTGATTTAAAATGAAAAATATATTAAAATACGTATTCTTTGCCAGTGTAGCTGTTGCAACTGTAGGCTGTGACCATTATCTTGATGTTGAGCCGGTGGGTAAAGTAATTCCGGAAACCTTAACAGACTACAGAGCTGTAATGACAAAAGGATATTCGATAACTGCAATTCACAAAGCATTATCTGCCATTAGAGCAGACGAATTGATCCTGGATGAATTTAATGACAATGCTACTTTCTACAGAGATCATTATATCTGGAAAGACGCCAATCCTGATAAAACGACAAACAGCTTTCCTTATGCTGCTTTGTACAACAGAATTTTCTATACGAATGTCATCATCAATGAAGCAAGTCAAAAATTAGCACCTTCTGCAGAGAAAGATCAGTTAATTGGAGAAGCTTATGCACTAAGAGCCTTAACTTACTTTGATTTATTGAACATATTCAGTAAACCTTACAATGCTGCAACAGCTGCAACAGACAGAGGTGTTCCGTTGGCTTTACAAATAGATTTAGAGCAGGCTTACGTTCCTCAAAGTGTCGCTGTTATTTACGATCAGATTTTATCTGATAACGAAGAGGCTAGAAAATTATTGAATTTAGACACTCAGACAACGGGCATTAATTACCGTTTTTCTAAGGCTGCCTTATATGCTATGGAATCTCGTATTTTCCTTTACAGAAAAGAATGGGCTAAAGCTATCGAAGCTGCAGATAAAGCAATGATATACAAAAATGCTTTAATAAACTTAAATACCACAGCTGCTTTACCTAACCTTTATAACGGTCCGGAATCTATATTGGCACTTGAGGATCCTTTTATCAATCTTTTAAAAGGTACATCATATGCTGCGCCAACCTTAACAGGTGCTTATGATAAAACAAACGACTTACGTTTTGCTTTGTATTATCAGGCAAGTGGAAGCAGATTCAGATTTAGAAAAGGTGGTGATATCGCCCAAAAATGTACTTTCAGAACAGCTGAATTGTATTTGACAAAAGCAGAAGCATCAGCACAATTAAACGATCTGGAAACGGCAAGAACAACTGTAACCACTTTTATTAAAAACAGATATACTGCTACAGCTTTTAACACGTTAAGCACATCGATTGCTGCCATGACACAATCTCAGCTTCTTGATTTTATAGCTCAGGAAAGACAACGTGAGTTTGCTGTAGAAGGTCACCGTTGGTTTGATTTGCGAAGAACAACTCAACAACAAATCATTCATACTTTCAACGATCAAAATTATACATTAATAGAAAATGATCCGCGTTATACGCTTCCATTTCCTTTAGATGCCCGTTTAAACAATCCTGAATTGTAATAAAATTAGCTCCGTTTTTAACGGAGCTTTTTTTTTAACTTTACAGAAAATTAAACGATATGAAAATAGTTATTATTGAAGACGAACATCTTGCTTCAAGCTATCTGAAATCAATTCTGGAACAACAAAGTATTATCTCGATAAACGAAATTACAATAGTAAAATCCGTAAAAGATGCCGTTGCTTTTTTTAAAATAAACACCGTTGATCTTGCCTTTATGGACATTCATTTGGGAGATGGCAAAAGTCTGGATATTTTTGAACAAGCGCCTGTTTCATGCCCCGTTATTTTTATTACCGCTTATGACTCTTATGCCGTAAAAGTCTTCAAGCACTTTACGATAGATTATCTTCTAAAACCTTATGAAGAAGACGAATTACACGAAGCTTTAGTGAAATACAAAAACATAAAAGAAACTTTTAATACCAATCTAATTGTTGAATCACTTGTTGAAATTGAAAATCAAAGCAATATTCAACAGCACTTTTTAGTCAATCACAGAGATAAGCTTCTTTCGATAAACGATAGCTCTATTACCTATTTTTATGCCACAGGAAAACATATGTTTATCTATACCGATTCCGGCAGCAGTTATTTATACAATAGCAATCTAAAAGATCTGATCAGTAAACTTAATCCCCTACTTTTCTTTAAAATAAATCGCAAATACATCATTAACCGCAATAACATTCAGGAAATCATTAAACATTCAAGTCAGAAAATTGAGATTTTATTGAATGTCGCTATTCCGGATACGGAACCGATTATTTTAAGTAAAAAAGAAATTAATAATTTTAAGAATTGGCTGGATTCTTAATAACCTTTACGCTTAGTTTTTTTAAACACATAGAGACATAGATTTTATAGCTGAAAAAGTCATTCATTTGTAATAAAACTCATAGCGTTATGTTTTTATATATCGCTCCGATGGAGCTTTGAATACAATACCTAATATATTTGCTATAAATATAACGCTCCTCCGGAGCTTTCTTTTTTCTTTTTTAATTAATGATAAAAAGTTCCAGTTATATTTATAGAAAATCAAAAATCCGTGAAGTTAAGCCTCATCGGGGTGACATATATTTACACCATCAATTGAATGTTTATTTTTTTTTCACGCAGATTCAGCAGATTTAGCAGATCTTAAAAAAAAATCCTTTTAAACATTTTATCCCAATAGCAATCGGGAGCGGCTATTTTTCTCGTATTGTTTCGTGATTGCACTATGCGGTAATATTTGCAAGTGAAACACCTTTTACACAATCCTAAAAGCTATGTCTCTATGTGTTTAATTTTTTTCACGCAGATTCAGCAGATTTAGCAGATATTTTAAAAAATCATTTTAATCTTCTATCCCGATAGCTATCGGGAGTGTGTATTATTTTTTCTTCGATCCTAATCAAAATTTGTAGATATTTGTAAAAGCACTTCGCTCCCACTATCCAAACAAATGAAAAAAATAATTCTGATTTCTGTTATTGTTGTAATTGCTTTTTATGTCTTAAAAGAAAAGGTTTACAAACCCTATATGTGGAAAAAAGCCATCAATACAAAAGAACATGAACTGCAATTAGGAAGCTTTATTTTTAGCAAAGAGACAGGTATTAACGGAAGCCAGGGTTATCAAAAATATTATTTTGTATTTAAGGTTACCGAAATCAATGGCGATTACGTTCGTCTTTCAGTTATCAGGCAATTGTCTCAAAAAGATAATTTGAAGGAATCTGATTTTTCAACAACTTCAGATCAATATAAAAGTTTAAAGCAGAATATTAAAAATCTGACTATTACACCTGTTTTATCTGAAGATTTATACAAAGGTGATGGCCAGAGATTCACTTTAAATCAATATTTACTGAATAAATATCCTGTTTTAAAACAATCTGCTTACTATTACGAGGATATTCCAGAAGAATCAAAAAATAAACCAATGCGGGAAAATCCAAACGATTTAGAAATGTATTTTAGTCTTGTTTATTCTAAAAAAGAAATTATTGAAAATAGAAAACTTGTACCATGGACAATGACAAATAGTTTTAATGGAAAACCTTCCTTATCTCAATATTCTAAAAATATAGATTTAATTGTAAATTAAAATATGCTTAAATCTCTATAATAAACGGTTAATCTTCTCATTCTGAAAAAAAGAGATTGCTGCGCAAAACTCCGCCAAAACGCTTTCTGACAAAAAAATTTCACTAAAAAACAGAAAAATTTACTTTTGCATAAGAATTAATTAAAAATAAACATTCTATAATTTCAATATTATTTTATATTATTCACACGATTAAACACAAATAATTCATTATAAACTTTAATTACCGCTAAACAGCTGTTAAATCTTTAATAAATATTAATTATTAATATTCTAGGAAAACGTATATTTGAGTAAACAGAATATTATATAACGTGCAAGAACAATCAAAATCACATAGTTTTATATTTCCCAAAACTCCTACAGGAGTAGACGGCCTGGACGAGATTACTGATGGCGGATTCCCAAAAGGACGCCCTACACTAATCTGTGGTGGTGCCGGCTGCGGAAAAACATTGTTATCCATGCAATTCCTAATTAAAGGTATTACAGAGTATAACGAACCCGGAGTCTTCATGTCTTTTGAAGAACCTTCAGAAGATCTTACCTTAAATGTAAAGTCACTTGGTTTCGATCTGCAAAAGCTGAAAGCGGATAAAAAACTCGTTGTAGATTACGTTAGGGTCGAAAGATCTGAGATTGAAGAAGCGGGCGAATACGATCTTGATGGTTTATTTATCAGATTAGGACACGCCATTGATTCGATAAAGGCAAAACGCGTTGTACTTGATACTGTAGAATCTTTATTTTCGGGTTTAGACAATCAGGCGATTCTGAGAGCTGAATTGCGCAGATTGTTTCATTGGCTAAAAACCAAAGGCGTAACCGCAATTATTACTGGAGAACGCGGAGAAGCAACGCTAACACGACAGGGACTAGAAGAATACGTTTCTGATTGTGTAATCGTTTTGGATCATCGTGTTATCGAACAGGTTTCGACCAGAAGACTTCGAATTGTAAAATACAGAGGATCAACACACGGCACAAATGAATATCCATTTCTTATTGATGAGGACGGAATTTCAGTACTGCCAATTACATCCTTAAAACTGGACAACGAGGTTTCTTCTGATATTGTTCCAACAGGACTTCCCGGACTAAACGATATGTTTCAGGGCGGCGGATTTTTTCGCGGCAGCAATATATTGATTTCAGGAACTGCGGGTACTGCCAAAACAACTTTGGCGTGTTACTTTGCGAATCAACAATGTCAAAACAACGAAAAAACTATTTATTTTGCCTTCGAGGAATCGCCGCAGCAATTGGTTCGAAATATGAAATCAATAGGTGTCGATCTTCAACAGCATATTGATAAAGGTACTTTGCGAATTCATTCGTCACGTCCGTCGCTTAATGGTCTTGAATTGCATTTGCTTACACTTAGAAAATTTATTAAGGAATTTAAACCCACTACAATTATCATCGATCCTATTAGTAATCTCATAACGGTAGGAAGCGAACATGAAGTGCGTTCAATGCTGGTAAGACTGATAGATATGCTGAAAGCAAACAATATAACGGCACTTTTTACGTCATTAAACAAACAAACGGATAATTTCAGACCCGATCTTGCCGAAGAATCCGTTTCATCACTCGTAGATACCTGGATTACGGTTAGGGATATGGAAGGAATTGGAGAAAGAAACCGTGGAATATTTATTGTAAAATCAAGAGGAATGGGGCATTCTAATCAGGTAAGGGAATTTATAATTTCGAACAACGGAATAGAATTACTGGATGTAGAATTAGGCCCGCAAGGAATACTTACCGGAGCAGCAAGACAATCGCATCAGTTCAAGAAAACAATGTCAGATATCAAGCTTCAGAATGAGATTAACCGAAAAGACAGAGAAATTGAACGCAAACGAAAAGTTCTTGAAGCCAATATAGAAGCACTAAAGAATGAGTTTGAATCTGCCGAGGAAGAATTAAGCATACTAAAAGCAACAGAAGAATTGCAGGAGAAACTGACTTCTAAAAAAGAAAAATAAAATGAAAAAAGAAGTTGTAGCCGAATGGCAATTACGATTATATATTGCGGGGCAAACGCCAAAATCTATTACGGCACTCGAAAACATAAAAAAATATGCCGAAGAACATCTGAAGGGAATTTACAGTATTGAAATTGTAGATCTCCTTAAAAACCCGCAATTGGCAGAAGGCGACCAGATATTTGCTGTACCTACACTGGTAAGAAAATTTCCGGAACCCATTCGCAAAATAATTGGCGACCTTTCTAACGAAGAGAGAGTACTTGTTGGGCTTAATATAAAACCCTTAAACTCTTAAAAAAATGGATAACTCATCTGATGGTACTAGTACAACCAAACATAAGTTTATGCTTTTTGTTTCAGGTATGTCTGTAAAATCAGGCCATGCCATTGAAAACCTGCGCAGGATATGCGACAAATATCTTGCAAATAATTACGAATTAGAGATTATAGATATTAGTCGGGATACAGAACAGGCAGTAATACACCAGATTGTAGCAATACCTACATTAATCAAAACAAATCCTGATCCGAGAAGAATCATTTTAGGTGATCTTTCAGACAAAGAAAAGGTACTTAGAATCCTAAATATAAGAGAATAATTTGAAGGAAAATAATACAAATATCGAATCTCTATTGGCTGAAATAGCCTCTCTAAAAGAACAGCTTTACGAATCAAACAGTATTGTTGATGCTATAAAAGATGGGGATGTCGATGCATTAGTAGTCAATAATAATGGAGTTCCGCAGCTTTATTCGCTGGAAACTGCCGATTATACTTTTAGACTGCTGATCGAGAAATTCAGACAAGGCGCGTTGAGTATTTCAAGAAACGGCCTCATTTTATACTGCAACGATTATTTTTCAAAACTGATAGGAATTCCCTCTGAGAAAATAATAGGAAACTATCTGCATGAATATTTTAATAATGCAGAACATTTTGTTCCGGTTATCGAAGCGTTGAAATACGGCGTTACCACCCATGAAATCCTATTTAAAACTCAGGATGAAAAGAAAGTTTTCCCCGCTTATATTGCTCTGACAGATCTTGAACCCGCCGTTCAGGGAATTGGTATTGTCATTACCGACCTTACGGAGAAGAAAAAACATGAAGACGCATTAATACAGCATCAAAAAGAACTTGAAGAAAAAATCAGCGAGCTAAATCGGATAAATGCAAATCTTGAAGAGTTTATTCATGTAATATCCCACGATCTCAAAGAACCCCTGAGAAAAATCGTCATGTACAATGGCAGAATAGATGCCGCTTATCTTTCTGAGGCCGATACTAAATCAATGAATGTCATGAAAGTATCTGCATTGCGATTAAACTCACTTGTTGATGATTTAGTGAAATACTCGTCACATACTGCGCAGGAAGAACGTACAGAAGTCAATTTAGTTGACGTAATTTCTGAAGTTACTGATGATTTGGAAATCATAATCAGTGATAAAAAAGCGAAAATTGAAATTGGACAACTGCCAATAGTACATGCTTCTAAAGTTCAAATGCGCCAGCTTTTTTCCAATTTAATTTCAAACGCTATAAAATACGGCAAAGCAGACCATCCTCCCCTTATTCAGATTAATCAAATCGAAAGTTCTGAATCTGAAATTCCAAACGAAACACATCAATTCTTAAAAATTCAGATCAAAGACAACGGTATCGGAATGGAGAAAACCCATCTTATCAAAATTTTCACTATCTTTCAGAGATTGCATGCCAAAAATGAATACTCCGGAAACGGAATTGGTCTTGCAATCTGTAAAAAAATAATGGAGAATCATTCAGGAAATATAACTGTAGAAAGTAAACCTAATGAAGGCACCATATTTAATCTTTTTTTTCCACTCTCATAAAAATGCAAAACTTACATAACTTACATATTCTTATCGCCGAAGATGATAGCGATGACGCTGACATCATCAGCGACGCTTTTACTAAAAATACTAATTTTGAAAAAGTGAATCTTGTTGCCAATGGCGAAGAACTCTTAAATTACCTGAAAAATTCTTCTAACAAAATTCCCGACGTAATCCTAACAGACATCAATATGCCAATCGTGGACGGAATTGAAGCGCTACAGGAAATTTTGAATACAACAGAACTAAAAAACATACCTTGCTTTGTCTATTCGACAAGTATAAATCCGGCCTACAAAGAAAAATGTGATCTGCTGGGTATAAAAGCTTACCTCATTAAGCCTTATTCTATAGAAGGTTTTGATGAAATTCCTAAAAGTATTCTTTCTATGATCGAATAATTTTCATTGCATTTTAGGATAAAAAAAATAGCTTCCTGATTAAGAATCAGGAAGCTATTTTACAATATATCCTTCTCCTCTTAATATTTAATCGCGATTTTCCCGATTGTTTTACCTGATTCCAGTAATTCGTGTGCCTTTTTGAAATTAGCAGCCGTCAGTCCGGTAAGCGTTTCATTAAGCGTTGATTTTATAGTACCATTATCCAGAAGATCAGCAATTTTATTCAGGATATTGTGTTGTTCCTGCATATCCTCCGTTTCAAACATCGAACGCGTGTACATTAATTCCCAGGAAAACGAAACACTTTTATTTTTCAGTTTATTCAGGGCAACAGGATCACTGCTTCCCGTAATTGAGGCGATATGTCCTTGTGGTTTGATCAGTTCGACCATAATATCCCAATAAAAATTAGTATCAACAAAATCTAAAATAAAATCTACATTTTGAAAACCCGCTTCGTGAACTGAAGTAATTAAGTTTTTATGATCTACCACAAAATCAGCACCTTGCTGTTTGCTCCAGGCAATAGTTTCAGGACGAGATGCCGTTGCAATAACCGTTAAACCAGCAATCTTTTTGGCAAGTTGAATCGCGATCGAACCTACTCCGCCGGCACCGCCAATGATTAAAATAGATTTGCCCTTGTCCTTCTCAGGATTGATTCGGATTCGGTCAAACAATATTTCCCAGGCCGTTAGACCTGTCAATGGCATAACTGCAGCTTCTTCAATACTCAGCGATTTTGGTTTTCTGCCCACAATTCGCTCATCAATAACCTGATATTCTGCATTGCTTCCTGGTTTCGTGATATCTCCTGCATAAAAAACTTCGTCACCTACCTTAAATAGACTTACTTTATCTCCAATCGCTTCCACAACTCCAACAGCATCCCAGCCAATAATTTTAGGTGTTTCAAGAATGGTATCTTTTGCACTATTCTGGCGAATTTTAAAATCAACCGGATTCACAGACACAGCACTTATTTTTACTAATAAATCACGCGCACCCGGAATTGGTTTTGGAGTTTCAAATGTTATAAAACTCTCTTCTTCAGTTATTGGTAATGATGTTTTAAATCCTATAGCTTTCATCTTTTTTATTATTTAATTGTAATAGTATTACAAATATAGCAGGAGAACAGGTTTCAGCAATGGTATAAATTGATTGTATATCTGTATAAATTTATCAAATTTGAGTGGTATTTTTCGATTAGATAATAAGCCAAAATCCGTTTCACCTGCAATTTTGTCCGCCTCGACCCAATTTATCATTTTCTAAGAATGAACTCAATATACTTTTGACGGGTATAAAAAAATAATTAGTATAAAATAAAATTTTAAAATTATGAAAATCGTCAAAAATTTATTCATTGGTTGTATTCTTCTTGTTACTACAAATAGTTTTAGTCAGAGCTTTTTTAAAAATATAGGAGAACGCCTTTATTTTGGTGTAAAAGCCGGAGCCAATTATAGCGACTTTACCAATGCCGGTTTCGATACTGAAGGTTTAACAGGATTTCATGCAGGTGCGCTTGTAGGTTATAAATTCAATGATCATTTTGCTGTTCAGGAAGAGTTTTTATATTCTACCCAGGGTGCAAAAATCAAAGGCGGGCTTATGGATGGTGAAGACATAAAGCTTTCTTATGTAACTGTTCCAATTCTTTTAAAATACAAAACTGATTTTGGATTGTATCTTGAAGCCGGCCCACAAATTGGGATTTTAGTCGATGAAGATTTTACTGGTCTTGGAATTAATTCGGGTACAAAATTTGCAGAAAAAATTGATGGCGGAGTCGCAGCAGGAATTGGATATCAATTTCAAAACGGGCTAGGAATTGGCGCACGATATTATTTGTCTTTAACAGACGTCAGTAAAGTAAAAACTGCCGGATTCAATACTGATTTCCAAAATAATACTGCACAAGTTAGTTTATTTTACATCTTTTAAAAATTTAAAAGACAGCATCAAAAAATCCGACTACAAAGAGTAGTCGGATTTTACGGCAAAGAATAAATCCTGCTTTTTAATCCGATATTTGTACATTTAATATACCAAATAAAAAGCAAAACCTCAGTTTAGATATTATATTTCCATGACAAACAATATCAAAAAAACGATAACTCCATACAATATCAAAGAAATTCGGCGACTGAATATGCTTTTAGTTAGTCTTGCCTTTCCTTTTACTTTTTTATTGCTCTTTTTATTCGAAGAAATTCTGTCATCATTGTTTGTTCTTGCTATTAAAACGGCATGTTATATGTTTATTACAAGCAATTTATTAGTCTGGATCCTAAAATTCAGCGCAAAAAAATTCCCTGATGACGTATTTAAATTCCAGCTTTGTCGATTAAGTTTAAGTTATCTATTCGGTATAGGAATTTATCTTACTTTATGGCCTATATTCTCTTATCTCGCTAAAATTCCCAGTCATTTAGAGAATTACAAACTTTTAGCCGCTTTTATAGCCATATCTACAGTTCTGACTACAATTATTTTATTCTTGCATGATTTTGTAATATTCAGACAAAATAAAATTCAGACAGAGCTTGAAAATTCCCGTTTGCAGCTTCGTAGTACTCAGGCAGAAAACCTATTATTAAAACAGCAAATTCATCCTCATTTTTTATTCAATTCTTTAAACACATTAAAAGCTTTATATAAAAAAGACCCAAAACTTGGCGAAATATATCTGCTTCAGTTAGCTGATTTTCTGCGCTCTGCAGTTTCATTAAACAATAGTCCCGCGACAACACTTCAGGAAGAGCTTAACATCTGTAAAAACTATCTCGAAATGCAAAAAATACGATTTGGGGAAGCTCTTGAATGGAATCTAATCATAGAAAATAATGAAATCTTAAAAGGTTTTGTTCCTTCGTTCTCTTTACAACCTTTACTTGAAAATGCTATCAAACACAATATATTTACAAAAGAAACCCCTTTGAAACTGGTGATAGAACAAAAAGGCAATTTTATTAGTGTTTCTAACGCCATAAACCCCAGAAATGCCGGAGAAACATCAACAAAAAGCGGCTTAAGTAATTTAGCCGAACGTTATCAATTATGGTCAGGAGAAGAAATTATAATTAAGAATAACGGAAAATTCTTTTCAGTAAGCTTTAAAATCATGCCACATGAAAATAATAATAATTGAAGATGAAATACTCGTTGCCGAAGATCTGGTCAGCAATCTCAAACAAATAAAACCTGATATTGAAATTGTAAGTGTTCTCAGTTCTGTTAAGGAAGCTGTAGATTATTTTTCAGTCAATCCCCAACCGGATCTTATTTTTAGTGACATACAATTGGGCGACGGACTAAGTTTTGATATTGCAAAGGCAATCGCTATTGAAGTTCCGGTGATTTTTTGCACTGCTTTTGATGAATATGCACTAGAAGCTTTTAGGGCAAATGGAATTGAATATATCCTGAAACCTTTTAGTATCGAATCGCTGGAAAAAGCCCTTGTCAAATTTCAGAACATGCAAAAAGTAATGGCTGGAAGTATTGCCTTAAAATATGAAGCAGCAATGGCGACTTTAGAAGCTAAGAACAAAACCAGCAGCAGTACGATCATGATCAGGTACCGCGATCGTTTATTGCCTTTTACGCTTGATAAAATTGCTTTTTTCTGTCTTGAAAATGAAATCACTTACATGCACGCTTATTCAGGAAAAACCTATGCAATGACAGAGAGTCTTGAAGAACTTGAATATAAAACAGGATCAACTTTCTTTAGAATGAACAGACAATTTTTAGTAAGCCGAAAGGCTATTATTGACGCAACAGATTATTTTCCAAGAAAATTAAAAATAAATTTATCTTTTCCTTTTGATAAAGACATCATTGTGAGCAGAGAAAAACGAAGTAAATTATTGAACTGGTTAACAGAAAATTAAACGTTTATTGAAATAAAAATACTTTATAAAAAAAAGAGCTGATCCTAAAACCAACTCTTTCTATTCGATTTAGAATTTAGCAGCAAATTCCTTCGCAAAATCTTCTAATTTGATCTTCCCTTCAACAGCCAATTTACGGCTTAAAAAATCTTCCTGAATTTTTCCGCTTCTTAAACCGGAACCCATTTCTGCGTACAGTCCTGCCATTTCTAATGGTAAACCGGCTTCTTTCATTCCGCCAAGAGCTTGTTCGTCAGTAAATTCAATCCATGGCAATTCTGGTTTACCTATCGCAAGACCTAAAGTTTGCGCCACATCATTTGGCGTACGGACATCGCTAATGATATAACGGATATTTTTTCCTGATTCTCTTTTTTGTAATTCTTCAGCGACAGCATTTGCAATATCTTCAGGATGTACAAACGGGATTTCTATTGTCGACGGATAATTAGAACCAATAATCCCCCCTCCTTTTATCATTGGAACATCATTGTATAAATTCGTGTAAAAAAATCCTGCACGAAGAAAAGTCAGCGACACATTTTGCAGCGTTTCGTATATTTTTTCGATATTATGCAGCCCCGCAATTGGGCCATTCCCACTTGGCAAATCAGCACCTATGCTGCTCAACATTACAACACGCTTAACTCCTGTTTCTTTTATTGCAGTTGCAAAAGCCTGACCGGCAGCTGTGGTATTTACAATAATATTTTCTCCTCCCATATTTGGCGGCGTCATGGCAAAAACCGCGTCGGCATCGTCAAATGTATGTCTAAGAAAAACAGCATCACTAACTGAGCCTACTGCTGCTTTTGCTCCTAAATTTTTGATGGCTTCAACTCTATCCTTGTTACTGGTAATTACCGTTACTTCATGTCCTGAAGCAATTAGTTTTGTGGTTAAAGGTTTTCCTATATTTCCTAATGAACCTGAAATTGTAATTTTCATAGCTAAAATGTTTTTTTATTATCTCTAACAAAGGTATATTTGTACTTACTTTTATACAAGTACTTACCCTAAAGTATGCACAAATGACAGCCATCAAAGAAACATCTACCATTCAGGAAAATAAGCAGTATGCCTTAGAAAAATGTCCTGTAACTTATGTAATGGAAAAAATTGGAGGATATTGGAAACCCATTATTATCTACCATCTTTCAAGCGGGGCTTTGCGTTACAGCGAACTTAAAAGAGCGATTCCGGCAGTAACAGAGAAAATGCTTATCCAGCATTTAAAGCAGCTTGAAGCTGATAATCTTATCATTAGAGAAGCAAAACCGGTTGTTCCACCTTTTGTAACCTACAAGCTTACCAATGCCGGAAAAGGTTTAATGCCCGTTATCGAAGCAATGGCAACATGGGCTTTCAAGGATAAGGAAGATGGATTTAATGTGTCGTAATATTTAAGAATTCTAAGAATCAACTGTATCAAAACATCCCTATTTTTACATAAAAATTCATCAATGAAAACTATATCCATACCACAAGCAGGTTTAATTTTAAGAATAGTTCTCGGAATCACAATGTTGTCAGCGGTTGCAGATCGTTTCGGATTTTGGGGCGCGCCAGGCGCTCCCGGAGTAGCGTGGGGAAATTGGGAAAACTTTATCACCTACACCCAAACCTTAAATTCTTTTGCCAGCAAATCTACAGCCGGAATATTAGGTGCTTTGGCAACTTTCTTCGAAATACTATTTGGTATCTTCTTAATCATCGGATTCAAAACCAGAATTATAGCTTTAGGAACCTCGGGACTAATGTTGCTTTTTGCCATTAGTATGGCGATTTCCGTTTCTATAAAAGCACCATTTGATTATTCCGTTCTCACAAGCGCTGCAGCGGCCTTATTGCTTTCTGCTACCGACAGAACTTCTTTCGCACTTGATAATAAATAAAAATTTCAGTTGAATAATTAGAAGCTGATCCAGCCATCCACTATATCTTTTCCTGCCTAAAGAAGGCAGAAAAAGGATGCCGTTCCTGTCTGGGCTAGGCACTCATTTTTATAAGATGTTTTTTCTCGTTCAGGCAAAACACATTAAAACACTTATAATGAGTATTTTATAAAACAAAATAAAGAATCATGTAAAGGATTAAAAACCTAAAGTTCTAATTTTGAAATAATTAATTATTAACGAAATAAATAACATTATGAAAACGCTAATCAAATCAAAAATCGCATTTCTTTTTATTGTAGTCGGACTTTCGTTTTCCTGCAAGAAAAACGATACCATTCCGGCCGATAGTACTTATATTGATTCAACAGAAATAGCAGTAGACAGTGTAAATGCTACTATCGACAGCACATCAGCGATTGTTGACACCGCAACAGTAAAAAGAGATTCTGTTATGAAGACAAAAAAATAGATCATGATCCCATTTTATAAAGGACTCCGACTCTTATTTTTATAAAAACTGCATTATATTAGTGGAGTTTTTATTTGTGAGGTTAAGACATTAACAAATTATAAAGCAATTTTTATCTTGTTAAATATATTTTATATAAAAGTATATTTCTACTTTTACCTGCAAATTTTAAATGAATGGATTATCCACATTATGATTTAAAGGTCAGTACTGATTCGACTATTTTTGAGTTTATAAGTTCGGGTAAACAAGGAAATATCTGTAAAATAATAAAGTTTACTATAACAAAAAATCCCGATATTATAAATTTAGGTTTCGGAGATAAAATTAATAGTAATGAAAAAAATGGAACATTTGATATTGATGATGTTAATATAACTGATAATGGCGACCGAAATATTGTTTTAGCTACTGTCGCAAATGCAACTTATATTTATACAGAAGTATATCCGGATAAATTTATTTTTTTCTACGGAAGTTGCAAAATTAGAACCAGATTATACCGCATGGCGATTTCAAGTAACTACGACGAATTGATAAAAACTTTTCTTATCTTTGGTATATTACAAAATCATGAGACGGGCAATTATTATAATGTCACTTTTAATAGTAGCAAAAATTTTGTTGGCTTTTTAATCAAAAGAAAATAGAAATGAAAAAATTAGACCAAAAAATATCGATAGACAAAAACACTTCAAAAACTAAATCTACTGTTTTTGTAGACAAAAAATTAGACAAAATCGAAAATGTAAAATTTGTTTCAAATAAAATAGAAGAAGTAAATAAGGTTATCAATAAATTTGAATTAAGTTTTTAATTTTTTTCTAATATAAAAATATCAAGGAGCTTTATGCTCCTTTTTTTATTATCAAAAATAATATTTCAAAAAACTAACAAAAAAGCAGAAGCAACTTTATAAAAGTCACTTCTCTCAAAAAAATATAAATCTAAGTTCTTATACAGAGGAAAAAAAAATGACTTTTATTAACAAATCAAAATCGTTCTAAAATAACGATTTCGCATTTTTAAGCTTTATTTAAGCTCCTAAAATCTTCCCGAATAAATATCAATTCGTAAATTAGCACCAACAAAATTTATCCGAATGACAGTACTTACATTTACCCTGATTATGATTCTTGGTGCTTTTTTAGCCGGTTTTATTGGCTCATTATCAGGTTTAGGTGGCGGAATTATCATAATTCCCCTTTTAACAGTCATTCTTGGCGTTGACATTCATTATGCAATTGGTGCAGCTTTGGTTTCTGTTATTGCAACTTCCTCAGGTTCAGCCGCAGCGTATGTCAGGGAAGGAATCACAAATATGCGACTGGGAATCTTCCTCGAAATTGCCACAACAATCGGAGCTGTTTGCGGAGCATTACTTTCGACCATCGCTCCTACTTCATTCATCGCAGTCTTATTTGGACTTACCTTAATTTTTTCTGCTATAAATTCACTTCGAAAAAAAGAAGAACATATTGTTTTAGAATCAAGTCCTTTGGCTAAAAAACTACGATTAGAAGGCACTTATCCAACTCATGACGGGCAAGTGGTACATTACGGAACCAAAAATGTAGTGGGTGGTTTTAGCATGATGGGAATTGCCGGTATGATGTCGGGTTTATTGGGTATTGGTTCCGGTGCTTTTAAAGTGATCGCTATGGATAATATCATGAGAATCCCGTTTAAGGTTTCTACCACAACCAGTAATTTTATGATGGGTGTTACCGCAATGGCGAGTTCTGTCATCTATATTCAGAAAGGTTATATCGAACCTGGAATTTGTATGCCTGTTGTTATTGGTGTTTTGTTTGGCGCTATGGCAGGAGCAAAAGTACTGGTAAAAACCAATCCTAAAAAACTAAGAATCTTTTTTGCGTGCCTGATTTTTGTGCTTGCAGTAAACATGATATACAACGGACTTAATGGAAAAATCTAAAGTTATGCAACACGAAAAATTTGGCGAAAAAGATTTTCAAACCATTATTGGTAATTTATTGCGCTATGGTGTATGGATTTCATTATCTGTAGCCTTTATTGGCGGAATCGTATATTTAATGGGCCACAGCAACGATATCGAAAACTATTCTGTTTTTAAAGAAAATGACCGCAATATCTTCGAAGTAATTGCAGCCATATATAACGGCGCTATTCAGGGAAATGGAGAATCGCTAATCTTCGTTGGGATCATCTTACTTTTTCTAACGCCGGTATTACGTGTTTTACTGTCTTTATTTTCTTTTCTTTTAGAGAAAGATTATCTGTATGTAGTCATTACATTAATCGTTATTGTAATCATTCTGATCAGTGTTTCATTTGGATTTTCTCATTAGATAACAATTGTTTTTTTTATTAAACACATAGAAACATAGGTTTTATGTGTAAATAAAGAATGCAAAAAAGAAACCCATTTCTTTCACATAGCTGGCTGGCTATGTGAATTTAAAATAAGTGAAACTCCTTTTTATAAGTTTACAAAATCTATGTTTCTATGTGTTTAAAAAATCGCATAGTTCATTAAATGCAAGTGTTTAAAGACTATTTTTCACCAATTGTCCTAATCGTTTTAGATCGAGTTCTACTTTTTCCTTCCATTCCAAACCAAAATTAAGCCGCATACAATTGTTGTATTGATCGTGCTGTGTAAAAATTCTGCCCGGAGCAAAACCTATTTTTTGCTGGATTGCTTTATCATACAAAACAGCGGTATCGATACTTTTATCCAGCTCAAGCCAAAGAAAAGAACCACCCTGCGGTTGTGAAATTTTAGTATTTTCCGGAAAATGATCCTCAATTGTACGCTGAAAATTCAGTGAATTGGTATACAATGTGCTTCTTAAAGTCCTTAAATGATGATCGTATCTTCCGTGCTCTAAGAAATCGGCAATTACTTCCTGATATAACGAAGGCATACAAACTGTCTGCGCCATTTTTTGCCTGATAATTTTATCTTTAAATTTTCCCGGTGCTACCCAGCCTACCCGATATCCCGGTGCCAAAGTTTTAGAAACTGATCCGCACCACATCACAATTCCCGCTTCATCGTAATACTTGCAAGGCTTTGGCCTAACAGTTCCAAAAAACAAATTACCATATAAATCATCCTCAATTAAAGGAATATTATGATAGGTAAGCAATTTTACCAATTCTTTTTTATTTGCATCCGGCATTAAACTGCCTAAAGGATTACTGAAATTGCTCATAAAACAGCAAACATCCACTTTATGAATCACTTTCTTTAAAGCCTCTAAGTCTACTCCTGTAGTGGGATGTGTTGGTAATTCGATAATATTAAGTCCCATATTCTGGGCAATCTGAATAATTCCAAAATAAACCGGACTTTCAATAGCAATAGTATCTCCGCGTTTGGTAACGGCCATCAAACAATTGAAAATAGCGTTCATAGCGCCGGAAGTAGTGACAAAATCATCCTCTGTCAATTTTCCTTCTAATACGATGGCCCATTTTGCTACATTTCGTCTCAAATTAGCACTTCCCTGAACAGGTTCGTAACTTGTACCGCTTTCTGCCAGATTTCGTACAACTTTAGCAAGACCTTTATTGAGTTTAGCAATAGGTAACAAACTCGGATCCGGAACCCCAATCGAAAATCGGGTGATATCCTTATCGCTCAGACTATCAAAAACCTTTGTGATCAAATCCTCAGAAGTCATTTTTTGTTCTGATAACTTCAGCTTGTTCATTGAAGGAATCAGCAGCTTTCTATTCGAAGTTTTACTGACATAAAATCCTGATTTTGGACGTGATTCTATCAGCGATTTACTTTCTAATTCTAAAAAAGCCTGTTTTATGGTATTCATGCTTACATTATGCAATTTCTGAAAAGCACGAATAGACGGAAGTTTGTCTCCAATTTTTAAAGTTTCGGAGAAAATTTGTTCCTGAATAGTATTTGCAATTTTTAGATATAAAACCTCTCTTGCCATTTTTTAATCGTTATCTGTATCCTGTAAATTTACTAAAATTAAATCTGTAACCTTTACTGTATTAATTACAAAAATTTAACCACGATGATAATCTTTCAGTCGCATTTTGAACTTTTATTTTGCGTGATTCCGGATCTGCAAACGTCGTATTAAAAGTATTTTGGGCATGAAATTTTAAATCCTGCTCTACCTCGACACTATAAAATTCCTGCTCCCAGTACGAGTTAATTTCCGGTTCTCCTACTTTATTTATTAAAACAAAAGCATAACCGATTACGCGATTATCAAAAGTGGCAACACTTAAAGGAAGGCCAAAATGGCCCGGTAATTTTACAAATTTGCTTTCATTATCGTTCACCTTATTTTGGTAAATATTTACAACAGATTTTAAAGACGATATGTTAATTGAATCGAATAGAATGTTGTCTGTTTTTGTGGTATCCATTGCTGTAGCTGTTTAATTTCTTAACAAAATTAGGGGGTAAAAGAGATCAGATACAGATACAAAAATCATTTAATTTCAGGGTACAGATGACAAATTAATTATAAACTTAAAAATTGTAACTTGTAGATAAGTTTAAAATAACACGAATTGCACGAATTTGCACAAATCATAATTGGTTAGCCTTAGTTTGTGAAATTAATTTCACAAACTAATTCGTGCAAATTGGTGAAATTCGTGTTTAAAATTGATTGCTATTTATTCCGAATGCTAACCCTTAATGCAGTTTTTTTGATAACAGAAAATTAAATTTTAATATCTTTACTATATGATAGAAATAGGTATAGACAGTTTTGCTTCGGCGATGTACGGAGACAACAACACTTTGAGCAGTGTCGATGCAATGGAACAATTACTGCAAAGAATCGAGTTGGCTGATCAGGCAGGACTTGATGTTTTTGGAATTGGAGAGCATCATAAAAAAGAATTTTTAGATTCGGCTACAGTTGTCATATTAAGTGCAGCAGCAGCCCGTACAAAACGCATTCGATTATCAAGTGCCGTTTCTGTATTAAGTGCCGCAGATCCTGTAAGAGTTTACCAAAGTTTTGCTACACTGGATTTAATTTCGAAAGGAAGAGCTGAAATTGTAGTGGGACGCGGATCTTCTATTGAGGCTTATCCGCTTTTTGGATTTAACCTAAATGATTACGATGCTCTTTTTAGCGAAAAATTAGATCTGTTGCTTCAAATTCGTGATAATGAATTTATCACCTGGTCCGGAAAATTTCGACCAGCCTTGAATAATCTACCAATATATCCAAGAGCATTACAGGAAAAACTACCTATCTGGTTAGGTGTTGGCGGAACTCCGGAATCTTTTGTGAGAGCAGGATCTCTGGGATTACCTTTGATGGTAGCTGTTATTGGCGGACAAACACATCGTTTTAAACCCTTAGTCGATTTGTATCGTGAAGCCGGAAAAGTGGCAGGTTACAAACCCGAAGAACTAAAAGTAGGCTTGCATTCACCCGGTTTTGTGGGAAGCACAACTGCAAAAGCCATCGAAGAATATTATCCGGGTTATGCTGAACTTTGGACCAAATTAGGCAGAGAACGCGGTTGGCCACCGGTAACAAAAGATAAATTTGACGGTCTTATTGATGATCAGGGTGTTTTGGTTGTTGGCGATCCGGAACGAATTGCCGAGAAAATTTTACGCCACAGCGAATCTCTTGGCGGTATCTCAAGATTTACATTCCAGATGGATAATGCAGGACTTACACACACGCAATTGATGAACGCTATAGAACTCATAGGATCAAAAGTAATTCCGTTGATTCATAAAGGATAATATTTGCCACAGATTAAAAGATTAAAAGGATTTATATTTTAATAAAACTTCAGACCTCTGTCGCTTTGCACCTCTGAACCTTAAAAACAAAAAAGCATCCGCCATAACGACGGATGCTTTTTGTTTTTAGCTAAAGACAGGCAAAATAAAAACCAGTGAAAACCCGTTTAAATCTGCGTCATCCGTTGCTTATAAATTAGAATTTATACGTTACACCTACCCTAAAGTTTCTGGGAGCTTCTGTTTGCCAATAGTATGCACTAAGCCACTCATAATAAGATCCGCTATAAAGGTATTTATCCAAAATATTAAATACATTGGCCGTAATTTTTATTTTTCCGGTTTCATATGATAAACCTCCGTCAAGTTTAAAATAACTTGGTAATTTTTCAAGTCCTACACTCCAGCTATCTGTCTGACGTCCATCTAGGAAAGTTCCTCCAATCGAAGCCCCTAATCCTTTTAGTTTTCCATTTTGAACTGTATAATTTAACCATGCATTTGCAGTATGTTTAGCATATCCCGGAACAACAGAACCTACTGTTATACTCGAAATAGCAGAACTTGTTACTACAGACTCTGTAAAAGCATAATTTGCGATAAGATTTAAACCGTCAAATAATTTTCCTCTCACATCAAATTCAATCCCTTCAGCTCTCTTTTCTCCTAAAACAATTTTATAAATATCGTTTGGTCCATTTGTAGGATCAGCAGTAAGTTCGTTTTCTTTTATAATACGGTAAACAGATGCTGAAGTATTCCACGATCCGTCAAACCAGTCTTTTTTGATACCAAATTCTATATTATTCCCGGTTAGCGGTTTTACTTTATCTCCATTTTTAATGATACCGGATTGTGGTAAAAAGGCCTGATCGTATAATCCGTAAACGGCAAGGTCATCTGTTACAGAAAAACTAACCCCCGCACGTGGTGTAATATGGCTATCTTCCTGTGTTTCTCCCCAACTTGTCTCACTAATCCAGGTATATCTTGCAGCAAGAGTTACTCTTACTTTGTTTTCAAAAAAACCAAGCTCATCCTGAACATATGCCGCTGCATATTCTGAATTCATTTTACCACCAGCTCTTACTGAAAGTGGTGTAGTATGATCAAAAGCAGGGAAACCATTAGAAGGTGTTCCGTAATTTGGGTTATAAACATTAAATGGATTAGCCGGAGTATCAAGATTATGAGATTGTCCCCAATCTGCCATATAATCTTTACTTCCTAAATCTGCCCCGCCTAAAACTTTATGGGTAATTGGTCCGGTAGTAAATTTTCCGTTGACGAATATCTGACCTAAATACATATTACTTTCGGCATCCCAAATAGCAACATTTCTTATAATATTTCCTTTTCCAAGAGCATTATCATCAGAACCTACAGCACTTGGCCACGAACTATATCCTTGTTGAATATATTTAAAGTATGAAGTTTGTGCCGTCAGTTTCCAATTGTCATCAAACTTATGTTCAAACATAAGGTAACCACTATGATCCTGAATATTAGTATCCGGCAATCCTGGTTGTGTCATAGTAAATCCTACTGGTAAAGTGGCATATCCCTCAGATGCAGGACCAAATACATAATAAGATCCAACCTCCGTCATGTTGGCATACTGAAAATTATATTCGGCAGTAATTTTTGTTTTATCATCAACCTGATACGTAATCACCGGAGCAATTACATAACGGTCATTGTGTTCAAACGGACGATGTGAACCTTTTTTTTGCGCTGCTGCATTAAAACGGTACAATAATTTCCCTTTTTTATCCAGTTTTCCGTCAAAGTCGACACTTGCTCTGTAAAAGTCATAACTTCCTGCCATTACAGTAGCTTCCCCTTTAGTAATTCCAGTTGGTTTTTTAGTTACCACATTATAAAGTCCGCTTGGATCCCCGCTCGAAAGCATAAATCCTGCCGGTCCTTTTACAAACTCGATATGATCTACAAAGCTCATATCCTCAGTAAGAGGTCCCCAGAAAGATGAAACAACATTAAAACCATTACGAAAAGCCTGAACCTGAGAACCACGCATTTTTATATTCGTATATAAATCTCCCCAATGTTCTGAACGTACAGCACCACTCACGTTTCTGATTACTCCATCACTCATACTTGTAATTTGCTGATCTTTTAGAGTCTGAGCACTTACAATCTGAATGTTTTGTGGAATCTCCAAAATTGGTGTCTGAAGACGTAGCGACAAGGAAGGCTTATCCTGTTTGTACTTATTTTTGGTAATTACCACTTCATCAAGATCTTCCTGACTTTCAGAAAGCATGAAGTTTTTAGTAGTGGTTTGTTTTGCAGTAACCGTAATTTTATCTTCTACAGAATGAATTCCTACTGCACGAATACTAATCGTATAAGTCGCAGGTTTAACATTCTTAATTTCATATTGCCCGTGTTCATTTGTCACGGCTGTATATTTTGTTCCTTTAAGAGCGACAGCAACATTCTCTGCAGGAACATTGCCACTCAAGGTAATTTTTCCTGTTACTTTTCCCGCTTCCTGACTCATCATTTGCAATGAGGTAAAAAGCATCAGAAAAAATAAAACTTTTTTAATCGTTATTATATTCATTTTATTTGGTTTTGATTACGTTGGCAAAAGTAATAGCTAAAAATCTGTTATGCAAATTATTTTTAATCATTCTAAATAAATACAACTTTTAAAATAAGATATGTCTTTTATTGTGTAAAAATTCTCTTTTTGAACTGATACCCAATCATTCATAAAAAGTGTTATTATAATTGGAATATATCCCTTATTTGATAGTCCTGATAATATGTAAAAAGCCGGATTTCAAAAAACAAAACCAAACTATTATGGCGATTTTACTCCTGTTGATCTGTAATTTTCAAATAAGTCTGCTTATCTTTAATCTGGAAAATCTTCCTGAAACAAAATTTAAGCTATGAACAATACCACGACAATACGAAAAGTAGCCATTGTTGGTTATAACCGAATTCCGTTTGCAAGGGCAAATACTGCTTACGCCGACGTTGGAAATCAGCAAATGATGACTGCCGCGCTTAATGGTCTTATTGATAAGTACAATTTAAAAGGAAAATTATTAGGCGAAGTGGCCGGCGGAGCGGTAATCAAACATACTTATGACAGTAACCTGATTAGGGAATGTGTCATGAAAACTTCTCTTGATCCCGCAACTCCTGCCTGTGATCTACAGCAGGCTTGTGATACCGGTATAGAAAGTGCAATATATATTGCGAATAAAATTGCTCTTGGACAAATCGAATCCGGAATTGCCGGTGGCGTTGATTCAATTAGTGATATGCCTATTGCAGTAAGTGAAAAATTAAGGAAAATTTTGCTCGATACCCGAAAAGCAAAATCATTGGGCGAAAAAATAAAACTTTTCTTAAAATTACGTCCCAAAGATTTTACGCCTTTGGTTCCTCGAAATGAAGAATCACAAACGGGACTTTCGATGGGCGGACATACTGAAATCACGGCAAAATATTATAAAATTTCCCGTCAGGATCAGGATGATTTAGCGCTAAAAAGTCATTTGAATATGGCAAAAGCCTATGACGAAGGTTTTTTTAATGATATGATTACGCCTTTTAACGGACTTGATAAGGACAATAATCTAAGAAAAGATAGCACGCCGGAAAAGTTAGCCAAACTAAATCCTGCTTTCGACAAAGTAAACGGAACACTTACTGCAGGAAATTCAACACCGCTTACAGATGGCGCTTCCTGTATCCTTTTAGCCAGCGAAGAATGGGCAACAGCACAAGAGCTTCCAGTTTTAGCCTACATTACTTTTGCCGAAGTTGCTGCTATAGAATATGCCAAAAATCAGCAGAACCTTTTATTGGCTCCATTATTTGCCGCCAGCAGAATGCTGGATAAAGCAGGATTTAACTTGCAGGATTTTGATTATTATGAAATTCACGAAGCCTTTGCTGCGCAGGTTTTAGCTACTTTAAAAATTTGGGAGAGCCCTGAACTTAGTGTACAATTAGGCTTAACGAAAACTCTTGGTGCAATTGACAGGGAAAAACTGAATGTAAAAGGAAGCAGTCTTGCCGCGGCACATCCTTTTGCCGCAACCGGAGGAAGAATCATTGGCGTCATGGCAAAACTATTAAACGAAAAAGATTCCGGAAGAGGCTTCATTTCTATTTGTGCTGCCGGAGGTCAGGGAGTAACTATGATTATTGAGAAATAATAATTTACTTGAATATTCAAACCTGACAGGTTTTAAAAATCTCTCATTTTTTTGTGGATGACAATGATTGTGGTTAAATCTGATCTACAAAAAACTTAACATAAAACCCGACAAGTTTTTAAAACCTGTCGGGTTTACTACATACGAAAATGTCCAACTATCGTAATTGTATTTTCAATTTAAAAAGCGAATTCTTCAACCGCAGTCAAAGCTTTTGGTAAAGCATTTTCAGCAAAATCAGGGATTGCAGTTCCTTCTACACGAAAAGTGGTCACATCAGTAATTCCTAAAAACCCTAATACGGCACGCAAATACGGTTCAGAGAAATCATAACTTTTATAAGGCCCGTCAGAAAATATTGCACCGGAAGCAATTGATAAAAATACCTTCTTATTTGTCAGCAATCCTTTTGGCCCGTTTTCATCATAACTAAACGTCTTACCTGCCCTCGCCACCTGATCAATCCAGCCTTTTAGTACCGCAGGAATTCCAAAATTGTAAAGCGGTACCCCAATCACAATGATATCAGCATTCAGAACCTCATTTGTAGCTTTATCAGAATACTTCAGCGTTTCTTTTTGCGCATCAGTCTGCTGTTCGGCCGGCGTATAAAATGCACTAATATCCAATTCACTTAAATACGGTAAAGGTGTTTTTGAAAGATCAAGTGTTTCTACCTCTATTTGGTTATACTCAGCTTTGAGTTTATCCAGAATAGCATTCGATAATTTATTACTAAAAGAAGCATCACCTTTGATGCTTGTTACTATATTCAGAATCTTTTTGCTCATTTTTATCATTATTTTGTTTTACAATACAAACTTATTTACATTTACTATCTCTTTTATAGTACTATCCTCAAGGATAGCGCTATCCTTGAGGATAGTAACATTAGAAATATGAAAACAAAAAGCGAAATAACAGATGAGATGGCTTGTGGCCAACCGGAAGAATGTCTGGCTGCACTGCGTCCCGTAAGAGATGCATTAGAAGTTTTAAACGGTAGATGGAAATTACCAATTTTGATTGCATTATCGAACAGACCAAAACGATTTAAGGAAATTTCTAAAGATATCAACGGAATTACAGACAAAATGCTTTCGAAAGAACTTAAAGATCTGGAGATAAACAAACTCGTTACCAGAACTGTTTATGATACTTTTCCGCCCACTGTTGAATATGCAAGAACAGAACACAGCCACACATTGTACAATGTCATTGGAGCACTAAACGAGTGGGGAATTTTACACCGAAAAGAAATCATTCGTCATTAGGTAAGTTTACAAAATAGCATACCCAGAGAAATTCTACCCAACGGATTAATCACTGTAACAAAATCTAAAATGAAATGTCTCTATAAGTAAAAAACCTTATAATCACTTTATATTTTTTGGGCTATGAGAACTTTAAAACTAGCTGCTTTACTTATTGTTATTTTCTTTTCATTATCGAAAATAAATGCTCAATCGAATCAAAATGACAGTATAAAGCTTGATTACACGAGGATTTATTCTCTCGCATTAGATGGAAATCCTAAACAGGTTTTGCCTCTGCTGGAAACAGATCCCACTAAAAAAATAGCTGAAAAAGATTTAAAATTCAAAACAGATTTCGAAAACCGATTCAAATTTGAAGAAGACAAAAGTGATTTTTTGGAAAACCGAAAATCAAAAATAGATGAATTACTAAAAATTTACAGGGACTACTGGCGATTGTCTTTTTTAAATAAGGAAAAGAAAAATGATTCCCTGATCATGAAAAATGTTTCTAATTTTCTAAAAACAAACTTTCCCCCGGCAGAAAAGCTTACTCTTAATGAAGACAGCATCAATGTCTATCAAAAAAAATACATCGCCAGTTTAGGCTATCATACCACAGGATTTGGAAAAACCGGAAGTTTGTATGATTTATTGGTTTGGAAAACACAAAAAGATACGGTTTATAAACTCAATTATGATGGAAAGGAAACTCCTGTCAAAGTTTATTTTATGAATGATTTTATCACATTAGGCTGGAGTGAATACGCTACTTTGGGGCGCTATTATCCTGCAGGCTGGGCTACCAAAGAAGCTTTATTTTGTGTAAAAAAAGCATATGATTTAAAATCAGAAACATTCAGGGTGAGTTACATTGGACATGAAGGCAGGCATTTTGCCGATTATAAATTATTCCCCTATTTAAAAGGTGTAGGCTCTGCTGATTTAGAATACAGAGGAAAATTGACTGAGCTGGCACTTTACTCTAAAGATGGACTTTATAAAAGATTGCAGTTTTTTATTAATAATGGCAATTATGAAAGCGAAAATGGCCATTCGATTGCAGCTTACTGTGTGATAAGGGATTTGTCCCGATATTTTTTTCACAACGACTACGAGAAAGATATCGAAAAATGGAAAGCTGTTCCATCCAAAAAAATAAATGAAGCGGCAGCAGTAATTCTCAAACAAAACACAAAATCACTGGAGAAAATTCCAAACGTTGAGAAGTTTATCAAGCAGTAAATATCTTAATTCTTAGCAGTAAACCCATTTTAGCAGACCATTATCTCTGAAACTTTGTCAAACTCACCTATCTCTTAAGTATTTAACATTTTTTGAAACCGGAACATTCTGAACTATGGGTTTTCACTATGCGGAGTTTAAAATCACTTCATCTGCATAAAGAATCATGGATAAAATATGAATTAGCGAAACATTCTAAATAAGCGAAAAATAGTTTTTTCATTACAAAACCTCATTTTTTTATAGTAAATTAGACCTTCTTATTATTCAGTTTCTTTTTACAATTTGTGCCCAAATTCATTTTAAATCCAAATTAAAAAATGATAGACTCAAAAATACCGGAAGGTCCGTTAGCCGAAAAATGGAATAATTATAAAGCAAAAGCGAAACTCGTAAATCCCGCAAATAGAAAAAAGCTAAACATTATAGTGGTGGGAACCGGGCTTGCGGGTGCTTCCTGTGCGGCATCACTGGCAGAACAAGGTTACAACATTCAATCATTTTGTTTTCAGGATTCGGCCAGACGAGCCCATTCTGTAGCTGCGCAAGGTGGTGTAAATGCTGCAAAAAACTACAAAAATGATGGCGACAGCACTTACAGAATGTTTTATGACACTATAAAAGGCGGTGATTTCAGGTCTCGTGAAGCCAATGTGTACCGCCTTGCAGAATGCTCAGCAGCTTTAATTGATCATGCCGTTGCTCAGGGCGTTCCTTTTGCCCGGGAATATGCCGGATATCTCAACAACAGGTCTTTTGGAGGCGTTCAGGTTTCCAGAACGTTCTATGCCCGCGGACAAACGGGCCAGCAACTTCTATTGGGTGCTTATCAGGGTTTATTGCGACAGGTTTCATTAGGAAAAGTCGCTCTGCATACCCGACACGAAATGCTTGAATTGGTAGTGATTGACGGAAAAGCAAAGGGAATCATTGCCCGAAATCTTGAAACCGGAGAACTCGAACGTCATGCTGCAGATGCTGTGGTTCTGGCTTCCGGCGGTTACGGAAAAGTATATTATTTGTCTACGCTGGCAATGGGCTGCAACAGCTCTGCTATTTGGCGAGCACATAAAAAAGGAGCTTATATGGCAGGTGTGAGCTGGATTCAGTTTCACCCTACTTCACTCCCGCAACACGGAGAAAATCAATCTAAACTTACTTTAATGTCGGAATCGCTTCGTAACGACGGGCGAATCTGGGTACCCAAAAAAGCAGCAGATGACAGAAATCCGAATACAATTCCGGAAGAAGAACGGGATTATTATTTAGAACGCAAATATCCTTCTTTTGGAAACCTCGCTCCACGCGATATTTCCTCAAGAGCGGCAAAAGAACAAATTGATTCCGGACACGGTGTTGGTCCTATGAAAAACGCCATTTATCTTGACTTTTCGGATGCTATTAAGGCGCAGGGAAAAGAAACTATTGAAGCCAAATACAGTAATCTTTTTGCGATGTACGAGAAAATTACCGGAATCAATGCTTATAAAGAACCCATGCTGATATCGCCATCAGCGCATTTCACGATGGGCGGACTTTGGGTAGATTATGAATTAATGACTACGATTCCGGGGTTATTTGCTTTGGGAGAAGCTAATTTTGCTGATCATGGCGCAAACAGACTGGGTGCAAATTCACTGCTTCAGGCCTGTGTAGACGGCTATTTTATAGCTCCTTATACTATTCCGAATTATTTGGCAGGAGAATTAAATACTCCAAAAACAGCCATTACGCATCCTGCTTTTGATGAAGCCGAAAAAGCGGTCAGAACCCAATTAGATAAATTCCTGAATAGTAACGGAACGCTTTCAGCAGATTACTTTCATAAAAAAATAGGGCGATTGCTTTACGAAAAATGCGGACTTTCCAGAAGCAAAGAAAAACTGGAAGAGGCCTTAAATGAAATCCAATTATTAAAAGCATCTTTTGAAAAAGACCTCTTAATTACGGGCGACGATACTTTAAACAGCGAACTTGAAAAAGCCGGACGCATTGCAGATTATATCGAATTGGCCGAATTAATGTGCCATGATGCCTTGCAAAGAGAAGAATCCTGCGGCGCACACTTTAGAGAAGAATATCAAACTCCGGACGGAGAAGCTGTTCGAAATGATGCTGATTTCTGTTATGTATCGGCCTGGAAATGGAAAGGCGCGGCACAAAAACCGGAATTACACAAAGAACCTCTCGTATTCGAATCGGTTGAACTGGCAGTTAGAAGTTACAAATAAATCAAAAGCATCAGAATATGAAACTATATCTTAAAATATGGCGGCAACTGAATACTTCTTCCAAAGGAGAAATGGTAAATTATGAAATTGATAATGTTTCTGAGCATATGTCTTTTCTGGAAATGCTGGATCTTTTGAACGAATCTTTAATTCAGAAAAAAGAACGTGTGATAGAATTTGACCACGATTGCCGCGAAGGCATCTGCGGGCAATGTGGCGTTATGATTGACGGAAGAGCGCACGGACCGCTAAAAAATACTACAACCTGCCAACTTCATATGAGAAGTTTTAAAGATGGAGATACTATTTATATTGAACCTTTTCGTGCCAAAGCATTTCCGGTTTTAAGAGATTTAAAAATCGATCGTTCTGCTTTTGATTCCATAATCGAAGCTGGCGGTTTTATTAGCGCTTCGACAGGTCAGGCTCCCGAAGCCAATAGCATCCCAATATCTTACGAAACTGCCGAAGCTTCTTTTGATGCAGCGGCCTGTATTGGTTGTGGAGCTTGCGTAGCGACTTGTAAAAATGCCAGTGCAGCTTTGTTTGTTGGTGCCAAAATAACACATCTGGCGTTGCTTCCGCAAGGAAAAATCGAAGCATCAAAAAGGGTTCTAACAATGGTTGAGCAAATGGATGCCGAAGGTTTTGGAAATTGTTCTGATACAAGAGCGTGCGAAATCGAATGTCCACAAGGAATTTCTATTCTTTCGATTGCCAAAATGAATGCTGAATATACTAAAGCTTTGATTTTCAGGAAGTGATTTAGATGAATAAAAAATCTTTCGCAAAGACGCTAAGACGCCAAGTTTAAAAAACTTATAAAGAAAAAACTTTGCCACTCTGCGACTTTGCGAGATTAAATTCTAAAACCTTTACTCTTTTTTATAAAACTTCTCCTGCCCGTCCTGATAGATTCTTTTAAATCCTGTTATAACATTATTTTCTGAGACCATTTTTATGCGGAAATCATCTACTCCATCAAGCAGAAATAAATCCTGTTCCAAGGGAGTCAATAGCAAAGTGGCTATATTATTCCATTTGTAATATAAGTTATCATTTTCATATTTCAGTTCCACTTTGCCATATTTACCTTGGTAAGACTTTAAAATTGTAGCGTCAACATTGGCCTTTTTTTGTCTGTTTTTAACGATAGGAACATACCAATCAAGATGGTTTGATAATTCTTTGTTTTTTGACGAAAGCTTTTGCAAAGCCAATATGTGAGAGGTATTTACCCCTTCTTCGCTTTTGCATACAACATCGGGCATAACACCTTTTCCTTCAAAATCTGTATTCGTAATCGGATCTTTTACTTCTCCAAAAGGAATATTTACAGAAAAACCATTTGGTAATATCTTTCGATCAATCGGATGCGCACCACCAGCCGTTTTTTCGCCCACAATCGTAACACGCTTTAAATTTTGAAGCGAATAACTCATCCATTCAGCAGCAGAAAAAGTAGTGTTACTTGTTAGGATATAAATGTCAACATCCTCCATACGTTTTCCCGGTACAGATGGCAATAACCACATTTCTCTTTCGACTTTTTTTCTGTTTTTGTCATTAGTGTAATATTTATAAAGAGGTAATTCTTTACCTGAATAAAAATAACTGCTTAAAAATTGTCCCATTTCCATTGCTCCGCCATTGTTTTGGCGTAAATCGATAATTAGCGCATCAGTACTGCTTAAAAATTGCATCGTCGCTGCTGCAGTTTCACTTCCTATTGCCGGATCTTCAAAATAATCAAACTTTAAGTAGCCTATATTTCCTTCTAAAATTCGTGCTTGCTGAAAACCGAAATTTTTCTTTTTGGCTTCAGCCAATTCCTCTGCTTTAATTTTTTTCTGTACCTCTTTATCTCCTTTTTTTAGCTGATCTTTTGTCCATTCCGGATCATATCGTACTGCAAAATGTAAGTCTTTACTAGCCTCTACAAGATCTGAACTTAGTTTACCGGCAAAATCATTTGGTTTTACAAGATCTTTATAAAGCCCTTTTTTATAATTCTCATTCAGTTTCTTTTTAATATCTCCAACGGCATTTGGTCGTATATAGAATTCTTCAAGTTGTTGAGCCAATGAATCAATAATTTGTTTTTTATTTAATTCAGTAAGCTTAATTTCTTCTTTTGAGGCTGACTGATTTTGGGCATAGGAACCCATTGAAAATGTTAGTAATAATAAGGCTAATAGGTATTTCATTTTTTATGAAGTTTTACAGTTTAAAATTATTTTGTTTAGGATTTTATCTAATAATTGGATTTCATCAAGAGATAATCCTTCAAGGACGGTTTTGCGATTGAGTTTAAAAACAGGAGTCAGTAAGACAATTGTTTTATGACCTTTTTCAGTGATTTTCAGTTGGTTTTTCTTTTATCCAGTCTCATCTTTTTCTTTGGCCAGATAATTCTTTCAACTATTAAAGTACCATCTCTATTGGATTTTTCTGACTCATTTTAAATTCCTTAAATTTATTTGATATATCAAAGATAATTATTTATTTGATATATCAACTAAATTTAAATTAATTATTATTCGAATCAAATTAGCACATACAATAAACCCGACAGATTTTAAAAAACCTGTCGGGTTTGAATATTGAAGGAAATAAAGTTTTTTTTGTAGTAGAAATGACAAAATTGTGGTCAAAGCTTGCGACTCTGTTCCCCATAGCCATCGTGATTGCGAGATTATTTTAAACCTTATTAAAAAAAACTTTGCGCCTTAGTGCCTTTGCGGCAAATGAACTAGCAACAAAACTAAACTGCAAAGTAAGGAGTCAGTATATCTTCAAAATTGTATAATCCTTTTTGTTTGTGTTCTAAATTTTCGGCAACAAAAACAACTCCGTTTCCAAAAGCTTCTCTTGAAATCGATTCATGAATTAAGCGGACAGTTTGATACGGAAATCCAAAGATTACTTCATGTTTTCCTACGATTCCTCCTGCCCTGACGGAATTGATGTTTTCTTTATCAACATCTAAAGCTTCAGCAATTTTTACCGCTGTTCCTGAAGTTCCTTGTTTCATTTTAAAATGCTCTTCGTTGACTTCAATATCTACCCACGGTGCAATTTTCTTTAAAAATTTAGCCGCAAAAAGCAAATAATTTACTCCTAGTGTAATATTTGGAGACCAAAATACGGTGGTTTTATGGGCCAGTTCTTTTAATAATTGCAACTCTTTGTCTTTATAATGAGAGATCGCCGATATAATTTTAATCTTCCTGTCGGCAGCAAGTTTTCCATACGTATAAATCCCTTCATTAGACGAAAAATCAATAATGACATCGACAGGATGTTTGTCTAACAATTCTTCCATCGTGGTTTTGGAACTGGAGTAAATTAATCCGGGTTCGTCTGACTGAATTCCAAAAAATTCGGGAACAGATCTGTGTTCTAAAACAGTACTTTGTCTTAAAACCCATTCCAAACAAAATTTTTTATTTTCCAGTAGTATTGATGCTACTGATTTTCCAGTCTTTCCAAATCCGATTAATCCTATTTTCATAATTTATTTTTTATTGAGCAGAAAGCTCGTTAATAGAAATTGGCCCTTTTTGAAGCTAATGCCAAATCAAAAATTCAATTATTATCTAAGCCGATAATGATACTCTATTAGTAAAAATAGAAATATTCTAACAGGATTTCTAACCATTTCCCGGATATATAACAATAAATCACTTTGTTAACAGGAATAATATTGTGAATTTTTTGAATCGCAGTGGCGGAAAAGATTTTTTTATATGCAGCAGATTTTACGATAGATGCAAAAAGCAAAACTTCCAAACCTAAATTTGAAAAAGTACGGTATAAGTATTTTGATACTTCCTTTTATAACATTTTCAATTCATAATTTTAAATTATTGTTCAATTGCGGTATTTTTTTAATTAAGATATCTATCTTTGCAACCAAGTTGCATTAACTAATAACTCATGTACCCGCTATAAACAAAGGATTTCCAAAACAAGAATGAAAAAGAAAATTGTCTTAATTAATCTTTTTATGTCTTTGACTGTATTGTTCGCAATGCTGTTTCAGACTGTGCATTCTTATGAGCATGTTTACAAGCAACTAACAGAGAAACCTTGTGATCATCAATATGTTGAGGGGCAAAAACAGATCACACACAGTCACACTGTAGATAGTAATTGCCACGTTTGCCACTTTGCTTTTAGTACGTTTATTCCAAATACATTTCAAGCTTTATCTTTTCACAAGATAAATACCCAAACTTCTTATGTATTCTTTTATACAAAAGTGGCTTCAACCTTCTTTAAAGGCAGTCTTTTTGCCCTTAGAGCGCCTCCTGCCCTAATTTAGTTGACTACATTTTTATTTTCGGAAAATTAAAAACACCTCTTACCTATCTTTAATTGGTAAAAGGAGAATCGATTGCATTTTCATTTGACACACTCTATTCAAACAAAAATCGTATGAATAAGAGGTGAAAATGTTATCTCATTTTCAATACTAATTAATTTCTTTCTTCAGAAACCGTAGTAAACTATCCCTATTCTCACAATTTAAATGTGACTGTCACTGCGACTGTGACTAAAACTTACTGTGACTAAAAACTAAATTAAATCATTCCAAATACATAAAAAACTATGCTTATAGCTGAAAACCTGACCAAGAAATATGGCCATAATAATGCTTTGAATAAATTGAACCTTACTATTAAAGAAGGTGAAATATTTGCGCTATTAGGTCAGAATGGTGCCGGAAAAACAACTACAATTAATCTCTTTCTGGGCTTTATTGAACCAACGGACGGAGAACTCAAAATCAACAACATCTCGGTTAAAGAAAATGCTCAGGAAACCAAAAAATATGTTGCTTATATTCCTGAAACAGTCATGTTATACCCCAATCTTACTGGGTTAGAAAACCTGAAATTCTTCTCGTCTCTTGCCGGATTTAAATATTCTACAGGCGAACTGACTTATTTCCTGACTAAAGCAGGTTTACAAGTAACCGCACACGATCAGAATCTTGGCGGATATTCTAAAGGAATGCGTCAAAAAGTAGGTATTGCGATTGCCATTGCCAAAAAAGCAAAAGTATTGTTGCTGGATGAACCTACAAGCGGATTAGATCCAAAAGCTTCAAACGAATTTTCGCAAATCCTGAAAGAACTTTCTTCAGACGGAACGGCAATTTTGATGGCTACACACGATATTTTCAGAGCCAGGGAAGTTGCTTCACATATTGGGATCATGAAACAAGGCAATCTGGTAACAGTTATTGAAGCCGATAAAATATCGGCAAATGAACTGGAAGACTTGTATTTACAAACGGTATAAAAAAGGAAGTATAATTTCCATTAACATAAAATGAAACATATATATCCTTTTATATTTTTAATCATTGGTACTCAATGCGTACAATCTCAAATCATTAACAAAAAAACCAAAGACAGCATTGCGCCAGACTCTGTAAAAGTGGCCCGAAATGAATTACAAACAGTTGAAATCGTTGGTCGTTCATCAAAAAAATACAATAGCGATTACTCATTTGCTGCCACAAAAACTGCAGCTTTAAACAAAGATATTCCGCAATCTATATCGACAATTACCAAAGAATTAATAGCTGATAAAGGAGCTTTTTATCTTGCCGATGCCGTAAAGATGGCCAGTGGCGTAATTCCGGCGAGTTATTACAATCAGTACACGATTCGCGGTATCAGTCAAAATGAAGAAGGACAGATCATCAACGGAATGCGAACCCGTCAATATTACTTTTTACAGCCTTTAACTACCAATATCGAACGTGTTGAAGTGATTAAAGGTCCGTCGAGTGCCACATTTTCCTCTGTCGATCCGGGCGGAAGCATCAATTTGGTGACTAAAAAACCTTTATCTATTGATCGAAAAGAAGTAAGTCTGAGTGTAGGGAGTTTTAGCACCTTTCGCGGAAGCTTAGATTTTACAGGACCTCTTAACGAATCTAAAACTCTTTTATACCGTGTAAACGGAGCGTATCAGGAAGCCAAATCCTTTCGTGATTTAGTGAATAATAAGTCGTTTTTGATTTCTCCGTCTTTCAGTTATATTCCAAATGAAAAAACGGCAATTAATACTGAATTGATATTGAGTGACATGACCGGAATTCTCGATCGTGGTCAGCCTATTTTTGGTGCGGTTGCAGGAGTTACGAATTTAAATAAAACACCAATTAGTCTAAATCTGGGCGCTCCCAGTGATTTTTTCAAGTCGAAAGAAATGATTTTCACGACGAGTTTCGCCCATAAATTCAGTTCTAAAATAGGTTTTAATGCCCAATACATGAAACAATCCTGGACAGAAGATCTTCAGGAACACAGAACGACAAACGGTTTTGCCGTTGATATGAACAATCAGCCGGTAACCAGTCTGGCCATGATGCAATTTGTGCAACGCCAGCAATATTGGGATATCGATAATTTGAGTGCGTATTTTAATTTCGATCTAAAAACCGGAAAAATCAAACATAAACTATTGGCTGGATACGATTTAAGCTCCTGGAATAAAACCAAAGGCGGCGGACAAAATGCAGCAAGAGGTTATGTACTAAAAGACGGAACTGTAGCAAGTACTTTTGTTCCGGCAAACGCTGCCAATTATCTAACGACGACGATTGATGGTGTGATTTTACCAAAACCCAATGTCAATTATTTCAATCTGAATAATCCAACGTATACCATTACGAGCGCAGATGATTATACCTTAAATGTGAGAACTGCGCTGCCATCAGCATTGACAACGACAAATGCCATTTATATTCAGGATCAGATTCAGTGGGAGCAATTTACTTTTTTACTGGGTTTGCGTAACGAATGGTTTGAAGACATTACCAATTATGAATCCAACAATGAATTGACAGTTAAAAAGTCGGCTTTATTGCCTCGCGTGGGTGTCACTTATGCCATTAATAATGAAATTAATGTCTACACAACTTATCTAGAAGGTTATCAGCCACAATCGAATACAGTGACTTTGATGCCTCAAACCGGGTCTTTACCTGCCGGAAGTTTGTTTAATCCGCTTGAAAGTAATTTGAAAGAAGTGGGTTTAAAAGCGACTTTCTTCAATAATTCGATGAGTTTTAATGCCGCTGTTTACGAGATCAATCAGCGTAATATTTTGATGAATGCCAATGATCCGGCCAATCCCGATTTACTGGTCACCAGAGGTGCTGAAAGAAGCCGTGGTTTCGAGTGTGATCTGGCTGGTTATATCACGGCCGACTGGCAAATAAATGCTTCGTACAGTTATATCGATGCCAAAATTACAAACGATCGTGATGCTTCGCTAATTGGTGCCCGAAAGCAAAATACACCAAAAAACAGCGCCAATTTATGGACGCGTTATAATTTCAATTCCGATTCGGGTTTGAAGGATTTAGGAATTGGTTTTGGTATGCAATACCAGAGCAGCAAAGTGCCTTGGTTTACAAGAGCTTTTACACTTCCTGATTTTACCGTTTTTGATGCCGCTGTTTATTACAAACCCAACAAAAGCAATATGCAAATTGCGCTTAATGCAGGTAACGTATTCAATAAAACCTATTGGTTAGGTGCTCAGAATTACCTGAGATTATTTCCCGGTGCTCCCAGAAATTTTAGCCTGACTGTAACTTATAAATTTTAATTGGTATGAAATCACTACACACAGAAATTTTAATCGCCAAACATTTAAAGAACTCCGTATTTAAGAATACAGCAGTTTTTATAATCACCCTATTTATTGGGATAATTTTACTTTATGCTGCGTTTTCAGGTTGGGAAAATTATAGCAATCAAAACGAAACCAGCGAAAAATACCAGCACGAATCCAGAGAAGACTGGTTGAAAAATCCGGACAAAAACCCGCACCGAATGGCGCATTACGGGAATTTTGCCTTCAGAAAAAGTACACCTCTCAGTGTTTTTGAATTTGGAATGGAACCGTTTTTCGGGAACGCCATATTTCTGGAAGCGCACAAACAAAATACCGCCAATTTCTCTGAAGCAGGATTTTCGAACAGTATGCTTCGATTTGGTGAAATAAGTATTGCCATGGTTTTACAAATTTTATTGCCGCTATTGATCTTTTTTTTAGGTTTTAATGCGGTCGCAGCCGAAAGAGAAGACGGAACTTTAAAATTGCTTTTAAGTCAGGGAATTAGCTGGAAACAATTATTAAGAGGCAAAATACTCGGAATTGCCGGCGTGATCATGATTCTTTTTGTTCCCACGATTATTGTATTGGTTTTGATCTGGTTATTACTTCAAAATTTTAGCATTTCTGGAGATGAAACCATCAAAATTCTATTGTTTATTTTGTTTCATTTTGTTTATCTGATCTTCTTTTGCATCATTGCCGTTTTAGTTTCTGCATCAAGTAAAACATCAAAAAAAGCACTGATTTCATTGATCGGGATTTGGCTGGTTTTTACCATTATTTTACCAAGAACCACTCAGGCAATTGGAGCATATATTTTTGAAGCGCCATCGAAAATCCAGTTTCAGAGTGATATCGAAAAAGATATTCTCAAACAAGGAGACAGCCATAATCCGAATGATTTGCATTATAAAGCCATTAAAGATTCCCTTTTAAGCGTTTACAAAGTCGATTCTGTACAAAAACTTCCTTTTAATTATTCCGGATTTATTATGACCGAAGGTGAAAAAATAAGCTCCAGAATATACAATCAGCATTTAGAAAAATTACTTCAGGTTTATGAAAAGCAAAATAGTTTTTCTAAAACCGTTTCTTTCTTAAATCCCTATATCGCCATAAAAAACGTATCGATGGGATTATCGAATACAGATTATGATTCGTATATCGATTTTCAAAAACAAGCCGAGGATTATCGCTACAACATGGCGCAAAAAATGAATGGTTTGCAGGTAAAATATATCAGTAATAAAAAGCCCGGCCCTAATGACAAACCTTTAACAATCAACAAAGAACATTGGGCTGATGTGGCCGAATTTCACTATGAGCCAAAAGGAATTCTGGAGGTTTTAAAATCCGAAATTGTTTCTGTTATTTCTATAATTCTCTGGATAATAATGCTTTTTGTTTTGATTCGAATTGCAGCTAAAAACCTTAAAGCCATTTAATATGTTAGCATTACTTTTTAAAAATTTCATACGATCTAAAGGAACCAAAATTGGACTGGTTTTCCTTTTAGTAATTTGTTTTATAAGCCTTTTGATTGGACAACAATTTCAGCAAAAGCAACAAAATAACATCAAAGAAGCGGCACTTTATCAAAAAGAACATATTGCCCGAAATGCTGCTTTTCATAAAGACGAAATGGGGCTTCTGCTCTATTACATCAAATTTTCGCTGGTTAATGCAACTTTGCCCGTTAATAGTCTGGCAATTGGTCAGCGAGATGTAAACCCGTCCATACAAAGTGTTACCATTCGTGGTTTGGAAGGTCAGAAATACGATTCGGAACTTAACAATCCGAATAATCTTTTGTCCGGAAATATCGACTTTAGTTTTGTTTTGATTTATCTTTTTCCGCTCTTAATCGTTGCGTTTTCTTATAATCTGGTTTCAGAGGAAAAAGAAAGCGGCACCTGGAAAATTGTGGCTACTCAAAGTCAAAACACTTTTTTATACATTCTGAAATTGTTTTATATCCGAATTTTAAGTCTGATTGCACTTTTAACGATCGTGCTTTTTATAGCCATTCTGTTTTTGAAAATCCCGCTAAACCAGTCACTTTTTACATTTTACGGGCTCGGAATTCTGTACATTCTTTTTTGGTTTGCGATCAGCTTTTTCATTGTTTCCTTACAAAAGAATTCCAACTTCAATGCTGTTATTTTATTAACCATTTGGTTGTTTTTGATTATTATTTTACCGGCCGTAATCAATACGTATATTGTCAATAAATTTCCAATTCCCGAAGCTCTGGAACTAACGGTAAAACAACGAAATGCCTATCATGAAAAATGGGATATGGATAAAAAAATAACGATGGATAAATTCTACAATCATTATCCGCAATTTAAAACTTATCCTTTGCCGGATAAAGAATTCAGATGGCTTTGGTATTACGCCATGCAACAAGCAGGTGATGACGATTCGGCGAAACAATCTCAGGAATTAGAGCATAAATTACAGCAACGCAATAAAGCGAGTCAGTTTATAGCGCAATTTATTCCTACTTTGCATACGCAGCTTCAACTGAACGAAATTGCCCAATCTGACTTAGGAAATCAGCTTTTGTTTTTGAAAGAAACAAAGCAGTTTCATGAAAAAATGCGTTTGTATTTTTATCCAAAAATCTTTGATAATGCCGATGTCAGTAAAGAAAACTGGTCAAAATTTCAAGTAGAAACGTTTCATGATCCGTCAGAAATTAGTTTTGCAAAAGCCTTTTTGCCTTTACTTTTTTTCAATTTATTATTGATTGGTTTTGGATGGCGAAATTTTAACCGCAGGGTGATTTAACTGCAAAGGTTTTTTACCGCAAAGTTCGCAAAGGTTTTCTTTTTAGAGGGTTTTATAAAAGAGCAAAGTTCACAAAGCTATATGTTGAAATAGCTTTGCGAACTTTGCGTATCCCGATAGCTATCGGGATTGCGTGCTTTGCGGTTAAATATCCCAACAATTAAAAAAGTCGTATTACTTTATAAATTGAATAATAAATCCGCCTTTAGGAGCTAAATTATATTCCCATTTTGAAGTTAAAGGATACGTTTCAACTTTAAAATCCATTAAAGCATCTTTCCCTTCAGAGATAATTCTGAATTTTGAAAAACCTTTACCGTATTTTTTAAGATCTATTGAAATTGGCTCTGCTGCATTTGTACCATTTATCCCAACAATATAAGAAAGATTGTCTTTCTGACGTGATAAAACAATCGTTTTCCCAGGATCTGCAATTATATATTCTGTTTTATCCCAGGTTGCAGGCATCTCTTTCAATAAATTCTTAAGTGCATCAGGAAGTGAATTAAAAACCTCCTCAGAATCAGCAAAATGAATAATACCTGAGGTATAAATCATCGCCATCGCCAGCTCGTGTGTTGCAGTATTTAAACGTGTGTATTTTCTAAAAGTCAATGCAAACGGTGTATAATCAGCAGGTCCTGCTACGTTTCTTGTAAAAGGCAATACTGTATTTTGTTCTGCTGCTTTTTCCGGAAATCCTGGCTCATAAAAATAACTTTCGGTTCCTAAAATAGCTTCTGCCGTTACAAAATTAGGCCATGTTCTGTGCCAGCCCCTTGGTATTGTTGTACCGTGTAAATTTACCAATAAATGCTCTTTGGCGGCATCTTCAAAAACACCTTGCAGCGCTGCCATAACCTCTTGACGATCCGAACACCAAAAGTCTATTTTAACGCCTTTTACGCCCATATTTGCCAGTTCCTTAAACCTATTTTTTCTTTTTTGCGAATCAAAATATTCTGCCGAATATCCCCAAACTAATGGCTGAACTCCTTTTGACAAAGCATAATCAATAATTTTTCCTTCCTTATTGGCTTTTTCCCATCCGGCATCAAAAAGTGTGTATCTGAATCCAAACGAAGCCGAAACATCCGTAAACTTATTATACATCTCTGGCGTAAAATCTTCAGGATGTGACCACCAAGACCAGGCTGCTTTTCCGGGAACGATCCAGGAAGTATCTTCAATTTTTGAGGCTGGAGCCAAATCGGTAATCATAGTCGATAATAAAATATCTCCTGCTTTATCACCAATCATGATCACTCTCCAAGGCATTGTCCATGGTAAATTTGATTCTGGATAAGCTTCTTTATCCGGTAAAGGCAGGGTAAATTTTTCGTCTTTTTTAGCAAATCCTATACTGTAAATTCCATTCTTAGCATCCGGTAATAAATGACAGCCCGGAAATGTGCCATCTGCTTCTGATTCTGCAATCAGCACCCAGTTTTTAGTACCATTTACATTAAAAAGCGCTGGCATACACCAACCCACAGATTCATTTCGTGCGCCACTTATTGGATCACCAGACTTGACATTAACATAAAAATCTTCATAACCCGGCGTATAATCTCCTGCCTTATTATACGGCTGAAGCCAGCCTTTTGCATTTTGTTCGATATGAAATCCTGTAATTTCATTGGTAACCACTCTCTTTTGTGGCTCTTTGTCAGTGAATTTATATCTAAAAGCAACGCCTTCAGCACCCGCAATTAAATCTATTGTCATTAAAGCACCTTGCTTGTTTTTGAATGTTACGCTTTTACTTTTAAAGACATGATCTGCGACTTTATTATTAGCCACTTTAAGCTCATATTTTTCACGTTTTTCTTCAATAGCTGAAACTTTTACAACCGATAAACCTGATGTAAAATCATTGTTTTCAAAAGTCAAACCAAGCGGAGAATCCAAAATTATGGTTTTATCCTTGCGGGTAACATTATAAGACAGCTTTCCTCTTTCTGCTAAAGACAATTCAATTTTATTGAGATTGTCTTTTGACTTCAGAGAAAGTCCTTCATTTTGTGCTTTAACGCTTACCTGTGCAAAAAATAGTGCAGGTATCAGCAAACTTAAAGAGCGATGAATAAACATTTTTTTCATTTATATAGTTTTTAAAGTTTAGTGGTTTGTAAAGTTTTTTAGCAAAATTTTTCAGCCACGAATTCACGAATCAGTCCGAATTAATTTGTGAAAATTTGTGCAATTTATGGTAGAAAAAAACATTTTAATCCTTATAATCTGTAGCAAAAAAATTACAGAGAACATTCTTTTTAGCAAAGTTTTCTAGCCACGAATTCACGAACTAACACGAATTAATTTGTGAAAATTTGTGCAATTCGTGGCGAAAAAAAATCATTTTAATCTTCATAATCTGTGGCATATTTTGGAATCATAATATCAAAAGCATATGTAATCGTTTCATTATAAATCTGTCCTGCTTTGAATATGGTATTGGGGAAATTGGCATGATTAGGACTATCCGGATAATATTGGCATTCTAAACAAAGTCCGTCAAAAGGCTTGTATTTTTTTGAATGTTCGCCAATTGTTGTGCTGTTTAAATAATCTCCCGTGTACAATTGCACGCCCGGATATGAGGTATAAACACGCATTAATCGTTCTGATTTTTCTTCGAACAATTCGCAGACCGCATTTTCATTGGCCACATTTCTATCAAAAACATAATAGATATTCAATCCGTTATTTTGCATTACATCGGTTAGTTTATAATTAAAAAACAAATAATCATCAGCCGGAATTATTTCTCCCGTCGGAATATATTCCGGTGTGCTTTCGAGAATTTTAGTCGACTGAATATTAAGTTTATGATGGTGTATTTTTTCGGCGCAGGCCGATAAATTAAAATAGGAATGATTGGTAAAATTGAGCGGTGTTGGTTCATCGGCTACAGCCAAAAATTCAATTTTAAGTTCGTTTTTATCCGTCCATTTATAAATGATTTTTGTGCTTACATTTCCGGGAAAACCGCCTTCTTCATTTTTGCTTTCTAAAGTAAAAGCCACCGAATCTTCGTTTACAATAAAATCAAATATCTTGTTATTAAATCCTGCCGAACCGCTATGATTGTTGTTTTTACCGTCATTTTTATCGAGATGAAAAGTTTTATTTTCGATTGAAAACTCGGCATTATTGATTCTGTTGGCAAAACGTCCAACTGTTGCTCCTATATAAGAAGTATCTTTTAAATATCCGTCTAAAGTTGGAAATCCAAGAACTACATTTTCTTTATTTCCATTTTTATCAGGCACTACTATGGATTTTACTACGGCTCCATAATTAAGCAGTTCAACGTAATTTCCGTGAACATTAGTTAGTTTGAATTTAAAGATTTCTTTGCCATCACAAACCCCAAAAGGTTCGTATACAATCTTATTAATAGGATTCATATTGTTTTAAAAAAGAGATTGAAAACATCATTGTTATTCTAATGTTTCAAATGTAATCCTGATTATTTTCATCAAAATGGACATTTTTTCTAAAAACATGGATTAAATTACGATATTTGAAAAATACTCTCAACAAAATGAAGAATTCATCACAAAAGGAAAAGATAAAAGTTAAAGAAGGCTTTTTAGGACAGCGCATGATTGTGATTCCTAAAAATATACTTTCGGAAATAAAAAATAACGGACTTATATCAAGTTTGTATTTTACCGATATTGGCGTTTTCCCAAATGCAAGCCATCACTCGATGAAACGTAAACACGGAAGCAAACAATATATATTGATTTATTGTTATAAAGGTGAAGGCATTATTAGTAAAGAAAATAAAACCATAACGCTCAAAGCGAATACCTTTTATATAATACCTCCCGAAGTGGCGCATGATTATTATGCTTTAAAACAAAATCCGTGGAGTATTTACTGGCTGCATTTTACCGGACCGCAAGCACCACATTTCTATGAAAAATTCATCACCGAATTTCCGGACACCGCGCCCCAATTATCGCTGGAAGAAAGACGTATCGAACTTTTTGAAAACATACTCGATGTTATGGAAGACGGCTACAGTGCCAGTAATCTTGAATATGCCAATCTCTCTTTGTGGCAATTACTGAACGCTTTTTTATATGAGCGATTTTTCATTAAAAAAAACAGGCAATTTTCAGAGGATAATACTATTGAGTCCGCAATTGACTATATGAAAAAGCATTTGGATTTATCCTTAAAAATCAATGATGTGGCGGCTTATTTCAACTACTCATCATCGCACTTCTTTACCTTGTTTAAGAAGCAAACAGGCTACTCTCCTATACATTATTTCAATTACTTAAAAATGCAAAAAGCCTGTCAGTATCTCAGCTTTACCACTATGAGCATAAAGGAAATAAGCTTTGCTTTGGGGTTTAATGATCCGTTGTATTTCTCTCGTTTATTCAAAAAAATAATGAGTACATCACCCATACAATATCGCACTGAATACAAGCAGTAGCGCAATTGTTTTCGTATTTTAGGATAAAGCACAAAAAAATCATATTATAGTCCATCTATTCAAAAAAAATATCCATAAATCAAAGGTTCCTATTCCGCTAATTTTACAAAAGCTATTAAAACCTTTTTATGAAAAATTATAATTATACCTTTTTACTATCAATTAGCCTTGTCGCAGCATTGGGTGGTTTACTCTTTGGTTACGACTGGGTTGTAATAGGTGGTGCAAAACCATTTTACGAAATTTATTTTGGCATTTCAGATTCTCCTGCTTTACAAGGCTGGGCAATGAGTAGTGCACTTGTGGGCTGTGTTGCTGGAGCAGCCGCTGCCGGAAAACTGGCAGATACTTACGGAAGACGTCCTATGTTGATCGCTGCCGCAGTATTATTCTCTATATCGGCGATAGGTACCGGAGCGTCAGAAACTTTTACGATCTTTATTATCTGGAGAATCATTGGCGGTATCGGAATTGGGATCGCATCTACAATTTCTCCCTTATATATTGCTGAAATCGCGCCACAAGAAACCCGAGGCCTTTTTGTATCGATCAATCAACTTACCGTCGTTATTGGTATTCTTGCCGCACAAATCACGAATATGTTGATTACCGAAGTTATTCCGGCTGGTTATTCTCACGCTGAAATTCTGGCTTCATGGAACGGACAAACGGGTTGGAGATGGATGTTTTGGGCAGGATTTTTCCCCGCAGTTCTCTTCTTTATTCTAATGTTTTTAATTCCGGAAAGCCCGAGATATTTGGCCAAAAAAGGAAATTATGATTCGGCAGAAAATACACTTACAAAAATTGGAGGTTTGGCATACGCCAAAGAAGCTTCGGTAAAAATAAAAGAAACGTTCTCTCATGAAACAGAGAAAACCGATTTCAGAATGTTACTAGACAAAAAAGCTTTACCAATTCTAACAATTGGGATTGTTCTCGCTGCTTTCCAACAATGGTGCGGGATCAATATCATTTTCAACTACGCTCAGGAAATCTTTGTTTCGGCGGGTTACAGCATCAATGATTTGTTCATGAATATTGTGATTACCGGAAGTATCAACCTGATTTTTACGTTGGTTGCCATGGGAACTGTAGACAAAATTGGCCGTAAAAAGTTAATGCTTTTTGGTTCCGGCGCACTTGCCGTAATCTATGCATTATTGGGTTATTTTTACTATACCAATGTTACCGGTTTCCCTTTATTATTACTGGTATTACTAGCCATTGCTATCTATGCCATGTCCCTCGCTCCTATTACCTGGGTGATTTTATCTGAAATTTTCCCTAACAGAATCCGTGGTGTTGCGATGTCTGTAGCCACATTTGCACTCTGGATCGCCTCTGCACTTTTAGTACAAACATTCCCTATTTTCAACGAATATCTGGGTACATCAGGCACTTTCTGGTTGTACGGTATTATCTGTGCCTTAGGATTTGTGTTTGTATTTAGAAAACTTCCTGAAACCAAAAACAAAAGTCTCGAAGAGATTGAGGAACTGATGGTTTCTGATAAAAAATCAAAGAATATTCTATAATTTAAATTTCATTACATCATGCAAAAAGTAAATGTTTGGAAGGAAAAAATAATCCTGCAAACCTATGAGGTGGGCAAACCTGAAAAAAATCCTGTATTTATTGAGAAAAGAGTGTATCAGGGAAGTAACGGATCTGTATACCCTTATCCGGTTATTGAAAAAATAGCAGACGAAAAAATGGATAAAGAATATCAGGCGGTTTATCTTGAAAATGAATTTGTCAAAATAATGATCCTGCCAGAACTTGGCGGACGTGTTCATATGGCTTATGATAAAACCAAAGAACGTCATTTTGTGTATTACAATCAGGTGGTGAAACCGGCTTTGGTAGGACTTACAGGCCCTTGGATTTCGGGAGGAATTGAGTTCAACTGGCCACAACACCACAGACCAACGACTTTTGATCCTGTTGATTTTACGATTGAAGAACACGAAGACGGAAGTGCAACAGTTTGGTGCAGCGAAGTCGAGCGTATGTTTAGAACAAAAGGTATGGCGGGTTTCCGATTGTATCCTGACAAAGCGTATCTGGAAATTAAAGTACAATTGTATAACAGAACCTCTTTCCCGCAAACCTTTTTATGGTGGGCCAACCCTGCCGTTAAGGTAAATGATGATTATCAGTCGGTTTTTCCACCAGATGTAAATGCTGTTTTTGATCATGGTAAACGTGATGTTTCGTCATTCCCTATTGCAAAAGGAACGTATTATAAAGTCGATTATTCGCCGGGAACTGATATTTCCCGTTATAAAAATATTCCGGTTCCAACGTCGTATATGGCGATTGCATCCAAATATAATTTTGTCGGCGGCTACGAAAATGATTCAAAAGGCGGATTATTACACGTCGCCAATCATCATGTTTCTCCGGGAAAAAAACAATGGACTTGGGGTCACGGCGATTTTGGTTGCGCCTGGGATCGTAACCTGACCGATGAAGATGGTCCATACATAGAATTAATGTGTGGTGTTTACACCGATAATCAGCCTGATTTTACCTGGATTATGCCGGGTGAACAGAAAGATTTTACGCAGTATTTTATGCCCTATCGTGATTTGGGAATTGTAAAAAATGCGACCAAAAATGCTATGGTAAATCTGGAAAGTATCGACAACAAATTAGTGATAAAAGCGTATACAACGGGCGTTTATCCGAATACAAAAGTTACTTTAAAGAATAATGGAAATGTTTTACTCCAAAAACAATACGATGCTTCACCTTACAATTCATTTGAAGAAACGATTGATTTTGAGAATACTTCTTTAGAAGGATTATCGATTTCAGTAACTGATGCTGATGATAAAGTTTTGGTAGACTGGACGTATGAAGGTCCAAATGAAGCCGAAATTCCGGAAGCTGCAAAACCTGCTCTTGCTCCCGAAGATATTGAGAATAATGAACAATTGTTCCTGACAGCGCAACATTTAGAACAATACAGACACGCGACTTACAGCCCGGTTCCGTATTATGAAGAAGCCATAAAACGTGATGCAGGAGATATTCGCTCGAATAATGCAATGGGATTGTGGTTGATGCGAAGAGCAAAATTTACAGAAGCTGAGCCTTATTTTAGAGCAGCTATCAAAACATTGACACAAAGAAATCCAAATCCGTATGAAGGTGAAGCATATTTCAATCTGGGATTGTGTCTGAAATATCAGAATAAGAATCAAGAAGCTTATGATGCTTTTTACAAGTCAACGTGGAATGCGGCCTGGCAAAATCAGGGCTATTTTTATGTAGGGCAATTGGATGCTTTAAACGGTGATTTTGAATTGGCATTAACCCACATCAAAAAAGCAATTTCTAAAAATACCGAAGATCATAAAGCATTGCATTTGCAAGTGGCTTTTCTTCGAAAGTTAAATCAAACAGAAAAAGCGCTTCAATTGACGAATACTTATTTAGAAAATGATTGCTTCAATTTTGGGTTGCTTTACGAGAAATACCTTTTAAGCAATGACAAAAAAGAGCTGAAATATTTCAACACTCTGATCAGAAATAATATTCATACGTATATAGAATATGCTTTGGATTATGCTGCTGCTGGTTTATATAAGGAAGCTGTAAGTTTATTATCTGAAGGATTAAAAGACGAAGAAACCTATCCAATTGCGTGGTATTATGCAGGTTCTTTTTATGAGAAATTAAATGATTTCGGTCAAGCCGAAGAATGCTTCAAAATGGCTTCTCAGGCAAAACCGGACTATTGTTTCCCAAATCAGATTGAAGCTGCAATAGTACTTCAAAACGTGATTCAGAAGCAAAGTAATGATGCGAAAGCGTTGTATTATTTAGGCAACTTTTGGTACGCTTCAAAATTCTATGATGATGCGATTTCTTGCTGGGCACAATCTGTTGCGATAGACGATACTTTCCCAACTGTGCACCGTAATTTGGCTTTGGGGTATTATAACAAACTAGAAAACGAACAAAAAGCACTTGCAAGTTTAGAGAAAGCATTCTCGTTAGACTTGACTGATTCAAGAATTTTAATGGAACTGGATCAATTGTACAAACGTTTGAACAGGGATTTGGTTTTCAGACTGGCTTTCTTAGAAAAACATTTAGAATTGGTGATTCAGCGTGATGATGTTTATTTAGAAAGAGTGGCTTTGTACAACCTTTTAGGTAAACACGATAAAGCCCTAACCTTATTACAAAACCGAATTTTCCATCCGTGGGAAGGCGGCGAAGGAAAAGTGAGCGGACAATATCTGGTTGCTTTAACCGAAATTGCCAAACAACAAATCTCAGAAGGAAATTACGAAAAAGCCATAGAACTTTTGGAACAAGCACAAAGGTATCCTGATAATTTAGGCGAAGGAAAACTACCGGGCGCTCAGGAAAATGATATTTATTATTGGTTGGGTGTTGCTTTCGAAAAGAAAAACAATCCTGAACAAGCTAAAAACTGGTGGAACAAAGCAACGCAGGGATTAGATGAACCAACGGCAGCGATTTTCTATAACGATCAGCAACCGGATAAAATATTCTATCAGGGCTTGGCTTTCTTAAAATTAGACCAACAATCTGAAGCGGATAAACGTTTTGAAAAATTAGTCGCTTACGCTAAAAAACACCTCAACGATCATGTTACAATCGACTATTTTGCAGTATCGCTTCCGGATCTTATGATTTGGGAAGATGATTTAGACAAACGAAATAAAATTCACTGTTTGTACATGCAGGGATTAGGGCTTTTAGGTTTGGATAAAAAAGCGGAAGCTGAGGAAGTTTTTGAAAGTGTTTTATCTGAAGAGAAAAGCCATTCAGGAGTTACAATACATTTGTCTTTATTGAAGAATGAAGAATCCATTTCTGTTTAAGTTAGTAGTTTAAATATTAGACCTGAGAGGTTTAGAAAAACTATCAGGTCTTTGGAAACAAAAAAGGTTTGATGATTAATTTCATCAAACCTTTTTTTATTGTCATAATGTTATTATTCTTAGAATGGAATATGGCACGCGGATAAAAAACGGATTTTTTATTTTACTCATAATTTACGCAATCTTGTCATCTCGACGAAGGAGAGATCACACTCGTAGATCGACAAAGATTGGCGATTTTGCATGCGGAATTTCTTGTGTGATCCTTCGTTCCTCAGGATGACAAAATAATACGCACAAATAGTAAAAAAAATCAGCTAGAATCCGTTTAATCCGCGTAATCCGTGGCTAATTTTTCTCATCAAAATTCAAATTACTCAATCGGTCTGTCTTCCAATTTCGTTCCCCATTTCTTATTCGGTTTAGATGCCATAACAAATTCTAAAGTTCCTCCGGCATCAATATCCGCTTGACGAATAAATGTTTTGGTGTACGTTTTACCGTTTAGTTTGGCACTTTGGATGTAAATATTTTTATCAGAAACATTCTTTGCTATAACTTTAAAAGCCTTTCCATCTTTCAACTGAATCGATGCTTCTTTTAGAATTGGGGTTCCAATAATATACAAACTACTTGCAGGATTTACAGGATAAAATCCCATTGCACTAAAAACATACCAAGCCGAAAGCTCCCCGCAATCATCATTTCCGGAATAACCGGATGAAGTTGTATTGTACATTTTCTTCAAAATCTCTGCTACATATTGTTGGGTTTTCCAGGGTTGACCTGCATAATTGTAGAGATAAGCAATGTGATGACTTGGTTCGTTTCCGTGTGCATATTGACCAATGAAACCTGAAGCGTTGTCGTTTACTTCTTCTGGTTTGTCTTCTAAGGTGAAAAAAGTATCTAGTTTTTTGGTAAATAAATGATCTCCTCCAACTAAATTCACCAATCCTTTTACATCTTGCGGAACATACCAAAAGTACTGCCAGCCATTTCCTTCCGTAAACGGATAACCGCCATTTGCCCCATATTTTAAAGGATCGAAAGGGCCAATCCAATTGCCTTTATCGTCTTTTGCTCTGAAGAAACCAATTTGTTTATCGTATAGATTTTTATAGAATTGAGAACGTTTTATAAAATGATTGCAATCATCAGTTTTACCTAATTTCTTTGCCAATTCTGCCACACACCAATCATCATACGCCATTTCTAAAGTCAAAGAAACTGATTGTGATTTTAAATTCTCCGGAATATAACCGTGCTTTTCCCAAATACCAAATGGCGATCCCTGATGTTCACGTGTTGCTGAGTTCTTTACGGCTTCAAAAGCCAAATCGACATCAATTCTGGGTAAGTTTTTCAGCACAGCATCCACCACAACCGGAATGGCGTGATTGCCAATCATACAATAATTTTCCTGTCCCCATAATTGCCAGATGGGTAAATAACCAAAGACTGTGTAATACGCCAGCATACTATTCACAAAATCAACAGAACGTTCCGGTTGCGTAATCGTATATAATGGATGTGCGCCACGATACGTATCCCACAAAGAGAAAGTGGAATAATACGGTTTGGATGCATTTTTGGTGGTAAAATCTGCAGCCGGATAATCACCACTGATATCTGATAAAGTGTTGGGCTGAATAAATGTGTGATACAAAGCGGTGTAGAAAATCTGCTTTTGCTCTGCTGTAGCTTCTATTTTTATTTTGCTGAGTTCTTTCTCCCACACAGCATCTGCGGTATTTACGGTTGCATTAAAATCCCAGGCAGGAATTTCATATTCTACATTAAGTCTTGCATTTTCGATACTGGTTGCGGAGATTCCCACTTTTACCAAAACTTCTTGTTGTTTTAACGTATCAAAATCTAGAATGGCTCTTATTGCATTTCCGTTTACTATTTTGGCATTCTCATACACATTTCCGCCATCGGTTACGTGATTACGAATTATTGGCTGTGAAAATTCGGCATGAAAAAATACTTTTCGCATTGGTGCCCAACCTGTAATGATACGATATCCTTCAATCGTATGATCATTCGGAAATGACAATTGTGAGGCAATAATACGCGTATTCCAATCGGATTTTTTCATCGAATGCTCTAAGTCAATCACGATATGGGCTTCTTTATTTTTAGGAAAACTATATTTATGAAAACCGGCGTGCGCAGTCGCCGTCAGTTCTGCCTTTATTTGATAATCCTGAAGTTCTACACTATAATAACCCGGTTTTGCAGTTTCTTTATCATGTGAAAATTTGGATTGATAAGCATTTTGCCCCGCTTCTTCTTTCACTATTGGACCACTAAAAGGCATCAACATAACATCGAATAATTCAGCAACACCAGTTCCGTTTAAATGTGTGTGGCTAAAACCTGCAATGGTGGTGTCGTTATAATTATAACCGCTGGCGACACTCCAATCAGGTGTGTTGCGTGTATCGGGACTCAATTGCACCATCCCAAACGGTACCGTTGCTCCGGGATAATTATTTCCCGAAAGTGGTGATCCGTGTGCGGCTCCTGTACCTATAAACGGATTTACGTGTGAAGTGATTTTATCGGCATTTTGTGCTCCGAGCACTATTGAACTTAGTAAAGTCCCAAAGAGTATTATTTTATTTATTTTCATTGTATAGAATTTAATGAAATATGTTTTTTTGAATAGATTTCAGCTTTAGCTGGAGATCAAAAGAGTCGAATATAAAAATGGCTTTAGTCGAAATACGCTAAGATTTCGGCTAAAGCCATATTATTTATCATTTTATTAACCCCCAGCTAAAGCTGAGGGCTATTCATATATTAGACCTAACAGGTTTTTAAAACCTGTCAGGTCTAATTGCTATTACAATTTAGACGAAGTAATTTCTTTTAATTCTCCGTTCACCTTCACTTTTACTTTTGTTGGTACAGGAGATAACACTTCATATTTCGTTATTTTACCTTTTTCCCATTTGATGTTTACGGTAAAATTTCCTTCTGCTTTAAGCCCTTTTACTTCACCTTCGTTTAACCAGGCATCCGGCATTGCAGGCAATAATTCTATAAATCCGGCATGACTTTGAATCAACATTTCGCCAATTCCGGCAGCTGCACCAAAATTTCCATCAATTTGAAACGGTGGACCTGCAGAAAGTAAATTGGCATATACACCACCACCAGGGCCATAATTAATATTGGTATCATGTGTTTGTCTAAGTATTGTCTTAAATAATTTATAAGCTCTGTTTCCATCTTTTAAACGAGCCCAAAACAGCATTTTGTAGGCAATTGACCAGCTTGTTCCGTCATCTCCTCTTACTTCAAGAGTTTTTTTAATTGCGTCTACAAGTTCTGGTTTGTTTTCAGGAGTAATCAAAGATCCCGGATATAAACCATATAAATGAGAAATATGACGGTGTTGGGGATCTTCTTCTTTATAATCTTTTAACCATTCCATAATTCTTCCGTCAGGGCTAACAACTCCCGGAGGCGGTAATAATTTTAATTGTTTGTCTAATTCAATACTTAAATCATTATCCAATCCTAGTTTTTTAGATGCTATTATCACATTATTAAACAATTCGCGAATAATTTGATTGTCTATTGTAGGTCCCATACAAACGTGAGACGCATCGCCATTTGGTAATAAAAATGAGTTTTCCGGCGATACAGATGGCGAAGTTACCAACCATCCTGTTTCAGGATCTTTTACCAACATATTTTTATAAAATTGTGCTGCACCTTTTAAAATTGGGTAAATTTCAGCTAAATAAGCCTGATCATTGGTATACAAATAATGGCTCCATAAATTGTTGCACAACCAGCCTGATCCTGATTTTGTGATTCCCCATGAAGCACTTTCGCCTGGTTCTGTAAAGCCCCAAACGTTTGTGATTACGTGTGCCACCCAACCGTCAGCATTATAATAAGCTTTGGCTGTTTTTTCTCCATTAGGCATAAGATCTTTAGTCAAATCTTTTAGAGGAAGATTCAATTCGGATAAATTGGCTGTCTCTAATGCCCAGTGATTCATCTGCACATTTACATCCAGATGATAATCGGAATTCCATGGCGTTTGTACTTCTTTTGCCCATAATCCCTGCAAGTTTGGCGGCAACAATCCTAATCTCGTGCTGCTAATACTCAAATAACGGCCGTATTGATAAAACAAAACAGGAAGTCCCTTATCTGCATCTGGTTCTTTGATAAAAGTATCTAAACGCTCATTGGTTGGTAGTGTTTTCTTTGCCGTTTTTCCTAAATTTAAAGTCACACGATTGAACAACTTTTGGTAGTTTTCAATATGTATTTTCTTCTGATCCTGATATTCCTTTTGCATCGCTGCATCCAGAATTTTATCTACAGATGATTCGAAGTTTTTATCTTTATAATCTGTTCCGGCAGAAATAAAAATCACGACTTCTGTAGCATTTTTTATTTCAATTTTATTGTTAGTGTATAAAGCATTTCCATCTACTTGCTGAGTTTTTACTTTTGCTTTATATTTCATTCCTTTTCCGTTAGTTCCGTTGTTAAGCTGACCGGTCATAACAAGCGAATTATCAGAACTATTTACGGTTTTAAAACGTTCCGGTCGATCTAACTGAACGGTAAAATTTAATTTCCCTTTTTTGCTTGCTGTCAATCTGATAAAAGAAGCATCATCGCCAAATCCTGTAAAATATTCACGCTTATAGGTTACGCCGTCAATAGTAAACTGAGTTCCGGCAACTGCGGTTTGAATGTCCAGATTTCTGCTGTAATTAATCGGTTTTGACTGGGTATTATAATCAAATTGAAGCGTCATATTTCCCAAAACCTGATAGGCTCCAAATGGTACATCAGCTCCATTTCCGCTTCCGGAACCCGCTCCTGTACAGATAAAATGCTCATCAATTAGTTTTTGGGCTTCTTTGTTTTTATTGGCTAATAACAATTCTCTAATCTGAGGTAGAAAAGAATATGCTTTGTAATTGTTGGCATCTTGCGGGCCTCCGCTCCATAAGGTAATTTCATTCAAAACCAATTTTTCGGTTGTCACTCCACCATCAGGCATAATTCCTAATCTGCCATTTCCTAATGGCAATGTTTCTTCCCATTGAGAAGCGGGTTTGGTATACCACAATTCTAACGGATTGCTTTGCGAATAGCCTAAAAAAGGCAATAGTATAAAAAGCAGTGCTTTCAACTTTTTAATGTTCATAGTTGTTGTTTTTAGTTGTTTTTTTTGCCACTCCCGATAGCTATCGGGATAAAAAGATTGGAAATGATTTTTAATCTATAACACATTGGTATTAAATTCTCGTATACAGTTCGTTTCAACTAAACCTGAGAGGTTTATGTTGATAATATTTTGGGTTTTTAAGCATACCTAACAGGTTTTGGAAACCTGTTAGGATAAAATCTTTTTTATTTATTATAAGGAACAGCTTTTATAACTGGCTTTTCTCCGTTTTTCAAAAGTGTTTCGTCAAAGTCTATAGTCACTTCTTTGCTTTCTCCTTTTAATAAGGTAAAATAACTATCGCTTATAATTGCCGGTAAAATCTGAGATCCTGTTTTGTCATTCAATGCCTGGATGTGAACTCCAAAAGCAATTCCTGACGGGCTTGAAACTTTGGCTTTTATAACATATTTCCCGTTTTGTTTTACCACTTTACTCGAAACATTTACGTTTACTTTTGGCAGTTTGTTCAGTTCGGTGAAATCTTTCATATTGATTCCTCTCCAATAAAAATTCTCGCTTACTGTTTTGTTTTGTGCATCTTTTAATTTTAATCGGATAAAATGTACCGGACTCAAATCTGAAGTATTGGCATCGGCACCAAAAACCTTGAAATCATAAAGTGAATATCCCCAGCCAGAACCGCGTTTTATGCCTAACATTCTAACGTAACGTGCTTTTGTTTCATCAAACGAAATAGTTTCAAGACCTTGTTTTCCTTCTGTTATAACACTTGCATCTGTCCAGTTTTTGGCATCGGTACTTACCTGAATTTTATATTCTTTTCCAAAGGCATTTTCCCAGTTTAAAACTACTCTGTTTATAGTATATTCGTTTTCAAGATCTACATAAATCCATTCATTATCAGTAGCATTACTTGCCCAACGGCTGTTTGAATCTCCATCAGTAATGTCTCTGGTATTTCCTCCATCTGTCGAAGAAGCGATTGCATTTTTCTGAAAAGCAAGATCTTTTTGATTCGAGTAAAACGGAATCACGAAACTCTCTGTTGCTGTATTTGAATACGAATCTATCGTTGCATTTTGCTTGAATTTGGCAACTGATTTTCCATCCATATTATAGACTTCTGATTCGGCTTTCAGATTCTTAAAATCAGTTCCGGTAGTATTGATTACTTTAACCGAATTATTTACTGAATTCCACTGAATGTGCATTGGTTCACAAGCTGATTTTACGCCCCAATAAGCTCCTGTCAAATCATAGTAATAATCATAAGTTTGCCAAACCATACTAGGATAGGAAGATTGGCTCATCCAGATCATAATACCCGAAGCATCTTCCCACATGTGGTCTAACCAGCCTTCGTACATGGCTTTATTGGTTTCGATATTTAGTAATTGGGCTTTTGTGGTATATTCTTCGAGGTTATTTGGTTTTCCGTAACGTTCATTGATACTTTTATCATAATTATCGGGCGAAGCGTTAAAAGCTTTTTCTCCAAAAAAATGTTTGTTCCACATCTCATTTCGTGGCCACCAGTCTTTTTCAGGAATAAATTTCTTAAAACTTTCAATGTTAGGAAAAACGGCTGTACCCATTTCGGTTCTTAAACCCCAACTTGGGCCATCTCCCGTTCCTACATAAGCCGCAGGGTATTTGGTAAAATAAAACCTCGGATCTTTATTGCCCCAAAGTCCGCTGCCGCTTAGATTGCCTGTGTTTGAACAAGGCTGATAATATCTGTCGTTATTATCAAAAGTTTTGATATTTTCAGCAATCCAGCCGTTAAGCGGAGGCTGTGGCAATCCTTCATTATTTCCGCACCAGATGGCGATACTGGCGTGATTTCGAACTCGTTTTATTTTCTCAATAACATTGCTGTTAAAAACGTGAATGTCTAAGGGTAAGTTTGGATTTGCATTTAGCCAAAAATCATCCCAAACCATGATACCATATTTGTCGCAGGCTTCATAGAATTCATCATCTGTAGTTGAACCCAGCCAGTTACGAATGATATTATAATTCATTTCTTTGTGCAGTTTCACTTTAAGATCGTATTCGTCTCCTCTGCAGCGCAGCATATATTCGCTCATTCCCCAATTTCCACCTTTAAGGAATACTCTTTTCCCGTTGATCGAAATATGCAGAACACCTCCTTCTGTATCATAGGTATATTTCTTGATTCCGAAGGTTATTTTTTGAGCATCTGAAACTACATCGCCAATTTTGAAAGTAAACTGACAGCTATACAGATTAGGGTCTCCATAACCATTTGGCCACCATAATTTAGGATTCTGAATCGAAAGTTCCGGAAACTGTTCTTTGTTTAATTTTACATTTGTAATTGCGTTTGCTTCGAGACTGATTTTTTTCGAAAAAGTAATATTTCCCGGCATTATCACGCCTGTCAGAACACCTTCCTGGTTTTGTGCCGAAGAATTTTTAAGATCTATCTTTACTTCAAGGTCCGCACGTGCATTAGAAGGCAAATTAGTATGAATCCAGGGATCTGCAATTGTAACTTTATTTGTGTTGCTGAGATAAACATCATCTGTAATTCCGGAATTTAATCCCGGTACATAAGGCATCCAGTCCCAGCCCGCACTTGAAATATAAGTTGGACTTCCGTAATTATTTAAAGGTGTTTTTGGAATACTGACCAAAACTGCCAATACGTTTTTTTCTGTGCGATGCACTAATTTGGTAATGTCAAATTTACCGCGCTGCATCATTCCGCTAAGCGTTGCCAATTTTTTTCCGTTAAGGTAAATATCACCTTCGCGATTGATTCCTTCAAAATTAAGCCAGATAATATCTTTTGTAAAATTTTCGGGAACACTAAATTCTGTGCGGTACCAAAAACTGCGATCGTATTTTGCTTTTTCTACCTGATAGATATTATCCCCAAAATTGGGGTCTTTCTCTAATCCGCTTACTACATACGAGTTAAAAATGGTTCCCGGGACAACGGCATTTACCCAATTTGTCTGTGTATAATTTGAGGTGAACATTTTAAGACTGTCCTGCCCTACTTCTGCTTGTGGTTTTACCTTCCAAACGATATCGGTAGAATTTAAACTTACTTTGTTTTGTGAAAAAACACTAAAGGAAAAAGCATTTAAAACCAATAAATATATATAAATCTGAATAGTATTAAACTTCATATTGTTACCTGATTGGTTTACAAATTTTGTAAACATTAAAAAAAAAGAATGCCATCTTGGACTAAGTTTTTTCTAACAGAAAACTCCCTAAGTACTGTTATTACCTAAATCCAAAATGGCATTACAAATCAAACTGTGACTAACCAAAATCACATGACCAAAAAATAAAAAATTACATTAAAACTGTCTTAATTGATATTAATAACCAGGATTCTGATCCGCATCGCTGATATCATCGTTGAGCTGAATCTCTACCAAAGGAATTGGATATCTGTTGTGGAATTCTGCAATAGTACCGCTTTCAGCAGTCCATTTGTTGCGTGCTTTTACGTATTGCACCAATTTTCCTGAACGAATAAGATCCATTCTTCTCCAGCCTTCAAAAGCTAATTCACGCATGCGCTCATCCAGCATCTGCTCTTTGAATTGTTCTTTCGAAAGTCCGCTCCACTCCATTCCTGCAGGCAAAGTTCCTCCAAAACCACGTTTACGAACCTGATTTACATATCCTTCTGCATCAGGAGTATTTCCTAATTCGTTCAGACATTCTGCATAACAAAGCAATACATCTGAATAACGGATATACGGTTTGTTTTTACCTGAATTCCAAAAAGATTGTTTTCCGTCGATACGGATATCTTCGTATTTTTTTACGTGAGGATCTAGCTCATCACCACCAAAACCTGACGGAATTGTTGGTACAATACCTTTATAAGTAAAATCATAACGGATACTGGCATCTTTACGTTTATCTCCTGTTTCCCAGATTCCTCCTGTTGTCTTGTCATTATAACAATACTTTGTAGGCACTAACAAGTCATACCCTCCAAAATAAGCGTACTGATCTATATTTGCTAATGCTCTTGATCCTGTTTGCCATTGTATCTGATTGTTGTCCGGATAATCATTGGTAAACTGAAACTCGTAAATTGACTCTGAAGAATTGGCGTGATCCGGGCTAAAAACATCTGCATAATTTGCCAATAGATTATATTTTCCGGAGTTTATAACTTTAGCAAAAGATTCTTTTGCTAAATTATAATCACGTGCCCCTGAAGCTTCCGGCGCATATAAATATACTTTACCCAATAATGCCTGAGCAAGATATTTTACAGGAAAAGAGGGATTTTTTTGTGTAAGCGGCAAGTTTTCTTCTGCTACTTTAAGATCATTGATAATAAAAGCATAAACATCTTTTAACGGTTGTCTGGCATGACCTAATTCTTTGCTGCGCGTCTCATCAAGAATTGGAATTTCTCCCCAATACTGAGTCAGCTCAAACATAATAGTAGCTCTGATAAAACTGGCTTCTCCTAATAATATTTTTCTTTTTTCAACATCAGGTTCTGTATTATTATTCAATGCAAATACGGCTTTAGCAGCAGTACTGACCACTGGCCAGCGAGAATCCCATTGTTCTGCCAATGCAGTATTTTCTTTAGACAGGAACCCATTATAATAATCTAATCCGGCTTGTCCGGGAGTTGTCATTACCTGAAGTGCACCTTGTTGTGTTTCATCAGTTCCTAATTGAAACATTAATCCTCCCCTGTCTTTTTGTATGTTTCTCCATGAGATATACATACCTAAAACAATCGGATCTATATTTTTTAAGGTCGAAAAAGCCTGTTCTTCTGTAAGAGAAGTATTTGGATCCTGCTCTAAAAAATCGGAACAGGAAGCAAAAAGCATTACGAATGCCATTGCTGTTAAAATTTTTATTTTCATAATTGTATTTTTAATTATTGCCAAAACAATTGTTATAATGAAACATTCAGTCCTAAAACAAACATTCTTGAGTTAGGATATCCATCTCCTCCTTCAGGATCGTAGCCTTTGTATTTTGTGATCGTAAATAAATTAGATCCTGTCACGTACAAACGCAGATTTTGAAGGTATACTTTTTCTAAAAACAGACTTGGTAAATTGTAGGATAATGTAAGTGCATTCAAACGCAAGAAAGATGAATTCTGGATCGCTAATGACGTTTCGTAGGTATTGAATCTTCCTCCGCCATAATATGCTCGTGGTACATTTGTATTTGTGTGTTCCGGTGTCCAACGGTCTAAAAGATCCGTATGAGCAGCGCTCATTCCGCCTGAATTCATATAACTTTCATAAGCAGAGCTGATTTTTTTTCCTCCATAAGAATAAGCGAAAACCGCATTCAATCCAAAACCTCTGTAAGTAAAATCAGTTGCAAACCCTCCGTAAAAATCAGGATCTGTATTTCCTACTACATAACGGTCATTATCATCGATTTTACCATCTTTATTTCTGTCAACAGGAACAAGATCTCCGGGTTTAACGGTTCTTCCTCCAAAATCAATTTTGCTGATTTCGGCCATATCAGCTGTCTGGGCGATTTTGTCGAACTGATAAACGTAGATCGAATTGATTGATTTTCCAACGAATAAGTTTCCTTCTCTTTGAATTTCAACTCCAGTCCATCCGCCTTTTTTATAAATCACATCTGCACCACCATATAATTTGGTGATTTTATTTTTTGCTGATGAAATATTTCCTGAAATATCCCAAGACAAATCATTTTCTTTTAAGATTTTATAATTGGCACTAAATTCAACTCCTTTGTTGACCATTGTACCCACATTATCTATCATGTTTTTGAAACCTGAAACAGTAGATAATGTTCTTTCCATCAGCAAATTCTCATTTGTGGTATTAAAATAATCCACAGTTACAGACAATCTATTGTTCTCGGAGGCAAAATCTAAACCTACATTCAATTGTTTTTGTTTTTCCCATTGTAAATCAGGATTACCCAAACGTCCGTCTGATCTTAAGATTGCTGTTCCGCTAGTGTATTGTGGTCTGTATTGGCTTACATAGGCATAGTTTGGAATATTCTGATTTCCGGCAATACCGTAACTTCCGCGTAATTTTAATAATTTGACAGCTTCTACAGATTGTAAAAATTCTTTAGCAACATCCCAGCCTAAAGCCACAGAAGGAAAAGTTCCCCATTTGTTGTTGCCTCCAAAACGAGAAGAACCATCTAAACGTGTGGTAACAGTTGCAAAGTATTTTTTATCATAAGAATAATTTAATCTTCCGGTATAAGACATTAATGTTGTCGTTATAAAATCAGATTTAAGCGTGAAATTATTTTTTTGCGAAGCACCGTCTAAGTACATATAAGTAAAGTCATCAGAAGCAAAGCCTCTTGCGGTAACTTCTGAGTTGTTATTGGTGTTTTTCTGAATAGAGAAAGCTCCAAGTGCATTAAAATCATGTTTACCAACTACTTTATTATACGTTACTGTATTATCCCACTGGTAATTTAACTCACTATATCTGTAGTGATTTGCTTCACCGCTTGCAGAATTTCTGATAGATTGTCCTGTATCTGATGGATAATATTTAAAGTTAGCCTGATCAATTACATCAATAGAAAAAGTAGTTCTGAAATTTAAACCTTCTGCAGCTTTAATATTTAAATAATTGCTTGACATCAAACGGTTTTTCGTACTATTATCATCGATAGTTAAACTTCTGATCGGATTGTAAGCATCTGAATTTAACGCATCTCCGTATTTCAAATAGGTTGCAGTCGGATCAATTGGCAATAACGGGTTCGCTCCTAAAGCATTAGGAAAAGCACTATCATTGATATAAGTCGCCTTGCTATTCGAAAAAGTAGTATTTGTACCTACCTGAAGCCATGTTTTTACATCTTGTGTCAGGTTGATTTTACCGTTGTATCTTTTAAAGGAAGAATTTTTAAGTAAACCGTCCTGATCAGCATAATTGAAACTCATAAAGTAAGAACCTTTATCACCTCCGCCTGAAAACGAAAGGTTATAATTCGTCTGTACTCCGGTACGCTTGATCTCATCTAACCAATTGTAACTTTTACCGTTTCTGTAAGAGTCTAACTCATAAGGCGCAAATACTTTAGAACCATCTGATTTAATTTGGTTCACGTAAGCTGCACGATCTGCAGTCGGGTTCTGATCCATGTATTGATTTGCAAAAGCATCAACTCTAAGGTCAAATAATTGCTGACCGTTCATTAATGGTAACATTTTACTGAACTCAGACAGTCCAACCCAGGTATCAAAGTTGACTTTACCTTCTCCTTTTGTTCCTTTTTTGGTCGTAATAACCACAACTCCGTTTGCTCCTCTCGCTCCGTAAATTGCAGTAGAAGAAGCATCTTTTAAGATATCAACATTCGCAATATCATTTGGGTTTATAGATTCAAATCCACCATCGATGATAAGACCATCGACTACAAATATTGGATTTGTTCCATATTGTATAGAGTTGTTTCCTCTAATTTTAATGTTACCGCTTCCTCCAGGTGTGGGACTTTGTGTAACATAAACCCCGGAAGCACGTCCCTGCAATGCCTGAACCACATTGGCCGTGGGCGTTTCGGTTAATTTATCACCTGAAACATTTCCTACAGCACCGGTAAGGTCGCTTCTTTTTACCTTGGCACCTACAATAACGATTTCATTTAGTTCCTGTGAACTTGGTTTTAAAGCCGCGTTTACAACTGCACTATTAGCAGGAATACTTTGTGGATTGAATCCTATGAAACTGAATTCTAAGGATGATCCTGATTTAACATTGTTTAATTTGTAACTTCCGTCTATGTCCGTTACGGTTGAATTTTGTGTGCCTTTTACAATTACTGTGGCACCGGGCAGTGGTAAATTTTCATTATCTGTAACTTTACCGGTGATGGTTTGGGAATAAAGTGTACCGGCGGACATCATAACTACTAACAAGCATAAATATCTTATTGCAATTCTCATAATGATTTGGTTTTTAGTTAATAAAATCTTTTGTTTGGTTTTTTGAATATTGAGCATTTAAAAATATGAGAAAACGAATTGACTTATACTATACTATACTACAACATTACAAACATACAAATATTTTCATAACATCCAAATTTATGTTTTAAGAATTTGTTATTTTTTTCAAGTATTTATTTCAGCATTACTATTAATACCTGCCTTTAAAAAGGAAAAAGAAAAAAAAGTAACGAATAAAATAAAGAAATCTCAGACAAAAAATATAAATAATACTCCTTAAACAAAGAAAATAAGGACTTTAAAGTGATTTTAATTGATGAATATTTATTTTTTAAATTTGAAATAATACTCATAAATATTAATAAAATCATTCTTAATAAATCATAAAAAAAAAGGCAATCAGATGTGTTTGACGAAGAAAACTGCCCATCTTTACCCATCATCGAGTGTGAGTATTTTAGTGGTTAAAGGCGACAGGTTTTAAAAAACCTGCCGGGTTTGTAGTGTAACAAAAAAAAGACGCACTGCTTAGAGTGCGCCTTTACAAGAAAGCCTTTGCTACTTTGAACCTTTCAAACCTACGCTATTCCCCATTTCGAAAACAAAACGAATATACTGACCATACCTGTCAGCAGTAAAGCAAAATACCAATAACGGTTTTTCCATGGCGATAATTCGACAGATTCAATTTTGATTTCGGTGTATTTATATTTTGGATAAAACCTGGCAACCACCAGCATACATATTGTGGTAAACACAAATAATAACGCCAGCATATGCAAATAATGCAGTTTGATATCTAATATATAATTGAAGATGATATAACTAAAAATAAAAAATACCATTCCGATTTTAGCGGCTTGCGGCGGTACTTTTTTAGACACGAAACCAACCAGAATAATCGTGAAAATTGGCACACAAAACATTCCGCCCAATTGTTGCAGATAAGTATAGAAACCTGCTTTACTAAACATAATAAACGGGGCTGAAAACATGGCCAGAGCCGAAACAATGATCTCGAATTTTCGACCGGTGTAGACCAGATGTTTCTCGGTAATTTCTTTGTTTCTTTTTTCTAACCAGGGTTTATAAAGGTTCAGTACAAAAAGTGTACTGCTGCTGTTTAAACCTGCATTAAAAGTACTTATTGCTGCTCCCAAAACAACGGCAGCAGTTAAACCAATCATAATGCCGGGTAATGTATCTTTTACCACCAGAGGAAAAACCTCAGCAGTATTTTCCAGATTTTTATAAAGATGAACGCCTACCAATCCGGGGATGTTAATAATAAAAGGGCATAATAACTTTCCTAAACAAGCCAATCCCATTCCTTTTTGACTGTGCGATAAACTTTTTGCAGAAAGTGCCTGCTGAACGATAAACTGTTCCATTCCCCAATAATAAAGGTTCATGATAAACATACCGGTAAAAATGGTACTCAGCGGAATTTCATCGTGCGGGCCACCAATAGCATTCAGATGTTCTGTGTGTTCTGAAAGTAAAATATGAAATCCTTTAGACCAGTCGCCATTGCCCAGGAATTTAAATCCGAAGTACGGAAAAGCAATTCCGATAGTCAATAATCCAACACTTAAAATGGTATCACTTATAGATATTGCCCGCAGTCCTCCTAAAACGGAATACGCACATCCTGTAAGACCTATGACCCAGACCATAATCCAGATGTTTTGCCAATACGTTAATTCTAAAGGATATAAAAAGTTGAACATTCCGGTAAGTGCAACCGCTCCACCGTATAAAACGGCCGGTAATAAATTGACCACATAACTGCAGAGAAATACAATCGATACGAGTCTTTTGGTCGAATTATCGTAACGTTTTCCCAGATAATCCGGTATTGTCATGGCTCCGGTACGAAAATAAATAGGCAAAAAGAACTCCGCTACAAGCAACATAGCCAACACAGAACTTACGCCCCATGCCATAACGCTCATATTGTTGGTGTATATGGATTCGTTTTCGCCTATAAATTGATTCGCACTAATATTACTTAGTAATAAGGCTCCTCCTACTATAAAGAAATTGTTATTATGATCTGCAAAAAAAAGTCCATTAGTGGTTTGTACCTTTTTTGTGCGTGTTTTTAAAGCTGAAAATAAGGCAATAAAACCGGTAATTAGTAAAAAACTAACAATGGACAATACAATCATAAATTACAACGAATTTCTGTCAACAAGAATTGTTGGAATAATTTCCTGAATCTTTTTACGGTTCAGGACAAAATTAGCGGCTTTTTTTCCCATTTCAGAGAAATCAGTTGAGAATGTGGTAACGCCATCAAAGATGATTTCTTTTACGATATCATCATTATGCGATATAAAGCCAATGTCTGAACCAATTTTAAGTCCTTTGACTTTAGAGTCTTTCAACATTTCCCAAAGCTCGAGATTGTGAATCGTAAAATATACTTTTCCTTTTTCCAGAGAACCGGATACATACTCTTCTTTGATAACTCCTTTGATATCATAATCCTTCATGAATCTTTTAAAAGAATTTAAGATTTCATCGGGTTCTGCAGACGATGGCTTGAAGAAGAAAATAATCTCATCGTACTTTTTAATTTTATCTTTAAGCTGCACAAAAGCATTGTAAGACGAATCTCCAAACTCTTGTGCAACATAATTATAATCTTCATCTGTTTCTATAAAACGGTCTACCAGCAACACTCTGTTGGTAGGCAATTGTTTTAAAACAGGCGGTGTTTTTTTACTCGGAATCGGAGCAATAACAAACATTCCGTATTTTCCCTTTATATTCTGAACAATACTCTCGAAAGTATCAAAATTATTGTGATGGAAAAAGATATCCAATTGGATATTTTTCCCAAGACCTTTTCTGAAATTCTCGTAAAACGTTTCCTGAAAAATATCAAATGCAAATATCAGCAACGCCACTTTTAGTTCTTGTTTTACATCATTGGTCGCCACAAAATAACCCAGTCGGTTTTTTGATTCGATGATGCCTCTGTGAACAAGTTCCTTATAAGCTTTGGCAATTGTTTCTCTTGCAAAACCCAATTCGCTTATAAAAGTATTTACAGACGGAAGCAGATCTCCTTTTGTAACTACTTTTTCATCAATGGCGTTAATTATTCCCTGAACCAATTGTTCATGTTTAGAGAAGGAATTTATAGATTCAAGATTTTTTATCTGCTGAATAATTTGCTTCATAAACGTTTTTAATAGGTATTTATTTAGAAATGATAGTACAAATATATACTAATGTTTGAGATTTAGGCCTTTGTAATTTTTAAAACCACACTTGTATTAGAAGAATTCACATTTGGATTGATACCTACCTGCATTAAAAAATCACCTGAATAAGTGGCCGTTTCTACTACTGCCTTTTTATCCGGATACACATTTATTTCTTCTACTTTATAATTTTGTCCGGCTTGTAATCCTTTTAATTTTATTGGTAAATGTGCTCCCGCTTCGTATCTTGAATTCACTGAATAACTAAAAACTACTGCTTCGTTACCATTTTTATTTACAAACATTACTGATGCAGCGTCATTACCCCATGGGTTTTGCAAACGGTATTGATCTCCCTGCCAAATCGTATTACTTAATGCTCCGTAGTTTTTTATCGCTTGCTGAGCAAAAGCCAAATCTTTTTCGTTCAGATCTTTTACTACAATATCAAAACCTAATCTTCCCATCATGGCAACATCCGTACGGTATTTTATTGGTTGTTTTCCCCAATCTGTTACGTGTGCCGCAATGGTCAGTGCCGGGTAAAAATACGAGTATTCCCATTGCATATAAACACGCTCTAAAGGATCTGTATTATCACTTGGCCAGAATTCAGTAAAGTATTTTAATGCCGCATAATCTACTCTTCCTCCGCCTCCTGAACAAAGCATCATAGGTACTTTAGGATATTTTACACGAATACGCTCTAAAACTTTATACAATCCGTTTACATAATCAGTATAAAAATTATTTTGTTTATCTTTTAAATGGCTTGAATATGCATTGTAGATCACCGCATTACAATCCCATTTGATATACGCCAATTCCGGATTTTCTGTAAAAAGATTGTCTACCACTCCGTAAACAAAATCCTGAACTTTTGGGTTTGATAAATCCAACACCAATTGGTTACGGAAATAATGCTCCGCTCTACCCGGTTGTTTCACAATCCATTCCGGATGTTTTTTATACAAATCACTGGCCGGATTTACCATTTCAGGCTCAATCCAGATTCCGAATTTTACCTGATTGTCTTTGGCTGTTTGCACCAATGTTCCAATTCCGTTTGGTAATTTCTTTTTGTTCACGTCCCAATCTCCAAGAGCCGCGTCATCATTGTTACGAGGATGAGTGTTTCCGAACCATCCATCGTCTAATAAAAACATATCAACGCCCAGCTTTTTACTGTCGGCGATCAGTACTTTTAGTTTATTTTCATCAAAATCAAAATAAGTAGCTTCCCAGTTGTTTAGCAATGTCATACGACTTCCTTTACCGTCTAATATTTTGTAATTTCTGGACCAGTCGTGTAGATTACGGCTTGCGTTTCCTTTTCCTTTAGATGATAAGGTGTACCAAAATTTAGGCGTTGTAAATACGGTGTTTTTTGCCAGTGAATAAGCTGCTGCTGCATTGTTAATTCCTGAAATAACACGAAGATTATTCAACGGATCCAATTCTAGATCTGTACGAAAATTTCCTGACCATTCTAAACCTGCAAACAACACTTTTCCTTCGTCTTCTGTAGCTGGTTTGTCTAAAGAAACCATAAATACAGAGGGTTGAAATAAGTTGGCACGAGATCCTAATTTTGTATCCAAAACTTTAATTCCGTGAGTCAATTTTGTTTCTTCAGGCTGCATTTCTTTTGCCCAGTCTCCATGATATTGGTTCAGATAAAAATTATTATATCCTTTAAGATACAAATTCGCCGATGCATACTTGTTTAAAGTAATATTTCCTTTTTCAGCGTGTTTAATCGTTGTCCACTGCTCGATAACATCAGTATCGTAGTACGACTGAATAAACAAATGCACCTCAACAGGATATACGTTATCTTTGAGTGTAATTTCTGTTTGAGAAACTCCTGTACTTACCGTTGTCGTTTTATGATCTACATATAATAAATCCAGTGAAGTATTTCCGTCAGCATGCGTTACAGCAATCGCAGGTTCTAATAGGTTTTTAGAACCGGATGGCGTATATGCTGCATTATAAATTCCAGAATAATCAGTTCCCTGTTTGAACTGAGCTTGTATTTTTACGTAATCAAAATCATTTGCCAGTTTTTCTCCCAGATAAATCGTGTTGACTTCTTTTCCCGGAGTTACCTGCAAAACAAGCGCATTACTTTTTGTTTTTACTGAGATAATTTGCTGCGCCGATACGGGACTGCAATAACTCGCCAGCATAAAAAATGCTATCCCAAAAGATTGCCTTAAGTTGGTAATGTGTTTTTTCATTTTTATTATATTTTATTTTTATTTCTTTTCTTGTGTTATTCCTTTCCAGTCATCTGTCCTAAAAGAGGATGCGGGTAATCCTGATCCATTCGTTAAATTCCCAATTGGATTATCAGCCCAATTGTATCGAACTGCCACGGGATTTGGTACTTCTTGTGAATATACTTCGACTTTGCCGTTGACTATTTTTGCTTCTGCCCAATAAAACTTTTGATCTGATCCTGCAATCGAAAATCCTTTCAGGCGGTCATCTCTGGCTTTTATATTTTCATTAAAATCAAAATCTAACGTAACCACATTCGCTTTTATAACGCATGCTTTATAAAGCGGTCCCGAATAATCAATTTTGGTGTTGTATACTTTTGCCAAAGCGATATTTGCCAAACGCGCTCCAACATCCTGTTTGTTTTTTGGGTGAATGTCTTCTCCATTCCCGATATCAGTTGTCACCGCCATTCCGGTATTGGATACTTTCAAAGTTTTGAATTGTGCTTCTCTCAGCTCTGCCCAATCTGAATCTCCCGGTTCTTGTTTTTGTTGCCTGTAATTCGCCAGTTGAACAAAGAAAAAAGGCAGATTTTGATCTTTAAACTGAGCTCTCCAATCATTGATCAACAACGGAAATAATTTTTGATACTGATAGGCTCTTTCGGCATTGCTTTCTCCCTGGTACCAGATGACTCCTTTTATCTTATAATCTGTCAGAGGGGCAATCATAGCATTGTATATCGCGCTTGGTCTGTTTTGGCCCTGAGCCAGGTACGGTTTTGCCGGCAAATCTTTTAAGTCTGCACCAATAGTATATTTCCAGTCTCCGTTTAATAAAACCGTTTCCTTTGATGATTTTAATGAGAAGTTTTCATCTCCGTAAACTCCCCCGTTTCCTGCTCCGTCAAAAACTCTTATTGTTATAATGTTCTCACCTTTTTTCAGGAACTTCGCCGGAATAGTATAATGACGTTTTACATTATACCCTTTCGTTTCTCCAATATAATTTCCGTTTACCCAAATCATATCGTCATCATCTGCCAAATAACTTAGGGTAAAGTCCGTATTGTTTGCAGCAATATTTACTTTTTTTCGAAACCAGACTACACCATCAAAATTGGGTAATCCTTTGTTTTCAAAATAGACTGGCAAAGACATGGTTTTCCAGGAACTATCATCAAAATTGGGTGTTGCCCAAATTATTTTTCCTGTCTCGAATCCTTTATCGGAACCTCTCAATTTCATTTCCCAATCGGCCATATCGGCATTATACTTTTTCAATAAAGCCTCCTGATCAACCTCTGATTTCATCGCCTGAATTTCGGCATCAAAATCATGAATAGTCGTTAACGCTCCGGAACTTGTCCAGGCCTCGATTAGTGTTCCTCCCCAGGAAGAATGAATTAACCCAATCGGGATCTTTTTTTCTTTGTAAATCTTTCTCGCAAAAAAATACGCTGTTGCGCTAAAATCGGCTACGGTTTCAGGACTGCAAACATTCCATCCGTCGTGTTGTACTTTTAGTGTATGTAACGGTAAAGTACTTTCTATATGTTCTGCCTGTAATAATCGTATCTGAGGATAATTGGCGTTTGCAATTTCTTCTTTATAATGATCTATTTTTCCCCAACCATCCAATGGCATTTCCATATTGCTTTGTCCGGAACACAACCAAACTTCGCCAATCAAAATATTATTGAGCGTTTTAATGGATCCGTCATTTATAGTAATGCTATAAGGACCGCCATAAATTGGGGTCTTAAGAACGACCTTCCATTTACCATTTACTACTTTTTCTGTATAGTTTTTTTTATCCCAAGAAGTTGTAATCGTTACCGATTTACCATCACTTTCTCCCCAAAACGGAACGGCACTTTTTTGCTGTAAAACCATATTATCGGTAAAAAAAGAGGGCAGTACAACCGCAGCATTACTGGTATTGAATGCGCTGATAAAGAGCGTCAATACTACTATGACATTTTTAAAGAGATGCTTTTTCATGTCAATTCTTTAACGGTTTACTATTTTGAATAGACAAGCATCTTTGGCACCCAAATTTAGATTAATCGTATTGTTTTTTACTTCAACATTTTCTGAGGTAAAAACATCGTGAAGTTTATAATTCCCGTTTTTAACGCCTAATCTCTCTAATGGAATTGCATAATTTTTGCTTGTATTTCCGTAATTCAAAATACTGATATACCAGTCATTGCCTATTTTTTGCTCGAAAATTTCTGTAGTTAATTTTCCTGTATTTCCTTCTACCGGACGGAATGCCACACCGTTTTCAACAATTTTAAGCATTTCTTTATTCTGAAGCCATTCTTTTGCACGTTTGCTCCAGATTCCGTCTTTGCTATAATCATCACCCGTAATAAGTGTACCTGTAATAACTGACGAAATAAGTCTTGCGCGGTTCTCCCCTTCTGTAACATCTGCAAAAACCACATGATCTGCATCGATATAATCGTATGAATACGTCTGCCACCAACCATAATTTACACTATTTAAGGTATATTCTGTCTGCTCGATTGTTTTCCAGGCATCACAGGCAATTCGACGAATGTGAGCGTAACGTGATGTTGCCATATTTGGAGAAATTGCCGCATAAATAAGCATTTGACCGTCCAGTGCATTTACCAAATGTTCCATACCTACTTTATAAGCCTGCATTCCTGTTGTTACATTTTTATCATAAAACGAAGTCGATTCCGCAGCTGCGTGACCTAAAAAGTCGATTTTAATCATTTTAAAACCACATTCTTTAAGTTTACTGATCACATAATCAACACGTTTTAGTGTTCCGGGATGTGTAGGATCGATGGCACGCGCACCATCAAAATCAAAATAAGTATTGCCGGTTTTCGTCCACATTTCGCCAAACGTATAGTTACTTCCTTCGGCTTTACGGTTTGGGCCATCTTTCCAGCCCCAATCTGTAAACGGTGCCCAGTAGGCTCCCGGTTCTAAACCTTTCTTTTTGCAATAATCAGCGAATTCTTTAAGTTTACTGAAATCTCCTGTAAAACCGCCTTTTACCATGTTGTCCCAAAACGAATCAAGATCGATATAAGCGGTATTGCCAACCCGAAATTCCGGAACCGAATTAGCAAAGAAATCAGCCACTTTAGTCGTATTCTCAAAATTGATTTTCTCCATCAAAACGCCCCAACTGTTCCAGCCTACCGGAGTTGGTTTGTCCCATGCAAAAACATACGGTTTCTCTACAATACGATTGGTTTTGGCATATTGTTCCATACCATTACGCCAATCTGAGTAATAACCCACAAAGAATTTTGGTGAGACTACTTTATCGCCTTTTACAATACCATGTGCAATACTGTCACGTGTATTCTCTTTTTCTGAATATCCTGCCCAGACCGAAAATGAAGGCTGTTTGTTTTGATTGATTGTTTTTACGGCACTTTTCCAAACGGTATGTTCCAGAGAACCTACAATAAAACCGTTACGGGATGCATTATTGAATATGATGCCAACTTCGGCACTTGTATTATGCGAAATAGTATCTAGTTTTTTAGAGTTGTAACTTATAAAAGCATCGTTATCATAAGGAACAAAAACTGTTTGCAGGTTTTCTATTTTATCAAAAACAATTTTCCCTAAATCCAAAGGCGCAATATAATGGGTAGCTATTTGCTGTCCGTTGCCTGAAATTTCTAATTGAGTGATAAAATAATCCTGACTGTTATACGTATAAAAACTTTGGATCAATGTAGCCTTATTTTTCTCTTTATAAGTAAGCGTATATTTTAAACCTTTACCTAAATCATCGCTGATCACCTCTTTTGCAAAAACGGCGTCCGGATAATCGTTTACACCAATTGTTTTACCATTGATGATAACCGAAGCTTTTGCGCCGCTAAAAATAACTTTACCGGATTGACTTACGGCAATTGTTTTTTGTTTTGCATCATAAGTTATAACACCACTTTTGCCAAAAGTCATCTTGATGTTCTTTTGTGCTAATGCCGAATTGCAAAAAAATGCCATCAGCAAAATGGACAAAAACAGGTTTTTAAGTAGGAAAGGATACTGTTTCATTAAATAATTTTTAGATTATTATACTATTCTATACTACAATGATACAAATTAAAATTAATTTACCAATAATTAAAAGTTTTTTTTTCAACATATAAGTAATTTAAGTTCATATTAAAGTGGTCCTTATACTTTCTACTTACCTTAAAATCAATTAATAATTATCATAAATATAAGTTTCTATTGTTTAAAATAAATATCGCCGTTACGTTCACTTATATGACTTATAAATTCCCCAAAAAACACTAAGCTTATATAACTTATATGGTTTAATAAACACGCGCAGCAGCACTAAACTTAATTATAACTTATAAAATAAACACATTTTTTACACTTATTCTGAATAATATTTTTTGAAACTATCATTATTTGAATTTTATTTAGAATTAATATAAATAAACTTTTATATTTGCCGCTTTCTGTGCAAAAAAGGTCTTTTTGATAAATTACCTATATTGCTTTCTAAAAAAGTGATCCTTTTATAATGAACAATACTACCAGTTTCGAACTACATCTTTTTGAATCTTTCAAAGAAGGAGACGAAACTGCTTTCACTTATTTTTACGACAAATACTTTCGCAGAATTACTGCTTTTAGCATTCAGTTTATTTATGATAAAGACGAAGCCGAGAATCTGGCTCAGGAAGCTTTCCTGCATTTATGGCAAAACCGCGACACTGTTGAATCGATAAATGGGATCCAGTCTTTTTTATACACGTATGCCAAATCGAAATGCCTGAACATGATTCGGCACAATAAAGTGAAGGATAAATTTAAGAGCGAAGTTTTGAATCAGAAAGAAAGAGAACTGGATATCGAAATCTTAAACTCGGTTCAGTTTGATACTTTAGAATTAACCGAATTAGAGCGTTTAATTCAGGAATGCATAAGTGAACTTCCGCCCAAAACGCGTGAAGTTTTTATAAAAAAACGCTTCGAGGATAAAAAAAATGCAGAAATAGCAGAAGAAATGCAAGTGACCTTAAAAGCGGTTGAAGCCCACATGACAAAGGCTTTGAAGATTTTAAAGACTAGATTATCGGACTATCTGTTCTTGATTTTTATCCTTATTTGTAATAATTAAAAATAATAGGTAGGGTATTTTGATTCTGAAGTGTACTTACTGTAACGAGAAGTTTAAAAACTTAAATATGACATCGGAAATCATTTATAAATACCTTTCTAATGAAGCTTCAGAACAAGAAGTTCAAATACTGTTTGAATGGATTGAAGCATCAGAAGAAAACAAAGAATACTTTATTACCTTAAAGAAAACCTGGGCATTAACTGCGCTTTCTGATACTATTTCGGGGGAATCTGTTCCGGTACTTTCAATTCGTCCAAAAAACAAAGTACTTCATTATCTCAAATATGCTGCTGTATTTGTGGTCCTTATCGGGTTGAGCAAATTAGCTTTTAATTGGAGTCAAAAAACTGCATCATCAAAAGAGATTGTTTTGGAATGGGCAGATGGCCGTTCTGAATATCTTACAAAAGACAATCAAACGAAATTAGTGCTTGATGATAATAAAAAAGTAATTGCCAAGAAATTCGCAAATCAGATCATATATTTCGGAAAAGTTCAGGACCATGAAGTCGTTTACAATACACTTAAAGTGCCGTACGGAAAAAGATTCAAATTGACGCTTTCTGACGGAACTGTTGTGAGTTTAAATTCAGGAACTACCTTAAAATATCCGGAGCAATTTGGCATCAACGGAAAAAGAAATGTTTACCTGACCGGAGAAGCTTTTTTTGAAGTCGCCAAAGACAAACAACATCCTTTTATTGTCAATGCCAATCAGGTCGATGTTGAAGTTTTGGGAACGAAATTTAATATAAGTGCTTATCCTGAAAACCCAACGGTCAACAGTACTTTGGTCGAAGGAAGTATTCAGATGTATGAAGCCGACAACAAACAAAATGTTATTTTGCTAAAACCCAATCAAATGGCAACCTGGCAAAACAATTCTAAAAAAATAACCACAAAAGAAGTTGACCCTGCCTTCTACTCTGCCTGGACAAAAGGTGAACTTGCTTTTAAAGATACTCCATTTTCTACCATCGCTAAAATCATTCAGCGTACCTACGACGTCGAAATTATCAATGAAAATGCTGTTTTGGCCAAACAGAATTTTACCGGTACTATTAAAATTAGCGAATCCAGTGTCGAAAACATTTTAGAACTTCTAAAACGTGACACGCCATTTAATTATTCCGTTAAAGGAAATACAATAACCATTACCAATCTTCCATAACTAAATAAACATGACTTTTACGATACACGATTTAAGGAAAATTCTATTTTTCCTAGCCTTGCTTTTATCCAGTTTTAAAGGTTTTTCTCAGAATAAAAACATCACTTTACAGCTCAAAAACAAACCTATTAGTTTGATTATTAAAGCCATTGAAGAACAAACCGATTTTAGGATTATTTATAACGCCCGAAAAATTGATGCTGAGCAACTAGCAGATATTAATGTTCAGAATGTGACTTTAGAAACTGCTTTAACGCAATTATTTGCCGGTAAAAACATTTCGTTTTACATCCAGAAAAAACAGGTTTTATTAACGAACGCTGCTCCTGCACTTCCAAACGCTGTTTTAGCTGAAAGCGAAAGACTGATAAAAGGAACTGTTTTAAATGCTAAGGATAAATCGCCTCTTCCGGGCGTTACAGTTTTGGTAAAAGGTACCGGAATGGGTGCTATTACAGATGCAAACGGAAAATTTGTGTACAAACTAAAAGGCAATGACATTAAAAATATTGTTCTTGAAATTCAGTATTTAGGAATGCAGCCTCAAACGACAAGAGTTGAAAATAAAACTGAATTTACTTTTTATCTTGAAGAATTTACAGACGAATTAAATCCGGTTGTAATTACTTCTTCTTATGGAACTACTAAACTAAAAGAAGAGATTGTAGGGAGTATTTCTACATTAAATGCTAAAGATATAGCTGTAGAACAAGCTTCAGAAAGTATCGACAAAATGATTACCGGACAAATTGCCGGTGTAATGGTCGAAAATACTTCTGGTATTGGGGGTCCTGTAAAAATTAATATTCGTGGGCAGGGAACTTTATCATCTTTAACCGGAGCAAAAACCGGAACTTCTACACAGCCGTTAATTATTATTGATGGTGTTGTAATGAGTGAAGAATATGCGATTGATGCCATCTCTTTTAATGGAAGCGGTGATACTTCTGAAGATTTAGCCAACCCGCTAATGAAAATTGCTCCTGAGAATATTGAGACGATATCCGTTTTAAAAGATGCTGCTGCCGTGGGTATTTATGGTGCTGACGGTGCAAATGGCGTAATTTTAATTACGACAAAAAAAGGAAAAAAAGGAAAAACACAATTTGGTTTCTCTAACCAATTGGGAATTTCTTCTGCTATTAACAGAATTAAATATCTAAGTGGAGAACAATTTACTGAACTTAGAAATGATTACATGAAAAATACCACAACAGGGTATACTCCTGTTGCTTATAATGGTATAAATACAGATTGGTTCGAGGTTTTAAACAGAAGCGGAATATATAACAAATACAATTTTAATGTTTCGGGATCGACTTCAAAATTCTCCTATCGTACGAACGTAAGTTATTTAAAAATTGATGAACCTCAACTAGGCAATGATACCAAACAATTAAACGCAGGAATTAATCTGGGATTCAATTCAGGGAAATGGAGTGCCAACTTAATGCTGAATCCAAGTTACGTACAAAAAGATGCCCCAAATATCTTTTCTAGTTTTGCTTATTTGCCAACTCTCGCAGTTTACAATGCAGACGGTTCTTATGCAGATTTGGGAGTAAGCGGTATTACAAGAGGAAATCCGCTGGCTGCTATTGAACAAAATAAAAATCAGTCGCAGACATTTGGCATTCTCGGAAGTTTAAATTTATCGTATCAGCTTAGTAAGGCTATAAAATTTTCGACACTTTTCGGAATGGATTATACGGATAAAGAGCAGGATCGCTATTTTTCTGCTGCAAATGAAAGTGGTCAGTTTAATGGATCTTTTACTCTTAACGGAATTTTGTATCCTGCATGGGGACGCCGAATTCTCAATCAACGAAATTCGACAAAATGGAACTGGCAGGGACAAGTTTTATTTAATAAACAATTAAACGAAAATCATGAAATTGATGGTGTCGCAGGTTTTGAATTATCTGAAGATAAAACAGATTTTAATTTTAAATCCGGAGTAGGATTTGTCAATCCGGATCAAATTAATAAAATCAGTGATGCTGTCAGAGATGATAATCCTGCAACTCCTTTGGTTGATGAATCTAAAGCCGGACAGAGTTCCAGAGGTGAAATTAGCTATAATTCGAGAGTTTCATTTCTATCTCAGGTGAATTATAACTATAAAAAACGTTATTATGTTTTAGCTAATTTAAGACGTGACGAAAGCTCTGTTTTTGGAGATGATACAAACGTTGCTCTTAATGGCGGCGCAGGTTTGAGCTGGATTACAAGCAATGAAAATTTCTTACAGTCAAATACATGGATTGATTTTCTAAAATTTAAAGTGAGTTACGGTTCTACAGGAAATTCAAGAATTGGTTCTTACAGAGCAAAAGGTTTATATAATATTAGCCAAAACGATTATAACGGGTATATCGGAGCAACGACCGGTGCTGCTCCAAACGGGAATTTAAGCTGGGAAAAAAACACAAAATTTAATGTTGGTTTTGATTTTAATATTTTTAAACGAATCGAATTGACTTTAGAATATTACTATGACAACAAAACCGATTTAATTACAACAAGAGATATCCCAACAGAAACAGGATATAATTCTGTTCAGTTAAACGCCTCAAGCATGTATAATAAAGGTTTTGAATTGACTACCAGAATTAAATGGATAAAAAGTAATGCTTTTAAATGGACAACAACATTCAATATTTCTACTGTCGAAAGTAAAGTAACCAATCTAAAAGGTTTAGGAAGTGATTACGCTTTAGGAAATATTGCCTTAGCACAAAAAATAGGCTATAGCACAACTACTTTATGGGGAATAAAATGGGTTGGAGTTGATCCCGCTACAGGTAGAGATCTTGTAGAAAAGGATGGGAAAATATACGATACCAAAACGTATAATGATTCTCATACTGTTGCAGACTGGGTACCAATTGGTGACACACAGGCAGATGCCTACGGAGGTTTTTTTAACAGTTTTACATTTTATAATAATCTAACCTTATCTGTAAGAGGTGATTTTCAACTAGGAGGCGATGTCTTTGTTGGTGATGTTTATATCGACAAGTATTCTAATACGTTAAATAGAAATCTTTCTGTAAATGCGTACGATTACTGGAGAAATCCGGGTGATAATGTTTCACAGTCAGCAGTAACATCTTCACCTATTATTCCTAATTTAAGTAAGTACATATATGATGGTACTTATGTCCGAATCAGCAATATTAATTTAAGTTATAATGTACCCCTAAAAAATACTTTTCTGGATGCTCTGTCTGTTTTTGCAGATGCTTCGAATGTGGCATATTGGTATAAGGAAAAAAGTCCAAAAGGAATGAACGGAATACGAGAATACAGTTTTATATATCCCCAGGCCAGAACAATCTCGCTGGGAGTTAATGCTAAATTTTAAAGAAATGAAATATTCAAAATACATCACACTTTTTTTCCTGATATTCTCACTACAAAGCTGCAGTGATTTCTTAGAACAGGAACCCGGAACTCAAACCTCTGTCGATGAGCTTTTGCAAAACAAGCAAGGAGTAGTAACTGCTTTAACCGGACTTTATACGGAGCTTGAAGCTAATGTAAAAGATGAACGATTTGCTGTTTATGCTGATTTGCAAGGAGGAAATTTAAAATTTACCCCAACGGCTTCCGGAAGCAGCAGAGGGCAAATTTCTCCATCAGGGAATATTGAGCAGGTTTATTCTTTTGATGATCTGGCGCTTACCAGTAATTACAAATCATTTTATGACGGAAGTTATGATATCATCAATCAGGCTAATTTAATTTTAGAATATACTCCCGCCCTAACCGATGCGACTGACGAAGAAAAGAAACAAATTAAAGCAGAAGCATTGACCATAAGAGCTTATGCACATTTTCTTTTATCACAGGTGTACAGCCAAAATTATAGTTATACCTCAGATGCTTCTCATTTAGGGATTGTTTACAACACAAAATCAATAAAAGCAGGAATAGAATATCCCGAAAGAGAAACTGTAGCCAATACGTATAATTTAATTATAACCGATCTAAAAACAGCAATTGACAATTACTCTGTTTTGGTACTTTCAGGTCCCGTTTACTCTTACTTCAACGTTAACAGTGCAAAAGCGCTGCTTGCCAGAGTTTATCTGCAAAAAAATGACTGGACAAATGCTTACGAAACTGCAAATGATGTCATCACAAATTCCGGGATTAGGTTAACAGAAAAAGAAAATTACCTTGCAGAATGGGCAAAAACAGATCTTCCGGTTTCTGAAATTTTATTAGAATTTTCGATTCCAAGAAATTCAGAAGGTATTGCCGGCAATTCTATGTCAAGTTATTTTGGATATACTTCGGCAACCAGTTATAATAAATATGTTGCTTCTGATGATTTGGTTACTCTTTATGAAAATACAGATTTAAGAAAACAACTATTTCTTACACAATCACTTCAAACATTAGTGAATGGCGTTCTTACGCCTGTGAGCTACAACTTTACTAAAAAATTCCAAAATAATGCCGGTTATGTAGCTTTTAGATTAAGCGAAATGTACTTAATCCGTGCCAAAGCAGCTTTTGAAACCAATAAACCAGATGAAGCAATGGCAGATATCAATAGTATTCGCGCCCGTGCAAATGCGACTTTGCTAACCAATACAGCCAATCTTAAAGAAAATATTCTTTTAGAAAGAAGAAAAGAACTTTGTTTTGAAGGCCATTTATTCTTTGATCTCGTACGCAATCATAAAAATATTTCCAGAAATGACGGTTGTATTTCTACTAGTTGCAGTGTGGCATATCCTTCTTTAAAATTTGTTCTCCCAATACCAACATTCAACACTAATCTTAACCCTAACTTACAACAAAATGACTCGTATTAAGATATTTAGCATATTGTTTATAGCTCTATTAATAACTTCTTGCTCCAAAGACGATTATAAATTAGGTTCTGAGATAGATCCTTTTTTAAGGTTTAATTTTTTGGCAAAAGATAACGTGCCTTTAGAATATCCTGCTGTAAACGGAAGTCTGGCACCTCAATCTACTTATGTAAACAGCTCTGTAAAAACGTTAAAAGTTCCGGTTGCCTTAACAACCCGTAATCTTAAAAGTGCTGTAACGGCCAATTTTAGTGCAGTTTCATCGACTGGCGATAACGAAAGCTTTACAGTAAACCCGGTCAGTCAATTAGTATTTGAAGGAAACAAAGTAACGGATACCATTTTTGTTTCTTTTGATAAAAGATGGACGGACAATCAAAGTATCACTTTAAAATTAGAAACGGTATCTGATCCTGCAGTTCATATCGGAAACCTGAATACAGAATATCCAAATGATACTTTCAAAATTGATTTAGGTGAAATTAAAACCAATTATACTTTTCCGGTTAATCAATATGTAATACAAGGCGTAGTTGGCGAGACAATCGATTTTAAAGTAAATTTCCCTAACGGCTTTTTTCCTTCTGAAATAGAGAATGCATCAATTTTTAAATTTCAAAATGGTTTCGAATACGCGCTTACTCATGATGATTATGGAGATAACAGAAGTTCTGTAACTTATCATTTGACATTGCTGGAAGATCTTCAGAATGATGATGCGCGTTATGAGTCAAAAATAACCTTAGTAAATATTCCAAATTACAATGCAACCGGAAGCCTTAATTTAACAATTGTAAAACCGACAAAATCACCAAGAGATCTACAGGCAAATCCTGCATCAAAATTTACAGATCCTACCAATGCATTTTATTTAACTTATGGTGAACATTGGTTTAACAACAATAACACTTGTACATGGCAGACTTTTAATGCTTTAACCTTTCCTGTTGTGGTAACAAAGGACAATGAGAATGCTATACTTTACAGCGACAAAGGAACAGCAAATCCTAATGACGATGTGTATCACGATGCCTTTAAAATTGGATTTAATGTTGCCACCGGAACAAATACAGTAAACTCTTTTGGTTTAAAAAGATGGTTTTCTAACGAAAGTGCATCTGCTGCTATTTCTCCGGGATTTAATATTACTTCTGCTTTAGAATTTTTTCCTGAAAACGGAAACAGCAAAACGCAGGGAACCGTATTGGTGATTCCACAAGATTTAACTATTGGGTCCAGCGCATCAAATACTCATATTATTGCTATTTCAGGCGAAGGAACTTACAAGGAAATCAGTGCCGGTTTATTTGAGATTTCATTTGAGTTAAAACTAACAAACGATAAACTATTTGGAGGAACCGTTTCGACACAATACAGAATGTATAACAACAGGGTTTATCCAAAACCAGCGGCTTTAAATATTCCGTGTCCTAAAGAAGTTACGCTTTAAAAGTTCTCAGTCGCAGTTTTATAATTTCATAAATGACAAAGTTGTAACCTAATTTATTTCTATCTTCAAACATAGCCCGTGGTTGAAACCACGGGCTATGTTTGACAAGTTTACAAGTAAAAAAAAACGCAAACTGCGACTGAAACCTGAAACAAATCAAACAAAAACAAAAAAATTGAAAAAACTAATCGTCCCTCTCCTATTCCTCGTGAGTTTAACGGCCTACAAAACCGTTGAACAGCCTGATTACATAGACATTCAGGAATTACGAAAACTATATTCCGGCGGTGATGTTACAAAATGGCCCGCAGCAGCATTACACGAAAATGTCGATAAAGCTACATTTCAGGATATTGGCGTGCTTCCTCCCGTTCCCTATCCGGATTATAATCCGTATTCGAAGGAAAAAGAAAGTCTGGGCAAAATATTGTTCTTTGATCCAAGATTATCCGTTAGCGGACAAATTGCCTGTGCATCGTGCCACAATCCTGAATTGGGCTGGACAGATAATTTAACACGCTCCTTTGGTCATGATCGCCAAACCGGAAAACGCAATTCGATGACGATTCTTAACTCGGCCTATGCCACCTCTTTATTCTGGGACGGTCGTGCTTCAAGTCTCGAAGATCAGGCACAATTTCCGATTGGTGATCCTCTTGAAATGAATGAAAAACTGACAATTGCCGTTGATAAAATCGCTAAAATTAAAGGATACAAACCGCTGTTTGAGGCCGCTTTTGGAGACAAAAAAGTAAATCTGCAAAGAATACAATATGCCATTGCAACTTTTGAAAGATCGATCAATAGTCCGAAAAGCAAATTTGATAATTTCGTTAGCGGAAAATCGGAAGCATTTACCGATTCGCAGGTAAAAGGCCTGCATTTGTTCCGAACGAAAGCGCAATGCATCAATTGTCATAATACGCCTTATTTCAGCGACAATCAGTTTCATAATGACGGACAAACTTTATTTGGTACCAAAAATGAAGATTTCGGACGGTATAATGTTACTAAAGACGTAAAAGACATTGGTAAATTCAGAACACCAACATTGCGTGAAGTAGCCAATACTAAACCCTGGATGCATCACGGACATTTTCCTACTTTACTGGATGTTGTAGAATTATACAATTTAGGAAACCCTTCTCCTGTTCAGAAAAAATATCTGGGAACGGCAAGAGATTCCTTAATTCCAAAAGCTGATCTTATGCTAAAAAAACTGAATTTAAACAAAGAAGAAATCAGCGATCTTTTGGCTTTTATAGAAACTTTGAGTACGCCAACACGAAGAATTATAACACCAACAATGCCGAAATAAAATGATTTGCAAATTACCCCAAACAGTGTCTAACCTTTGTGGCATTTTCATATGAAATGGGCTTTTTTTTTAAATTTTAAACACATAGAAACATAGCTCAAATAAATGTAGAAAGACGTTTCACTACAAATAAATCTCATAGTACTTTGTGAAAAAATCATGATTTTCTAAAAGAATCTAAATTGCAGTTTTAAATCTATGTTTCTATGTGTTTAAAAAATTAGGCATTACAATAAGAGAAACTTTAATCATAATTTACTATCCTTTCATTGAAGTATAAAATAGCTTGTGAATCATAATCCTTCCATCATTTCTTAAATTTGTTTGAAACGAAAGAAGCTTTTTCTTCTTATAAAAAATACCACCATGAAGTTAGCACACATTCAAATTCAATCCAGCGATATACAACAAACTGCCACTTTTTATAAAGACATTCTTGATCTTACTATTATAGAAAAAACCAAAGAATCGATTAGCATTCAGGCGGGAGATTCTATTCTAAAATTCGTTGAAAATCCTCAATTTAGTTCTATTTATCATTTTGCGTTCAATATTCCTGAGAACAAATTAGACGAAGCCATTGATTGGTGTAAAAGCAAAGTAGATTTAATTTTTATTGAAGATCAAAAAGTCATTACCAATTTCGAAAACTGGAATGCCAATGCGGTTTATTTCTATGATAATAATGGTAATTTATTAGAATTTATTGCCCGTCATGACCTTGATAATGCGCAAACAGAATCATTCAGTTCTCAATCAATTCTGAATATTAGTGAAATAGGAATCGTAAATGATAATCCATTAGCATTAGGAAAACAATTGATCAAAGAACACGGTTTAGCATTCTTTTCTAAAAATGCTAATAGCGAACTTTTTGCTGCCGTTGGTGATGATGAAGGTTTGCTGATTATGGTTAAACCAAATAGAAACTGGTATCCGACGCAAACACCTTCTGAAAGTAATAAAACAGCCGTTAGAATTGAAAATAAAGGGAATAAAATAGAATTAAATTTTTAATACGATTCTTATTTCCATCGCTTACTATTCCTTATTTTTATAAAAATTTAAATTTCAAAAAAATGCCATTCGTTAGAATCAGCCTTCCCAAAAAGCTTTCATTAGAAACAAAAAATACTATTTCAGCATCAATTCATGAGTCTTTAATAGCCGAATTTAATATTCCAAAAGACGATTATTTTCATGTGATCGAAGAATTAGAATCGCATCAGATAAAATATCCTGAAAGTTATCTTGGTATTTCACATTCTGAAGATATTATTTATGTGCAAATCACGGCAGGACAAGGAAGAACGGTAGAACAAAAGAAAAAGTTATACCATCAGATTGCGACAAGAATTTCGACTTCCACCGAAATTTTGATCAATAATGTGATCATTGTTTTATTAGAAAATAATGGTTTAGAGAATTGGTCTTTTGGTAACGGAGAAATTCAGGAACCCACACATTTGAAGAAATAATTACTCAAACAGAAAATCCCAATTCAAAATTAATGAATTGGGATTTTGTTTTATTTGAATGAAGTAATTTAAAACTTCATCTTCTGAATTCTCACGGCATTTAAAATTGCCAGTAACGCTACTCCAACATCGGCAAAAACAGCTTCCCACATTGTGGCAAGTCCGCCGGCACCCAAAATCAGTACAAAAGCTTTTACGACAAAAGCCAGGGTAATATTCTGCCATACGATTTTTTTGGTTTGTTTCCCGATATTGATGGCCATCGCAATTTTACTTGGTTTATCATCCTGAATCACAACATCGGCCGTTTCGATCGTGGCATCACTTCCTAAACCTCCCATTGCGATACCTACGGTACTTAAGGCGATAACAGGAGCATCATTTACACCATCGCCCACAAAAGCTACGGTTTCGTTTTTGGCTTTAATCTCGTTGAGTTTATTCACTTTATCTTCCGGAAGCAAATCTCCAAAAGCATTTGCGATGCCTAATTTATCCGCAACAAATTGCACTACATTGGTTTTATCACCGCTTAGCATGGTTACTTTAACGCCTAATGCTTTTAGTTTGTTTACTGCTTCCTGTGCATCTCCTTTTATTTCATCGGCAATAGTCAAATATCCTGCGAACTTATTATCATACGCAATGGCAATTGTAGTGTAAACAACCGAATTTGGATCAATATCATATGAAATGTTGAATTTATCCATCAATTTGAAATTCCCCACATGCAATTCTTTTCCGTTGATTTCGGCTTTTAAACCATGTCCGGAAATTTCTTCTACGTTTTTCAATTCAATTGAAGCATCAATCTGCCCCACATGATTATGAATTGCCGTTGCCACAGGATGTGTACTCTGACTTTCGAGAACATTAACGAGTTTCAGAATCTCAACTTTATCAAAACCTTCCTGAATAATAACTTCCTGAACTTTAAAAACACCTTCGGTCATGGTTCCGGTTTTATCCATCACCACATTTTGAATGGTTGAAATACTATCGAGAAAATTACTTCCTTTAAACAGAATTCCGTTTTTACTCGCCGCACCAATTCCTCCAAAATACCCTAACGGAATACTGATGACCAAGGCACAAGGACATGAAATTACCAGGAATACCAAAGCTCTGTACAACCAGTCACTAAAGACATAATTGTCTACAAAAAGCCATGGCAATACACAAATCGCAATCGCCAGATACACCACGATTGGCGTATAAATCTTGGCAAATTTCCTGATAAACAATTCCGCAGGCGCCTTTTTGGTCGTGGCATTTTGTACCATTTCCAGAATCTTAGACAATTTACTGTCTTTATAAGCTGTGGTTACTTTTACCAGTGCAACGGTATTTCCGTTGATCATTCCGGCCAAAACTGTTTCTCCTTTTACTTTGGTATCCGGCTTGCTTTCGCCTGTTAACGCCGCAGTATTAAACGAAGCGGTATCAGACAACAGTTCTCCGTCAAGACCTAATTTTTCTCCGGCTTTCAGCTGTATTATTGATCCTATCTTTGCATCAGCTGCTTTGATTATTGTGGCAATGTTATTTTCTAAAATACTGACCTCATCCGGACGTTGATCCAATAAACTTTTAATATTAGATTTGGCACGGCTTACCGCCAGTCCCTGAAAGTTTTCTCCAATAGTATAAAACAACATTACGGCAACACCTTCGGGGTATTCGCCTATTGCAAAAGCGCCTATTGTTGCGATACACATCAGAAAAAATTCCGAAAAGACATCGCCTTTTATAATGCTTTCATACGCTTCTTTCAAAACTGGCCATCCAACCGGTAAATACGCTATTATGTACCAGGCAATCCTGACGTAACCTGTAAACCAGTTTTGCGGAAAATAATTGTCAAATCCAATCCCAATAAGCAATAAAACAAAGGAGATTATGGCTGGTAAAAATATTTGAAACAAACTGCCTTCCGCATTATGTTCATGATCGTGACCGTCTCCGTGATCATGTCCGTCATCATCAGAATGAACGGGCTCATCATGTGAGCAACAACATGTAGGTTGTTTTGGTTTCTTTTTTATTATTTTTTCTTCTCTATGTATATGTTCCATAAAATGAGTTTCAAGTTTTATTTGTTTCAAGTTTAAACTTTAAACTTTGTTTAAATATGTTCTAAAATTACGGATTTTGAGCCAATTGTCTATAGGTAGCGTTTTATTTTAATCTTGCAAATTCTGCACCCGCTAAAAAAAACTTAGCATCTTAGTAACTTAGCCACTTAGCGCCTCAAAAAATTAGTGACTATGCTCTCCTCCGCCTTTCATTGCTGAAAGCAGATAAAAAGCACCTTTAGTTACAATTTTTGCATGAGGAGGAATTTTATCTACAAATTTTATTTCGGTAAAACCTAAATCTGTAGTTCCCGGAATCACCTCAACTGCTTTAAAATGGATTTCATGTTCGTGAGGTTTTCCTGGCGCTGCTTTCTCTTCCTCATGTTCTTCATGTTCTTCTTCCTGGATATAAACAAAGTATTTCTCTGCATTTCGAACCACAGCATCTTTTGGTACTGCAGGAACCGTAGCATTGGTAATGTTGATATTTGCCGAAACATACATTCCGGGAATCAGTCCTTTTGCATCTGCCGGCTCGATTTTGGCATGAACGGCAACCGTTTTACTTTCATTAGAAAAGGACTTATTGATTCCAAAAATCTTTCCTTTGATCGATTTATTCGATTGGTTTGTCAGGACAAAATCAATTACCTGTCCTACCGAAATAGAACCCAAATCTTTCTCATAAACATTCAGGTCTAAATGCATCTGGCTATTGTCAACCACCTCAAACAATGCAACGCCGGTTTGTGCATAAGCTCCTTTTGCAATGCTTATTTTTCCCACATAACCGCTAATTGGTGCTACAATGGGTACTAACGATGTACTTCCTTTTGTACTCACATGCAAAGCTTCTAATTTGTTCTTTGCAGCCTGCGCCCTTGCTCTTTCTGCCGCTAGTTTTGATTTTACTTCCTGGAAAATTTTTCTCGGATTTACATTCTCATCGCTTAACGTTTTCTGGCGATTGTATTCTAATTGCAAATATTCGATATTGGCTGTAGCCGAATGATAATCTTCCTGCATCTCGATCACTTCAAGATTCTGGATGGTCGCCAAAACTTTTCCTTTGTTGACATAAGTACCTTCTAAAACAAAAATGTCTTTTACCGTTCCTCCAATCAAAGTCGAAACTTCGGCTGAATTTTGTGGCGGAACTGTCGTATAACCATTGGCTTTTATGACTTTGTTCAGGTTTCTGTCTTCTACAAAACCGGTTTCGATTCCGACTGTTTTATATTGGGATTCGTTTAAAGCTACTTCTGTTTGTGATTTTTCTTCTTCGGGTTTTTCTTCAGTCTTTTTTTCATTGCACGAAATTAATATTCCGCTGTAGGCTATAAGCAATAAGCTATAAGCTAATCTTCTTTGTGAACTTTGCGAAAAAGCTTTGCTCCCGATAGCTATCGGGATTGCAGTTAAATTTATTTTCATTTTAATTGTTTTTGATGGTTGGAAATTGAACTTCGATGGCACTTTGATTAAAATTATGGGTCGCCTCTGTGTATTGCTTTTTAATATCAATTGCCTGATTCAGAAAACTGATGTACGACCAGTAACTCATATCGCCATTAGCATAACTTTTTTGCGCGGTATTAATAATCTGATCCGCATATTGCAAGCCTTCTTTCTGATAATAGTCTAATGCCTTTTTTTGTTTTGCAAAATTGTTCTCTAATTCCTGTCTCTGCAGGTTCAGCGTTAGTTTATTTTTATCTAAAGCCAATTGCGATTGCGAAATACTGATTGCCGATGCCTGTGCTCTTGCTGTATTAACTCCCCCAAACAGCGGAATCTGCAATCCGGCCGTAAATCCCTGAAACAACGATTTGGTATCTATCGTTTGCGCAAAATAACCCAATCCTAATTTCGGCGTTCGCATCGCTTTATAGGTATTGGCTTCTTTTTGAAATACCGAAATCTGCTGCTCATAATAATCCGTCATTAAACCTTCTGCTTTTGAATTTCCTTCTTCTCTTAGAACAGTATATTGTAGTAATGTTTTATCATCAGGAACAATGTTTTCATCCGTCTGAACAAAGAACTGCAGCTGCTTTTGGTAAATCACCAAATCATATTCTAATTGTGCTTTTTGAGTTTCAATCTCTTTCACTCTTACTTTCGCACTAATTACTTCGATGTTTCCGCTTTCTCCGGTCTGAAAACGCAATTCTGCATTCTTTAGGAATTTGGTATAAATATCATTCAGTTCCGAGTTTAATTTTTGCATAGAAACTCCATACAAGTATTGATAATATGCCAGCGTTACTGCTTTTTCTGTTTCATAAGAAGACAATGCTTTTCGTTTCTCGGCCAGTTTTACCAATTCTTCCTGCAATTGCCTGTTTGCTTTTGTAATATTCCCAATTGGAAAATACTGCTGAACGGAAACATTATGGTCAAAATCAACGCTGTTGAATTGTCCTCCCTGATATTGCACCTGAAGTGCCTCCGGCTGAAATGCAGTCTTTTTCAGAACCGTTTGTCTTTCTATTTCTTTATCAGCAATTTTTAAGTCGATGTTGTTTGATTTGGCGAGTTCTATCGCTTTTTCTAAGCTGATTTTTTCTTGTGCCTGCGAAAGCATGCTAACCAATAAGATTATGCTTAACCGCAATCCCGATAGCCATCGGGAGCAAAGCTTTTTCGCAAAGTTCGCAAAGGGTTTTCTGTTTATATTATATATTGAATTCATTTTTTATTTTTTAAATTTCTTTGCCTTAATTTTTTGTTTCACGCAGATTCTGCAGATTTTAGCCGATTTAATTTCATAAAGTTCTATGGATTAAAATCTGCGTGAAACAAAATCTTTTTTAATCATCATTGCGTTCTTCGCGTATATCTTCGCGCTCTTTGGTGTTGTTTTTTTTCTCCAATAGCAAATACAAAATCGGTAAAACGATTAAAGTCAATAAAGTTGCAGTGAATAGTCCTCCAATAACCACAGTTGCCAAAGGTTTTTGCACCTCTGCTCCTCCGCTAGTGGATAATGCCATCGGCAAAAATCCTAAAGACGCAACGGCTGCAGTCATTAAAACGGGACGTAACCTTGTTCTGGTTCCTATAAGAACCCTTTCGAGCGGATCTAATATTCCTTCTTTTTTGAGCTGATTGAAATACGATATTAATACGATTCCGTTTAAAACGGCAATTCCAAACAAAGCAATAAAACCAATTCCTGCCGAAATACTAAACGGCATTCCGCGCATCCAGAGTGCAAAAACACCGCCGATGGCTGACAACGGAATGGCTGTAAAAATCAATCCGGCCTGTTTGAAACTTTTAAAGGTGAAATAAAGTAAAACCAGTATTAATCCCAAAGCGATCGGCAATGCTACCGAAAGTCGCTTGGTCGCCTCAATCAGGTTCTCAAACTGACCGCCATAGGTTACATAATAGCCTGCAGGAAGTTTGAAATCTTTGTCTAATTTTTGCTGAATTTCCTCCACAACACTTTTTATGTCCCGGCCACGAACATTTAATCCAATTGTAATTCTTCGTTTTCCATCTTCACGGGTTACCTGTACGGGACCTTGCTCGTAATCTACAGTCGCAACCTGCGAAAGCGGTACCTGCTGGCCATTTGGCAACGGAATAAATAAATTGCTTACATCTGTAATATCAGCGCGATGTTCTTCATTCATTCTCACTACAACATCAAATCGTTTACTCTCGTCGTAGATTTTTCCGGCACTTTCTCCGGCAAATGAAGAACGGATAATCTGGTTGATATCAGAAATATTCAATCCGTATAAAGCAATTTTATTATAATCATATTTGATGGTAATCTGAGGTAATCCCGTTACTTTATCCGCTTTTAAATCACCAATTCCTTCGATACTTTTAATTCTCGAAATTAACTCTGTCGCTTTAGCATCCAGAATTTCCAGATCATCACCAAAAATTTTAATCGCAATATCGCTTCGGCTTCCGGTCATCAATTCATTAAAACGCATCTGAATAGGCTGTGAAATCTCAATATTGGCACCTGGGATTACTTCCATTTCCTCTTTCATGGCATTAGCCAATTCTTCCCAGTTGCGGTATTTTTTGCCCCATTCTTTTTTGTCTTTCAGTACAATAATCAAATCCCCGCTTTCAATTGGCATTGGATCTGTCGGGATTTCACCGCTTCCTATTTTAGTGACAATAGTTTTAATCTCCGGAAATTTTGCTTTTAATATTTGTTCGTATTTAGTAGTCGTTTCAATCATCTGTGTCAGCGAACTTCCGGTCATAATCGTAGCATTTATTGCTAAATCGCCTTCTTCGATTGTTGGGATAAATTCTCCTCCCATACTATTAAAAACAACCAATCCAAATGCAAATAAACCAAGCGCTATTGCCAGAACGGTCTTTTTAAACTGTAATGCTTTCTCTAAAAATGGCGCATATACTGACTCTAACCAAGCCATCATTCTGTCGCTGAAATTTTCTTTATGCTTTGTATTTTTAGATAAAAACAAAGCACTCATCATTGGCACATAAGTAAGGGAAAGTACAAAAGCTCCTGCAATAGCAAAACCAACGGTCATTGCCATAGGTTTAAACATTTTACCTTCAGTACCTACCAATGCGAGAATGGGCAGATAAACGATCAGGATGATAATTTCTCCAAAGGCAGCACTATTTCTAATTTTCGAAGCCGAATTATAGACTTCGACATCCATTTCGATTTGGGTTAAGTCTTTCTTTCGTTTGAGTTTTTGTAAATGATGCATTGTGGCTTCAACAATAATCACGGCACCGTCAACAATAATCCCAAAGTCGATTGCTCCTAAACTCATCAGGTTGCCGCTTACGCCAAAGGCATTCATCAGAATAACGGCAAAAAGCATCGCCAGCGGAATGACGGAGGCTACAATTAAACCGGCACGAAGATTTCCCAGAAATAAAATCAGTACAAAAATCACGATCAATGCACCTTCTAATAAGTTCTTAGTAACGGTTCCCATTGCATTATCTACTAATTTACCTCTGTCGATAAAAGCTTCAGCAACCACGCCTTCAGGCAAACTTTTATTGATCTGAATCATTCGCTCTTTGATTCTGTCTACAACGGCGCTTGAGTTTTCGCCTTTTAACATCAACACCATTCCGGAAACAATTTCTCCTTTTCCGTCTTTGGTCGATGCGCCGTAACGCAACGCTACACCTTCACGAACCTCAGCAACATCCCGAACTAAAACAGGGGAACCATTTCGGTTTTTAACCACCACATTTCCTAAATCCTTTGTGCCTTTTGCCATTCCAACGCCACGTATAAAATACGCATACTGGTCTTTTTCAATATACGCACCACCCGTATTTTGATTGTTTTTTTCTAAAGCATCAAAAATTTCGGTAATCGTAACGCCCAGACTATTCAGTTTATTTGGGTTTACGGCAATTTCGTATTGTTTCAATTTCCCGCCCCAGGTACTCACATCTGCCACGCCTTTGACACCTTGCAATTGCGGAATAATAATCCAATCCTGAATCGTTCTTAGTTTTACAGCATCGTATTTGTTTTCATACCCTTTTTTGGCATAAACATCATATTGGTAAATCTCACCTAATCCTGTTGAAATTGGCGCTAATTCAGGTGAACCGGCATAAGCGGGAATGTTTTCCTCGGCTTGTTTCAAGCGTTGAAAAATCTGCTCTCTTGCCCAGTAAATATCAACATCATCTTCGAAAACAACGGTGACAACCGATAATCCGAAACGCGAAATACTGCGGAGTTCTATAATATCCGGAACTGTTTTTACCGCCTGCTCTAACGGATAGGTAATCAATTGCTCGACTTCCTGACTTGCCAGAGTTGGCGCCGCCGTAATGATCTGCACCTGATTATTGGTAATATCAGGCAAAGCATCTAATGGCAGTTTTTTAAGGGAATAGCTTCCCCAAGCTATTAATATAAGGGTAAATAGTAGTATAACGAACTTGTTCTTTATACTAAACTGTATTATTTTATCTAACATTTTTAATGGTATAATGACGTGAGAAATTAGACATGGTATGTCTATTAAATACTGTGGAAAACCCACAACTCTCTATCCCGAACCTAATCGGGCATCATTATGCTATTTGGGGCGGCTGCCAGATACTCCCGAAGAAATTGGAAGTGACAACTGAAGTATAATCAGGTAACTGAATTGAAATAATAGAATAAGACACGGGAAAATCAAAACTTAATGAAGTTTGGTACGTCAATACCTGAGCTCCGCAGCAATTACAAGCGCAGAACGGGGAACATAAATCGTTTTGTTTGTCGTGTGAATGATTTGCCTCAGAAGAAAATTGGGCAATTTTGTGAGCAGCACTGTTCACTTCCATATCTGCACAAGGCATATTTGAAAGTGCCATTAAATAAAGTGATAATATAACAGTTATCCATTTCACGACGTAAAAATACTATTTATTTCAATTCAAACTCCAATAATTAATAAATCATCATGGCAAAAAAGGGTTAATTCTTTAAAATCTGATTGCGTTTCGTTTAAATAAAAAATTGCGTTTCTTAAAAAAATATGGTTACCGATAAAAAATTTTAGTTAACTTTAACAATAATTAACATATGTTTTGAGTTCATCCTTTTAAGCCGAAAAAATATATTCCTCTACAAACCAAAAACATACATATATAGTCCTTTAATAATACCATTAGTACATATTTCTTTTACGCAGTTCTATTAATTAACAATTATAAACACGAAATCAATGAAATGTAATACACTACTATTAGCCTTATTATTATTCTTTAGTATACAAATTTTCGGGCAGGTCTACACCGAAAAAATCGTAGGAGCAAAAAATCAGGAATTAAAAGACAGCCTTGCATAGAAAAATACCCGTATGCTTTACCAATTTGGGGAGAAAAAGTAGCTCAAAAAGGCTATAAATTACCTTATTCTGCAGGACTCTCTATAAACTACTTTTGGCAGGATTCTCAAATCAATATTACAGACTTACAAGTAGGCTTTAATAATGGTCCCTTATATAATTTAGATGAAATTGTTCGTTTTGATAAATCGTCTGTTGAAGTTGGAGCTCTTACGATCAGACCGGACATTTGGCTGCTTCCTTTTTTAAATGTCTACGGAATTTTTGGAAAATCAAATCCAACTACTAAAATAAATGCAGGAATATGGATTCCTGATGCCGATAATAACTGGTCGCAAGTAGCCAGTTTTAATACCAAAGCCAATTTTAGCGCTACAACATTTGGATTGGGATTAACACCTACTATTGGTATTGGCGGAGGCTGGCTGGCACTGGATATGAATATGTCCTGGAGCGATGTTAGTGCGCTGGACAAACCTGCTTTCTCTTATATTTTTGGACCAAGGTTAGGTAAAACTTTTAAGCTTCGAAAACCCGAAAGAAATATTGCGGTTTGGGTAGGTGGTTTTAGAGTACATATTGAAGGAAATACGAAAGGAAACATTTCGCTCTCTGATGTCTTAAATCTTGACAATGCACAACAAAAAGTAGATGACGGATTGACAAAAGTATCTGAAAACCAAACAAAAGTGGATACCTGGTGGGACGGATTAACTCCTTCTCAACAAAAAAGCCCTGCCAATGTTGCCAAGCACAATACTGCAAACAGGGCGCTGGAATCAGCCGGAACATTCCTGACGACATTAGATGGTGCTTTGAGCACGGCAGAATCATCAACGGTACAGTATTCGTTACATAAAGCACCTAAGGATATGTGGAATTTTATTGTAGGATCTCAATTTCAATATAACAAGCATATTATGTTTCGAGTAGAAGCTGGATTTTTAGGAACCCGTACACAATATTTGGGCGGGCTTCAGTATCGTTTTGGACTTTAAACCCGATCATATGAAAAAAGGTTTATTATTACTTATTGCATTGTTTTGTATGGCTCCTGCGCACTCTCAAGTTTTAATTTCCTTAATTTTTGGAGACAAACTTAATTCTCCTTTTCTGGAGTTTGGCCTTGAAGGCGGTGTGAATTTTTCTACTATTACTGATCTGGAAAGTTCGGGAACAAATCCCGGCTTTAATCTTGGTTTTTATTTTGATTTTCGATCGAAACAAAATCCGGCATGGATGATTAATACGGGAGTAATTGTAAAATCTCCGATGGGCGCACACGGAATTCCGGTGTATTCACTAAACGATACCAATCTCGACAATACTTTTGCCGGAGGAAGTGTCAACCGTGAAATAAGATATTTCAATGTTCCTATTTTGATCAAATATCAGTTTAAGAATAATATCTATCTGAAAACCGGACCTCAGTTTGGCTTATTGGCCAAAGCGTTTGATGAGTTTACCAAGGAAGTAAATAAAGATGATGTTGTTTATAAAAAGAATATCCGCGATCAGATCCGCGTGATTGATGCCGGAATCGCTCTTGGCGCAGGGTATCATATGAATATTGGAAATGGTCTGAACGTAACTGTTCAGTATTATTACGGATTGGTTCCTGTAATGAAAGGAGACGGCCCAAATGTCTACAACAGATCTTTGTACGTCACTGCAGGGCTCCCAATTGGAAAAGGTAAAGCAGCACAAAGAAGGGCGGACAAAGAAGCTGAACTCAACAAAATTGTTCTTCCAGAAGATGAAATGAAACCTGAAAAATAAATTCTTACGTATTGATCGTACTAATAAATTTCAGGATCTCGTTATTATCCAAAACAAAATCTGGCTGGGTATTCAAAATAGCATTATGGGGCATAAAAGGCATATCAGCAGCAAGCGGATTTTGAACTACGATAGTTCCTCCGGCGGCCTGAATTGTTTTTAAACCGTAAGTTCCATCTGTATTTGAACCGGACAATAAAATTCCGACTAATGATTCTCCGTAAATTTCTGCTGCAGATTCAAAAGAAACATCGATACTGGGACGGCTGTAATTTATTTTTTCTGAAATATCGAGCGAAAGTGTCTCGTTTTTTTCGAATAACAAGTGATAATTGGATGGCGCTACATAAACAAAACCCGGTAAAAGAGGCACCTTATCCTCTACAGGTTTTACTGAAACACTTGATTTTAAAGCAATCAGTTCTTCGAGAGTCTGATCGTCTGTACTTTTTCTGTGTACCACAATTACAATTGCAAAACCTTTTAATTCCGGCAATTCCGGCAAGATTTGCATCAAAGCATTCAAACTTCCTGCAGATCCTCCTATTATAACGACTTTACAGCCTGATATTATTTTACTTTCCTCCATATTTTTTCTTTATCCAGCTGTTTGTATTTGTTGGGAGTAACCGAATATTTAATAGTTTCTTTTGTTCCCAATGCTAAAAATCCTAAAACGGCCAGACTTTCATCGAATAAATTAATAACTCTTTTTTGGAGATCGTTATCAAAATAAATTAAAACGTTCCGACACAATATCATATCAAACTCATTGAATGATGTATCTGAAACTAAATTATGCTGTGAGAAAACCATCTTTTCAGCTAATTCTTCATTAAACTTGGCAATACCGTAATTTGCAATGTAATAATTCGAAAAATCTTCCTGTCCGCCAGCGTCACGATAATTTTCTGAGTATTCTTTCATCATCCGCAAAGGAAAAATTCCTTTTTTGGCTGTTTCTAATACGGTCGAATTAATATCTGTGGCATAAATTAATGATTTATGCAGTAAACCGGCTTCTTTTAGCATAATGGCCATCGAATATACTTCTTCGCCTGTAGAACAGCCAGCATGCCACAATCTGATGAAGGGTTTTGTACCTAATAAGGGTAAAATTTCATTTCGTACAACAGCATAAAATGAAGGATCTCGAAACATTTCAGTTACATTAACCGTGATCTCATCAACCATTCTTTTATAGTACTCCGGATCATAACGAACCCTGGAAAGAAATTCATGAAAATGAGTAAATCCATCTAAATGCATTACCCTGTTGACACGTCTTTTTAATGAAGCTCTCGAATAGCTGCCAAAATCAAAACCATAATACTCATAAACCTCATTAATAAGCGTTTCTAACTCGATATCCTCAATCATAATCCCCTCAAATTTTGCCTAAAATTAGCAGTAATTTATCTACATCAACCGGTTTTGAAATATACGCATCTGCCCCGGCCTCCAAACATTTTTCTTTGTCGCCTATCATTGCCTGAGCCGTTACCGCCACAATAAAAGCCGATCTTCTGTTGGGAAGTGCTTTTATAAGCGGAATTGCATCATAACCATCCATTTCCGGCATCATCATATCAATCAAAATCCCATCAATAACTTCATCCGAACTTAGTATTCTTAAAGCTTCTTCGGCACTTAAACAAGACAAACAATCAAATGATTTTGCACGCAAAGTGTGTTCTAAAGCAAAAATATTTCTAGAATCGTCATCAATAATCAAAAGTCTTTTTTTATTCATTTCGTCTACTTTTTAATTTGGTTTGTTTTTTCGCCACTAATTCCAGGAATTATTTTTTTACTATTTGTACAGTTTATTTTTTTGCAACTGCCGATAGCTATCGGGATTCAGAGGTTAAAAAGGATTTTTAGATTTAATCTGTAACCAAACTTCTTTCCTCTATAATCCTTCCTCTATACTCTTTTCTCTTTTCTCTTCCTTCTCTTCCTTCTCTTCCTTCTCTAAATCTTATCATACAACCACACTCGCAATAACGAAAGCAGCTGATCGATATCTACTGGTTTGGTTATATAATCTGAGGCTCCGGCTTTGATACATTTTTCACGGTCACCTGTCATGGCTTTGGCTGTTACGGCAATAACCGGTAAATTTAGAAATTTAGGGTTGGCGCGTATTTTTTCAGCCGTTTCATAACCGTCCATATTAGGCATCATCATGTCTAATAAAACGATATCAGTATCAGGATGTTCTGCCAGTATCTTGATCGCCTCTTTACCATCAAAAGCAGTAATTACATTCATTTTAAAAACTTCAAGCGCTTTTGTCAGCGAATATATATTACGAACATCATCGTCTACAATCAATACCTTTTTCTCATGAAGGATATTGTTTAGTAAATTTAGCTTTTTATAGCTTTCTTTCTTATCATTTCCTTCTTTTTTATCTTCAACTAAATGAAGGAATAACGAAACCTCGTCAAGCATTCTTTGATACGAATGTGCTGTTTTGACAATAATAGAATCGGCATATTTTTTAATTTTCACTTCTTCTTTCATCGATAAACTTTTTCCTGTAAAAACAATTACAGGCAAGTTTTCTAATCCCGGAGATTTTTTTACTCCGTCGAGAATCTGATACGCATGTTTGTCCGGAATTCCCATATCGAGAATCACGCAATCCACTTCTGTTTTATTTAAGGCGTCAAGTCCTTGCGAAACCTCGCTTTTTATCTCTGAATTTATATTATAGGTTTCTAAGAAATAAGCCAGTGCTTTTGCATGTTTCGGATTGTCCTCAATAATTAAAACCTTTTGTGCTTCTTTATTTATAATGTGTTCAATTCGTAAAAACACATCCGGAATTTTCTCGAAAGCCACCGGTTTGTCTAAGAAATCTACGGCACCTTTGAGCAGACTTTCCTGTTTTAATTTATGCGATGACATAATATGTACCGGAATATGTTTGGTTTCGCTGTGATTTTTTAATTCTTCCAGCACTTCCCAGCCGCTTTTTATTGGCAGCTCAATGTCTAATAAAACGCCAACCGGCTTATACAATAAAGTAAAGTTTAAAGCATAATCCCCACGAACCGAAACAACTCCTTTATATCCTTTTTTTCTTGTAAAAGTCAAAAGGGATTTCGCAAAATTAATGTCATCCTCAACAATCAGGATTACTTTATCTGTTGGTAAAATCGAATTTCTGTCGTCTTCAATCTCATCGGGAATCGTAGCGCTTAAATATTTATTTTTTACCGGAGCTTTTTCTGTTTCTTCTACTTCTGTAAATTCTGTTGGCGGAATTCTCTCTACATTAATTTTATGAATAGCGGATCCAAAAACCGGAAGACACAATGTAAACGTACTTCCCTCCTGCACTTTACTATGCAGGATTATTTCGCCGCGAAGTAATTTTGCCAATTCTCTGCTGATCGATAATCCTAAACCGGTTCCTCCATATTTACGTTTTGTCGAACCATCTGCTTGTTGGAATGCTTCGAAAACCAAAGGTTGTTTCTCTAACGGAATTCCGATTCCGGTATCTTTTACAATAAAGCAAATGATTTTATCATCGTCTTCATTAATTTTAATTTCTAAGCTTACTGTTCCTTTTTCTGTAAATTTAATCGCATTCGAAATCAGGTTTTTCAAGATTTGCTCCAGACGCATTTTGTCGGTTTTGATCACAATTGGCGCATCTTTTGAAAGAATTTCAAACTTAATTCCTTTTTCTTTTGCCACCTGATTGAACAAATTCCATAAAGTATCTGTAATTTCTTTAGTAGAAACATCTAAAAATTCAAGCTCCATTTTACCGGCTTCAATTTTAGATAAATCCAGAATTTCATCGATTAATCCTAACAAACTGTTCCCGGAACTCTGAATCACTTTAGCAAATTCAATTTCTTCCTCGACCATGCTTTTGTTATTATTCTCAGATAACAAACGGCTTAAAAGTAAAATTGAATTCAGAGGCGTTCTCAATTCGTGCGACATATTTGCCAAAAACTCTGACTTATAACGCGTTGTTAGTTCTAATGCTTCAGATTTCTTTTGAATTTCGTTGTTTTTTTCTTCCAATAAGACACTTCTTTCAGACAGCTCTTCGTTGGTTTGCTCCAACTCTTCCTGTTGTACTCTCAGTTCTTCTTCAGAAGCCTGCAATTTTTCTGTTTGTGCTTCTAATTCAGCGTTAATTGCTTCCAGTTCGCTGTGTTGTACTTGTAATTCTTCAGATTGAGATTTGGTTTCTTCTAATAATTCTAAAACTCTTTTTCTGTTCTGAGTCGACTTAATGGCAATTCCGATGTTGTTGGAAACGCTTTTCAAAAATTCTAAATGCAAGTCCGAAAATCCGTAAATACTCGCCAGTTCAATCGCTCCCTCAACTCTTGTATCCAATAAGGGAATCGCAACAATATGTGTTGGTTTTATCTGGCCTAAAGCATAATTAATCTGAATATCATCCGGAGATAAAGCTTTTAATTGCAGAATTTTTCCCGAAACAATTGCCTGACCAATTAAACCTTCGCCTTTTTGAATTCGCTCGCGGTTTTTGCTTGGGATATAACTGTAACCTCCGGCAACATAAAGTTCATTTTCTTCCAGAACATACAAAACCCCGGCGCTGCTATTCGTATACTGACACACAAATTCGATAACATCTTTTGATAATTTCTGCAGTGATTTGTCGCCTAACATTACATTGTTTAGACTGGCAATACCTGTTTGAAGCCACTCTTTTTGAGATAATAAATCGAAAGAACTCTTTAACGAAATTCCCATACTATTCAAGGATTCTCCCACGCTTCCTAATGCATCAGCCTTAGTATCGTCTACACGAATGTCGTAATTTCCGTTCGAAATATTACTGGCGATAGAGCTTATCGCTTCGATTCTTTGAGCAGTCTCGCGATCTTTTTTCTCTAATTCAGCCTGAAGTAAAGCACGTTCATTAAAATCTTTTAAAATTCTGATTAAAAATACAATCGAAATTATAAAGGCAATTACAAAAGCAACAATAATCAGAATGATACTGTACTTACCGTAACGCTCTGAGTTATCGTTGCGCTCTTTTAGAAGATTTTGTTCTGTGTTTTCAATTTTCTTAATTTGCCCGCGCAAATCATTCATCATATTTCTCCCCTCAGTGAGATCAAATGTCGCAGCATTTTTTCCGAGACGTTTTTTTACGATTTGGTTGTTCAGGTATTTAAAAAAATTAGAACGAAGGGTTTTTAATTCGTTTAACTGTGTTTGCTGGGCCGGATTATCAAGCGTCAGTTCTGATACTTTTTCAAAATAACTATTCGATTTTACTTCGGCGTCATTGTACCTTGTTATAAATTGTTCGTCACCTGTGATCAAATAACCACGCATACTGGTTTGAGCTTCCGTAATTATAGCAGAACCTTCGTTCAGATTATAAATGACATCCTGAGTGTGGTTGACCCAGAAATTACTGTTCAATAAGCTTTTTATACTCAGAAATGAAGCCGTAGAACTGACCGTTAAAACCAGTAACGAAATCAGTGAACTTATCAATAAATTTCTTTTAAAGTTATTCTTCATGTTTTTTGGTTATAATTATTCGTATTTTAAAGGAAGAACAATAATAAAACTTGCGCCCTTGCCTACCTGACTTTTTGCTGTGATTAATCCGTTATGTTTTTCTATGATTTTTTTGGCAATCGCCAATCCAATTCCCGTTCCTTCGTAAGACTGACGGTCATTGAGACTCTGAAAAATAATGAATATCCGGTCCAGATAAATTTCATCAAAACCAATTCCGTTGTCTTTTACCGTAATTCTGCAAAATTTACCTTCCGCAGCAACAGGACTGTCAAAAGATTTATCGGCAATTAATTCAGAGGTAATTTCAATCAACGGATGTTGAGAGTTTCCGGAGAACTTGAGTGCATTTCCTATCAAATTTTGAAAAACCTGCCTCAGCTGACTCGGAATACTATCTATTGTTGGGAGTTCATTTGTTTTTATCGTGGCATTCTTTCTTTCGATCAGATAATCAAAATCCGAAAGCACTTCCTGCAAAACCACATTCAGATCTGTTAGTTCAGGTTTTACCTGTGATGACAATCTTGAGTAGGCCAATAAATCTGTAATTAAAGTCTGCATTCTTTCTGCTGATTTAATTGTACGATTTACATAATCAACTGCTTTTACATCGTCTGCGAGATAAAGTTCTTTGATGATTTTTATAAAAATCTGGATTTTTCGGATGGGTTCATTTAAATCGTGCGAAACTACCCAGGAGAATTGCTGCAGTTCGTGATTTTTCATCTCTAATTCTTCATTTTTCAAAACCAGTTCCTTGGTTCTTTCAGCGATTTTAATTTCGAGATTATCCTGTGCTTCTTTCCTTATTAGAATTTCTTTAGAAAGAAGTTCTTTTATTCCTTTTAATTCCCTTTGCTGTTCGTAGATTTTAAGAAAGGTTTTCACCTTTAACATCAGCAAATCAGTATCAACGGGTTTGGTAATATATTCGACAGCACCGGTTTCATATCCTTTAAAAATATATTTCTTTTCGATGTTTAGTGCAGAGAGAAAGATAACGGGAATGTCTTTAGTGCGTTTATTACCGGATAGAATTTTTACTACTTCAAAACCATCAAGTCCCGGCATCTGGACATCCATAATGATCAGGCAATAATCTGTTTTCAGGATTTTTTTCAGGGCCTCTTCACCGGATTCGGCCGTATCCACATCAATATCATGTAGTTCTAATGTTTTCTTCAAAGCAATAATATTTGCCTTTATATCGTCTACGATTAATACCATACTGTATTGGGGGAGTAAAGTTCTATGAATAAATTTGTTTTTAATTTGAAAATCGCTTCGAAAAATACTATTTAAAATAGCTGATTCTATTTTTAAATAACGTCAGTCAAACCTTCAAATTTATAAAAAAAAAGTATGCGTGCCTTTTAATTGAAATGCAAATTAGTTACATAATTCCCATGTTTGCTATTCGAATTCTGTAACTGTTTTATTGAGGCAATCTTAAATCTCTTTCGGTTAATGTTTTATCTCTCACTTAACTATTTTAGAGTCAGCTTAATTACTATAAATTCAAGTATTATGAAAAAGACAAAGACATTTCCGGAACAAAAGCAAAATCTTCCGGGTAACGAATATAAAATGAATCCGGAACCTGAAATTATAAGAGAAAATTATGTTGGAAGCGGAAAACTTCTGGGAAAAGTGGCTTTTATAACCGGTGGCGACAGCGGTATTGGTCGCAGCGTCGCTGTTCATTTTGCGAGAGAAGGCGCCAATATTGCTATCGTTTACCTAAAGGAAGATAAAGACGCACTGGCAACTAAAGAACTCATTGAGAAAGAAGGCCGACAATGCCTGATTATTAGCGGAGATTTGAAGGATGAGAAATTTTGCAAAAGCGCAGTAAAAAAGTGCCACACTTTATTCAAAAAGATCAATATTGTAGTCAATAATGCAGCCGTACAATTCCCTCAAAATGAACTCGAGAAGATAACTGCAGCACAGCTTCACAAGACCTTCGAAACGAATATCTATCCTTACTTTTATATTACAAAAGCAGCATTACCCTTTTTAAAAGAAGGCGATACTATTATTAATACGAGCTCTGTTACAGCTTATCGCGGCAGTGAACATCTTGCTGATTATGCCAGTACAAAAGGAGCGATCGTTAGTTTTACCAGATCCTTATCTACGATGCTTGCCAAGAAAAAAATACGTGTAAATGGGGTTGCTCCGGGACCAATCTGGACGCCGTTGATTGTAGCGAGTTTTGATACATTATCTGATTTCGGAAAAGACAATCCGATGGGAAGAGCCGGCCAGCCCTCAGAAGTTGCTCCTGCTTATGTATTTCTCGCCTGCGAAGACAGCAGTTATATTACGGGACAATTTATTCATGTTAATGGCGGCGAAATGATTGGGGGATAGCTTTTTTTTAAAGGTTCTGAGACACTGAGATGCTAAGGTTCTAAGGTTTTTAAAGAACTATGTATCGATTAAATCTCGCAATCCCGATAGTGATCGGGAGCAAAGTCGCAAACTTGTATTCATGAATTTACATAAGATTATTTAAGATTTGAAATTAAAAAACCTTGTGCCTTAGCACCCCCGTAGCAAAAAAACTCAGAAACTTAGC
>NZ_MUGR01000026.1:0-11131 GCF_002217195.1 Flavobacterium aquidurense | reverse complement strand
AAAAAAAAAAAAAAAAATGAATTTCACAGACATCATCGGACTTTTTGCCGGAACTTGTGTTACGATATCAGTGATTCCTCAGATTATTAAAGTTTGGAAAACCAAAAAGGTCAAGCAAATTTCGCTTAAAACCTTTAGTATTCTTACTTTCGGGATTTTAGTCTGGATTATTTATGGCGTTTTAAAAAATGATTTACCTATAATAATTACCAATAGTGTCTCTTTATGTCTCAATCTGATTATGGTTTATTTTATTATTTATTATGAGAAAGAGAGTTAGTATTAAAGGTACTGAGATACTGAGCCTTTTAATCTCGCAAAGCTAAGTCGCAAAGTTTTTTTTCATTAATATATTATTACAAAAACTCAAAATAAAATCCGTGCAAATCCGCGTTTTCGCGAAGCGAATCTGTGTCATCCGTGTGCCATTCCTCACTACAATACATAAAAAAAACAGCCCATAAAAGCCTACCGTCTGGACACAAATATATTTTTAATTATATTTGAGAAAAAGTGCAGACTAGATATTTTGAAAATTTAAAAGACAAGCGATTGTTGAATAGAGGTAATTCTATTCTCAATCGCTTGTTTGCTAATAGTATTTATTCGATAAGACAATTAGCAGAAAGTGACGCTGAAGCCAAAGCGATTTACCGATTTTTACAAAATGATAATGTTAGTGAAGCTGATATTATAAAGAACATGTCTTTTAATTGTGTAAGCTGCGTTGAAGCTAAATCTGTTTTGTGTATTCAGGACAGCAGTGAAATAAACCTGTACAATCACAGAAACAGGATCAAAAAGGATGAGTCAATTGGACTGACCAATGCTTCTGTTGGTGGACTTGGCTTTTTTATTCATCCAAGTTTTATCATAGATGCAGATACCTTAATGCCATATGGTTTTTCAGATGTGAAAATATGGAATAGAGGGCATGAACTGCCTGCTAAAATGAAGACCAATACTCACAATCGCATACCAATTGAAGAAAAAGAGTCTTATAGATGGATCGATTCTTCTCTTGAAACTAAGAAAAGATTAAGTAAAGCAAAAGAAATAATCATCATTCAGGACAGAGAGGGAGATATTTTCGAACAATTTTGCCTTGTGCCCGATAGTAAAACTCATTTATTGATTAGATCGCGATTTAATCGATTGCTTGATAATAAAGTAAAACTTTTCGATCATCTTAGTTCACAGCCACTTCAAGGAAGCTACACGATTGAACTAGAAGGAGATAAAAGGAGAAAGATCCAAAAAAGAAAAGCTACTATAGAAGTACGCTTTTCAGAAATAACAATAGGCAAACATCAATATTCAGGGAAACATCTTCCCGATAAAATCAATCTTTACGCTATTGAAGCAAAAGAAGTAGGAGAAAATATTGAAAATCCAATACTTTGGAGATTGCTAACAACAAAGAAAGTTGAAGATCTACAAACTGCATTACTTTGTATCGAATGGTACACCTACAGGTGGACTATCGAAGAAGTATTTAGAATTTTAAAAAAAGAGGGGTTCAATATAGAAGCCAGCGAATTATCTCAAGGTAAAGCAGTTCGCAAACTATGTCTTTTGATGTTGGAGACTATTATAAAGCTCTTTATCATGCAAATAGCCTATGCCAGCGAAGAAGAATCCGAACCCAGAAGCTGTTTTTCAGAAGAAGAAATAGAATGTTTAGAGTTGCAAATCATACAATTAGAAGGTAAAACCGAAAAACTAAAAAACCCATATAAATCGTCCGATTTGAAACGATATATATGGGCTATTGCTAGATTAGGAGGATGGAAAGGTTATCTCTCAGAAAGAAAACCTGGCATCACAACCTTTTGGATTGGCCTGCAAAAATTCAATTCAGTATTGCAAGGCTGGATACTCTTTAGAGATGTGTCCAGACGGTAGCCATAAAAGCTGTTTTTTTCGTAAAAGAAGTGGTATTTGATGCTTACTAGCTAACTAATTTCTGATTGTATGGCTTGTATGACAAATGGTACTTTTCTTTAAAAATACGGGGCAAATAGTTTCGGCCCGCTAATCCCGCGGCATTAATTACTTCAGTAATATTCAGGTTTGATATTCTTTTTATTTCATTAATTTGCTTTACAGCCAAATTCAAAATAGGTTCAAATGTTCTGATGTAGTTATAACTGTGTTGGGCTATCTCCATCTCTATAATTTCTTTCAATATCAGCTTTTTAAGTAAATTTCTAACAATTCCCTGTTGTGGAAGTGTTTTAAGTTCCTGCCATTTTTGGGCAATTTTTAAGCTGTTTGTTCCTGTATAAAAATAGTTCCCCGATTCGTTCAGGAATCTTCTCTTTAATTGGGAAATCATTTCAGCATTCTGAGTTTCTGCTAATCCCTTTGTAGGCACTCCGATTAATGAAAACTGAATGCGTTTATGACTTTCTAAAAACAAAACACTATTGATAACAGATGTATTACTTAAAATACCTGACTGATTCTTTTTAAGGCTTTTTTTCTCACCATTAGTCCCAAAACTATGTCCTAATCCCCCATTTTCGCAATACGCAAAAAATATTGGTGCTGACTGAAAGGATTCTATACTGACACTTACATCCTGATTCAATACAAGGTCAAAACTCAAATGCGACATTTTATTGTCCAGACAAACTCCTGTAATAGTCCCTTTTGCCCATTTTGTTTTAATAGCCAAATGGTATTCGCTATGATTGAGGGTCAGATCACCATTAAAACTATCTTTAAGATCATTAAAAATAGCATCAAATCTTCCTGCATTTAAGTATAGTTTTTTCATAATGGTTTGGTTTTATAAATTAGTCCGTAATTATTTACGTACAAAACTTAACTTTGGTTTTACTAATTTTGATAATTCAAATTTCCTAAATATTGTGAATCAAACTCTTATACAATTTCAGTCAGATATTTCATAATTAATAGAAGTTTATATGAGTGATGTATTTGCCACAAAGACACGAATACACAAAGCTTTAATTTAAGCTGAAGTTATTCATCGCACAAAGTCGAAAGTAAAAAACTTAAAAACGTTGCGCCTTTGCATGAAATTTTAAAATGAAACAAAAAAAAAACTCAGAACCTCAGCAACTTGGCAACTCAGAACCTTTAAAAAAAAAAAGCAGCTGCTCCAGATAAATCTGAAACAACTGCTCCCCAGCAAAATAAAAAAAATACTTCCTATTTATATTATGTCAATTCATTGATATCGGCATTTTTAGAGTAATTTGCCTTTGGAATATCTTTAAAAAATTCAGCTTCTTCTAAATCAGCCGTTGGTCCGTATCCTATTAAATGTGTTCCTTTGATCTGATCCTTTGTTTCGATGATATACAAAATAGACATATCATCAGGGTCGCTCATGCCTTCGTAACGGTGATGTGCCACAATAAAAATTTCATTGGGCTGATAGGCATATTTTGTTTCCGAATCTTGTAAGGTTCCTTCCGTAAACAAAAAATTAGAAGTGTAACCTTCATTCTGATACTTTTTTATATAGTCGGTTTCGTGTTTTTGCTCTTTTTTCATGATTCGATTGCGTTTAAGATTTTTTCAAATCTATTGTTTAATCAAATTTCATCATTCAATTCAAATTAAATTAACTCTATTGATTTTAAAATTACCTCATTCAAAAAATCAAAATAAAATCAATAAATATTTTACTAATTTTAACAATTATCTAAAAGTACTGCTTATAACTAATCGTATTTATCAAGCCTGCTTTATTGTTATAATCAAAAACAAAATAATTTTTAATGGTTACTTTAAATCAAAATTTCCTGGCTAATGGAGGCGAAATGGGCGCTTTAATGCGTGCTACAGACTGGAGCAAATCTCCTGTTGGGCCCATTGATTCATGGCCGCAAAGTTTGCGTACGGCATTGGGAATTCTTTTAAACTCGAAATTTCCGATGTTTTTGTTTTGGGGACCGGATCAGGTTTGCTTCTATAATGATGCTTATCGCCCTAGTCTTGGAAACGACGGAAAACATCCTGCGATATTAGGCCAAAAAGGGGCTGAATTCTGGCCGGAAATCTGGGATTTTATTAAACCGTTAATCGATCAGGTCCTTACTCTGGGCGAAGCAACCTGGCACGAAGACCAACTATTGCCTATCTACAGAAACGGAAAAATGGAAGATGTATACTGGACTTTTTCTTATAGTCCGGTAAATAATGATGAAGGAAAAATAGATGGTGTTTTGGTTATTTGTAATGAAACAACTGATAAGGTAAATATCCTGAAGAATCTTGAAGACAACAATGAGCGTTATCGCAATAATATTCTGCAGACTCCTATGGCAATGTGCATTTTTAGAGGAAAAGAGTATGTAGTAGAAATTGCAAACGAACTGATGCTGGAGATTTGGGAAAGAAAAATAGACGAAGTCATCGGACAGCCCGTTTTTAAAGCATTACCTGAAGTTGCAGGTCAGGGACTTGAAGACGTTTTACTAAATGTCTACACCACCGGAGAACGCTTTACGGCTTATGAACTTCCGGTAAAACTGACGCGTAAAGGCAAAGTCGAAAATACTTTTATCAACGTTGTTTATGAAGCACTAAAAGAACCGGACGGGACAATTTCCGGCATTGTAGCTATTGCAAATGATGTTACCATACAAGTTATTGCAAGAACCGTGGTGGAAGAAAGCGAAAAACGCTTTAGGAATACAGTCAAACAAGTTCCATTGGGGATTGCGATTCTTAAAGGTACTGATTTAGTTGTCGATATGGCCAATAGCACTTATCTTCAGATTGTAGATAAAAAAGAAAGCGAAATTCTGAACAAACCTGTTTTTAATTCTGTTCCGGAAGCAAAAGATACCATCTATCCGTTGATTTCTAAAGTCTTTAATGAAGGGGTTCCTTACTATTCTGATGAATTAGCAGTTACTTTAAACCGTTATGGCAAACAGGAAGTTTGTTATTTTAATTTGGTTTTTCAGCCTTTAAGAGACGAAAACAATACAATTGCAGGTGTCATCATTGTGGCGTATGAAGTCACTGAAGCCCTAAAAGCAAAACATCTTTTGGCAGAAAGTGAGAAAGCTTTCCGTAAATTAGTTATTGACTCGCCTATTGCGATGGCTATTTTTAGAGGCAAGGATCATATTATCGAAATGGCCAATAATACGATGATGAAAAACATCTGGCAAAAAAAGAAGAAAGAAACCATTGGAAAACCTATTCTGGAGGTATTTCCTGAATTAAAAGAACAAAAATACCCGGAACTCCTCGATCAGGTTATTTTAGATAAAAAAATTATTCGCGAAAACGAAGCAGTTGCTTATGTCAACATAAAAGGAAAACTTAAGAAGTTTTATCTTGATTATCAATATACACCCTTATTAGAGAAAGAAGGCGAAGCTTCCGGAGTAATGGTTACCGTAACTGATGTAACCTCAAAAGTACAAGCACGAAAAAAAGTCGAGAATGCAGAAGAACGCGCCCGATTAGCGGCTGAGATTGCCGAAATTGCCACCTGGGATTTGAATATCAAAACTCAGGATTTGATTTATTCAGAGAATCTGGCGACTATTTTTGGGCATGATAAAACAGATCAGATAACCCGCGCACAAATCAGAGCGCAAATACATCCTGATGATCAGATTATACTCGAAGACGCTTATAATGTGGCGCTGAAAACAAGTATTTACAAATACGAATCGCGCGTTATAAAACCTGATTACTCTATTTGCTGGATAAAAGCACACGGGAAAATTTTCTTTGATGAAAATAAAAATCCGGTAAAAATGCTGGGTACCATAATGGATATTACAGATGAAAAAAACAGCCAGCAAACCCTGATCGAAAGTGAGGAAAAATTCAGGCTCCTCGCCGACTCTATGCCTCAGCATATCTGGACCAGCGATGCACTGGGAAACTTAAATTATTTTAATCAGTCGGTTTATACGTATTCCGGGATTCCTGTTGAAGACGTTGTCAAAAAAGGCTGGCTGCAAATCGTGCATCCTGAAGATCGCGAAGCAAATGTAAACACCTGGATGGAAGCCATAAAAACAGGCAAAGATTTCTTGCTGGAACACCGTTTTCGTCGTCATGACGGCGAATACAGATGGCAATTAAGCCGGGCAATAGCTCAAAAAGACAGTAACGGAAATATTCAGATGTGGGTAGGTACGAGTACTGATATTCAGGATCAAAAGAATTTTACAGATCAGCTTGAAAAAGAAGTATCTGAACGTACTGAACAGCTCGAAATCAAAAACAGAGATCTGATCAATATGAATATTGAACTGCAGTCTTTTGCCTATATCTCAAGTCATGATTTGCAGGAACCTCTTCGAAAAATACAGACTTTTGCCACTCGCTTATCTGATTTAGACGACGAGAATATTTCGACGAAAGCCAAAACATACCTCACCCGAATTGAAGTTTCGGCAAAAAGAATGCAGACTCTAATTCAGGATCTTTTAGAATATTCAAGAACAAATTCAGCCGAAAGGGTCTTTGTAAAAGTAAATCTGGATGATATTGCCGAAGAAATAACAAGCGATTTCTCTGAACGTATCGAAGAAAAGAACGCACAGCTTATTTTTGGCTCTTTAGGCGAAGCAACTATTATTCCGTTTCAGTTTAGGCAATTGCTTCATAATCTGGTCGGAAATGCATTAAAATTCTCCAGAAAAGACATCACCCCTGTTATCGAAATCAAAGCCAAAAGAATAAAAGGCAGCAGTATAAAACACGAAGTAAACTATCCTGATAAAATGTATTATCATTTAAGGATTTCAGATAACGGAATTGGCTTTGATGCGGAGTACAAGGAGCGTATTTTCGAGGTTTTTCAGCGTTTGAATACAGAAACTGAATTCGCAGGTACCGGAATAGGCCTCGCGATTGTAAAAAAGATCGTAGAAAACCATAAAGGCATCATAACGGCAAGTGGCGAAAAAGATAAAGGCGCCACTTTTGACATTTACATTCCTGAGTTATAGCGTTATTATATTTTATAAACGAAATTCTTATCGGTTGGACTAAATTTCTTCCAGTCGATTTCAAGTGCGTGATTGATAGACTGTATAATATCTTTCATCAAAACCGGCTTTGTAATAAAGTAATTAGCGCCCAAAGTACGGCATCTTTCTATGATACTTGGTTCATTTGAAGTAGAGAAAATAATAACCGGAATATCATTTTTGACCTCAGAATTCCTAAGTTCGGCCAAAACATCAAATCCATTTTTTCCGGGCATATTCAGGTCTAAAAAAACGAGGTGCGGTGTTGGCGGCGGATTGTAAATGGCATTCAGTAATTTTTCTCCTCCGGAATACGTCTGAAGCTGGATTTTTTTGGGTAATGACTCTACTGCATCTATAAAAATGCTCAAATCATCTTCATCATCATCGGTATAAAATATCGTGAAATCAGTCATGTGGTATTGTGTAAATTGGGTATTTTCTTCCTCAAAGATAACCAAATTTATAGATTATTTGCAGGCGAATTTATTATCATTAAAAAAATTAGTAATTGAAATCTCATAATTTTTTAATTTAATTGTGTAAGCTACACCAACAGAAAATATGGCAACTTTGTTACAATGAAGTTTTAAGTGAAACAACTCATTATACTACCCAGTAAATGAGAATCTTACTAAATATTTTAATTAATTAAAAAAACAAAAGCCATGGGAGATCATAAAGACTTAACAAACGAATTTGCTGTAGATAAAATAAAAGATCTTGCAGAAAATATAAAAACATGTATGTTTTGTACCTATAACGAATACAGACTACAATCGCGACCAATGTCAGTTCAGAAAATCGACGATTTAGGACAACTTTGGTTTTTATCAGACAGAAACAGCAGTCAGAATGCAGAGATTAGTCTTAACCCGCAGGTTGAGTTATTCTTTTCTGAACCGCATGATAAATTTCTGACCTTACACGGAACCGCAAGCATATCCTATGACAGGGAGAAAATAAAAGAACTTTGGGATCCAATCGTAAAGATCTGGATGCCGGAAGGCGAAGATGATCCAAACTTAAGCGTTATAAAAGTAGTACCGGAAGACGGTTATTACTGGAACAACAAAAACGGAAAAATGGTAGCCATCGCTAAAATGGCGACTGCCTTTGTAACCGGAAAAACAATGGATGACGGAATTGAAGGTAACTTGAAATTGTAGTTTTTATAAGGATAATTTAACCACAAAAAGCTCATCCCGATAGCTATCGGGATACGCAAAGCCCGCTAAGATTTATTTCTTTACGGGCTTTATTTTTTGGCTGCAAAGTTCGCTAAGAATTAAAAAAAGTGAGCCACAGATTAAAATGATTATACAGATTTTAAAATCCTCTTAATCTTTTTAATCTGTGGCTAAAAACTTTTCGGACTTTGCGTATCCCGATGGTCATCGGGATGGCGGTCTTTGCGGTTAGCTCTCAAAAACCTCATTCCAACATATGTTTTAACTCTAAAGCATTTAGAATTCCGGCTTCACTTGCAGTATTATTAAAATAAACAAATGCTGATTTTAAATGAATTGCATCTTTTATATCAAGTAATTCTTTAGATGAATAACTAGAGTAAAACATCTTCGGTTTTCCATGCAATCTGATAAAAATCAAAGGAAAATCTGTAAAAATAGTGTCAGGTAATTGCGGATGACTTACGCTGCAGAAGGTAATATTGTGCTCCCGAAAGGCGTCCCAGACTTCCTCATTCCACCAACTTTCGTGGCGAAATTCGATTACGTTTTTAAAGCTTAAATCCAAATTACGGATGATTTGAGTGAGTTTTTCAGCACTAAAATGATAGCTCGGAGGAAATTGAAACAAAATACAGCCTAATTTCTCTTTTAAGCCCGTTTTACAGACCTCATAAAACTCATTTATGCGATCCTGACAATCCACAAATTTCTTACTATGTGTAATTTCTTTTGGTGCTTTTACCGAAAAAATAAAATTTTCAGGCGTTTTATTGTACCAATTTTGAAATATTCTGACCGTCGGAAACCTATAAAAGCTTCCGTTGAACTCATATGTTCTAAAACACTGGTAATAAAACTCAAACCACTTAGACTGTGACAAGTTGTCAGGGTAGAAAATTCCCTTCCAGAGGCGATTATTGTAGCTCGAACAGCCTGTTAAAACCTGATTTTTCATTTGTGTAATTTTTGACAGTTGGTACAAAAGAAACTTCTGCGATTTCTCTTCCCTGTATGTTTTTTGTGAATGGGAAGATCGCATCGAAGGCAAACACTTTTTGTATAAGCGAGCCAGTGTTTTTTTAATTCAAAGTTTTTCTTCCAATCCAGAAATTCAAAACTATAAATTGAACATTCACTGATAATATTTTTCAAATCCTTAGACGGAATTTTACCAACCAAAGATTCGGGATGAATTTTGCATCGGTACAAAACTTCATTTTTTATAATGTTCCCTACTCCCGAAAAAATATCCTGATCCAGGATTGCATCACAAATCATTTCATCCGGAATTTTATCCAGACTCTTTTTTGCTTTTTTCGGATCCCATTTTTCGTTCATTACATCTCTGCTCCAATCGTAATAATCGTTAAGATCACCTTCGAGAATTTTTATCGAACAGGTATAAAAGTTGAGTTCTCCGTTAGAAAAAATCATACTCAGTCTTGGTTGTGTTTCTTTGCGTTCGTTTATTCGGTATGTTCCAAACATGAGCAAATGAATTTTGACGGTGAAATCATCAAAACAAATCAGGAAATTTTTTCCCCAGGTTTTAAAATCAAGAATGGTTTTGCCTTGCAGGCGATCCATGTCGATCGAACTGTTTCCGGAAACTTCAATTACTTTTTGATGCGCAAATTGCTGTACTTCTTCTTTTAAAATCACTATAGACGGACCTTCTGGCATACTATCGGTTTTTAAATTTATAAACTAAAAAAAGTGCAACCGGACGGTCACACTTTTTATGAGATTGTTTTCTTGGGCTTAATCTGTTTCTGCAGCTTCAAGATTTACAGCATCTACAGCAATTATTGTCAGCTTTTTGTCTGCTCCTTTTTCTTCTTCAAGAGTTTGCGCCAGTATTTTTACCGCATCAGCCAGACCAAGCGTTTCTGCAAACTGTCTTAGAGTTCCGTAAGTTGCAATTTCGTAATGCTCTATTTTTTGTGCCGCTGCAATAATTCCCGCATCACGCACACCTCCTACTTCAGTTTCCTCAATAATCCCTTTTCCTTCTTCGATTAAACCGGCCATTGCATCGCATTTTTTTGCAGAAGCTTTTTTACCAATTATCTCAAAAACCTTCTCTAATCTGGTTACATGTTCTTCGGTTTCGGTCAGGTGGCTGTTTAAAGCCTCTATTAAGTCCGCTGACGTCGCGTTTTTAGTCATTGCAGGTATTGCCTTAGTCAGGGCCTTTTCTGCCCAGTAAATGTCTTTTAATCCGTCTTCGAACAATTCAGTCAATCCGGATGCGGCATCTGACTTTGCTTTTGTTGCTCCTTTTGGTGCACTTACTTCTTTTTTACTCGTAGTGGTTTCTTTTTTACTATCTGTAGTTTTCATGGTAATAATTTTATGTGATTAATATTTGATAAAATTACCATCTTGATTATCAGAGCAGTTATATCATTTTTTATTAAAATTGCATTCTAAACACCTGCATATTATACAATTAGATTTTAGAATTCTGTAAGACATTATTTTGCATTGAGGGATAGATTTGTAGTATCATATTAAAAAACATACCACCATGGAAACATATACAGATCATACGTATCAGGAAGCAGAACTTTACTTTCAACAAAAATACCAAAGAGGACATCTGGATGTCGATACTGCCATCTTAATCGATAAAGCAATTGACAATCTTTTGAGAAGAGACAATATCACCAGAAATGAAAATATCCCCAATCAGGAGCAGGTTGTAGATGAAGATGATTATATCGCCAACAATCCGGATGAAGAATTTGAAATTATCGACGCTGATGATCCTGACGAAGAGGAACACATCGAAGACGAAGATCATTTTGATGATGATGATTTAGAAAGAAATGATAATTAGTTTTTATCTCAAAAAGCAAAATACTAAAAGTAGCTGTCTCACAACTGAGGCAGCTATTTTTTTTTGAGCTTGTTTTTTTCTGGTGAATTTTGCATATTTAATCAGTGATTAAC
>NZ_MUGR01000025.1:0-121612 GCF_002217195.1 Flavobacterium aquidurense | reverse complement strand
TGTGAGAGTTCAGTAAGATTATCAGTACCCATTAGTGTAACGGATCCTGCTACGCCAACCTTGGTAACTGCGGGAAATCAAAACTTCTGTTTGGTAAATGCACCAACTTTTGCAAGTGTTCAGTTTAACGAGACAAATATTGTTTGGTATACAGCTTTAACAGGAGGAACATCGATTCCATCTACTACAGCACTAACAAGCGGAACTTACTTTGCAGCAATAAAAGATGCTACAACAACTTGTGAGAGTTCAATAAGATTATCAGTAACCATTAGTGTAACTGATTCTGCTACACCAACTTTGGTAACTGCCGGAACACAAAACTTCTGTTTGGTAAATGCACCAACTTTTGCAAGTGTTCAGTTTAACGAAGCAAATATCGTTTGGTATACAGCTTTAACAGGCGGAACATCGATTCCATCTACTACAGCACTAAGAAGCGGAACTTACTTTGCAGCATTAAAAGATGCCACAACAACTTGTGAGAGTTCACAAAGATTGTCAGTAACCATTAGTGTAACGAATCCTGCTACGCCAACATTGGTAACAGCCGGAACTCAAAACTTCTGTTTGGTAAATGCACCAACTTTTGCAAGTGTTCAGTTTAACGAAGCAAATATCGTTTGGTATACAGCTTTAACAGGCGGAACAGCGATTCCATCTACTACAGTGTTGACAAGCGGAACTTACTTTGCAGCAATAAAAGATGCTACAACAACTTGTGAGAGTTCAGTAAGATTATCAGTAACCATTAGTGTTACTAATCCTGCAACACCAACCACTACAGCAATAGCTCAGGTTTTCTGTTCAGGAAGCAACCCAACTGTAGCTAATATTCAGACAAACGAAAGTAATGTAGTTTGGTATAGTGTACCAACTGGAGGAACTGCAATTGCGTCTACTACAGCTTTGGCAAATGGAGATTATTATGCAGCATTAAAAGATGCAACAACGGGTTGTGAAAGTAGTATAAGGCTAAAAGTTACAGTTACTGTTGGAACTTTAAATACTCCTACAACAAATAATGTGGCACAGAACTTCTGTTCAACTAGTGCTCCAACATTTGCGAGTATTCAGGTAAACGAAAGCAATGTAACTTGGTTTAGTAATGCTACCGGCGGAACAGCAATTCCAACAGCAACAGTTTTAACTTCTGGTACTTATTATGGAGAAGCTACAGATTTAACAACAGGATGTAAAAGTGCAACTCGTTTAATGGTTACTGTTACAGTTGTAAATCCAGCGGCAACACCAACGACGAATTCGACAACTCAAAACTTCTGTTCTGTAAATGCACCAAAGGTTTCGAATATTCAGGTAAACGAACCTAATGTGATTTGGTATAGTACTGCAACAGGAGGAACAGCAATTCCGTCAACAGCAGCTTTAGCAAATGGTACTTATTATGGTGTTGTTTCGAGCACTTCAGGTTGCGAGAATCCTTTAAGATTGGCGGTTGTGGTTAATGTAAATACGCCAATTTTAGTTACTACACCAAGAACAGCCCAAACATTCTGTCTGTCAGCAAATCCAACAATAGAAGATATCGTTGTAAATGAGGCAAATGTAGTGTGGTATACTTCCGCAAATGGCGGAACACCATTGGCAGCAAATACTGTTTTGACAACGGCAACCTATTATGCAGCGACGCTTAACAGTACTAATAACGGCTGCGAGGGTGCTTCAAGATTAGGAGTAGCAGTTTCTTTTGATAATGATGCTCAGGTTCCTATTACGACAACTGATGATACACCATGTGTTTTCCAGGGAATCACTTATTCAATTGCCAACGGAAAATCAAATTATGTGTGGTCAATCACTAACGGAACAATTACTTCCGGTGGAGGAAATGCAGATGGATCTGTAACTGTTTCTTGGTCTGACATTGGACCGGGTAAAGTTGAGGTTGCTTATATCAATACATGTAATGAAAGATCAGTAAAATCATTGAATGTTACTGTAGCAACTTGTTCAGATCTGACGATAACCAACACAGTGAGTAATCCTAACCCTAATTTTGGTGATCAGATAACCTTTACAGTAACAGTAAATAATGTTGGTGAGGGTAATTTCATAAATACGATAGTTAGCAATTTATTACCAAGCGGATTTGATTTGGTAAGTGCGAATACGACTTTAGGCACTTATGATCTGACAACACAACTTTGGACAATTCCAGCTTTAAATGCAGGACAAAGTGTAGTGCTTACAATTGTTGCCGAAGTATTGCCTAGCGGTAATTATACAAGCGTTGCGACAGTCGAAATTTCGACTCCTTTAGATGCTGATTCAGCAAATAATTCGGCTTCAGTTACTGTTGAGCCAATTTGTTTGACAGTTTACAATGAGTTTACTCCAAACAATGACGGAGCTAATGATTTGTTTAGAATTGACTGTATTGAATCGTATCCAAATAACGAGTTGAAAGTATATAACAGATATGGCTCATTAGTATATAGTAAACAACATTATGAAAATGATTGGGACGGAACCGCTAATGTATCCGGAGTTATTAATAGAGGAGATATGTTGCCAACAGGTACTTATTTTTATGTGATAACTATTGGAGATGGAACGGTTAAAAAAGGATGGTTATCTATAATGAGATAAGCAACCGGTATTAATCATCTAATTAATTAAACTTAATAAGTATCGTTATGAAACTATATATAAAATCATTAGAAACGTATTTCATTTTAATATGTTCTTTAGTCACATTTTGTGCCAGTGCACAACAAGATCCGGAGTACACACAATATATGTACAACACTATGTCCGTAAATCCAGCTTATGCTGGATCTACGGGAACATTAGAAGCAGCTCTTTTACACCGTTCCCAGTGGGTTGGAATCGATGGAGCACCAGAAACACAATCGTTTTCTATTCACTCGCCACTTCGAAACGAGAATATTGGTTTGGGATTAAGCGTCGTAAATGACAAAATTGGTCCATCGAACGAATTGTATCTCGACGGAAATTTTGCTTATTCAATTCCTCTAGGATATGAAAAAAGACTGGCCTTTGGTCTTAAAGCAGGTATGAGAATGTTGAATATAGATTGGTCTAAAGGTAGATATTACAATAATAATGATGTTTTGTTGAACCAAAACATTAACAATCAAATGAAGCTGGCAGTTGGAGCAGGGATTTACTATTATACTGACAAATGGTATTTAGGATTTTCGATTCCAAGCTTTATTCAGAATGATTATTATGACGATGTTCAGGAATCTATAGATTATGATCGTCTGCATTATTATTTAATGGGAGGTTATGTTTTTGATCTGAATCCCAACTTAAAATTCAAGCCCGCCTTTTTAGTAAAAGCAGTTAGTGGAGCACCTCTTACTGCTGATATTTCGGCGAATTTTATGATTGCAGAAAAATTTGTAATTGGTGGTTCTTATCGAACAGATGATTCGATAAGCATATTGGCAGGTTTTCAAATATCCAGAAGTTTTTATATCGGATATGCTTTTGATTATACCGTAAGTGGTTTGAATAAATACAATGATGGAACGCATGAAATCATCCTGCGTTACCAATTCACGAAAAACCAAAGTAAAATCAAGTCACCTCGATTCTTCTAATATAAAATCCTATGAAAAAACTATATATCCTTAGTTTAGTCTTGAGCATTACTTTTGGTTTTGCTCAGACTAACTTAAAAAAGGCCGATGCACTGTTCAAAAATTATTCTTATGCAGATGCTTCCAAAGCCTATGAAGAATGCCTGCAGAATATAAAGAATCCATCAGCGCAAACAATTAAAAATGCTGCAGATTCGTATTACTTTATTTCTGATGCAAGAAATGCCTTAAAATGGTATAAGAAATTATACGAAGTACAAGGCAATAATCTAACAGACATCTATTACCTGCGTTATATTCAGTCTATGAAAGCAGTGATGGACTATGATGATGCAGACAGAATTACGAAAGAATATCTCAATAAAAAAGGAGATCAAAAAGAGATCAATCGATACGTAGCTCAAAAAAAGCAATTAGACAGTCTGGCCAAAACAAAGTCTCTTTACGAAATTAAAAATCTGAATATCAATACCAGTAAATCAGATTTTGGAGCCACTTTTTATTTGGATAAAATTGTATTTACCTCGGCAAGGGACACAACAAGATTTGGCGATAAATTGTATAACTGGAATAACCAGCCATTTCTGAATTTGTATGTTGCCGAGAGAAATCCTGCTGACGGAAGCCTGTTCAACGAAGCTCTGTTTATACCCAACGTTATGACCAAGTATCATGAAGCAACAGCAAGTTTTGATGCCAGCGGAAAAACAATGTATTATTCGTCTAATATCATTAAGAAAAACAAATTGGTTATTGATGAAAACAGAATCAATAATTTCCAGATTCTTAAAGGTTCATTAGTCAATGGGAAATTAGAAAATCCACAAAAAGTTTTCTTCGATAGTGACGATTATTCTGTTGGACATCCTTCTTTGAGTGACGATGGAGAATTACTTTTCTTTGCATCAGATATGCCCGGCGGTTATGGTGAAACTGATTTATATGTAGTAAAAATTGCGGCAGACGGAACAATGAGTTCTCCTCAGAATCTGGGACCAAAAATAAATACGATGGGGAATGACCTTTTTCCATTTTTCCGTAACGGAATACTTTATTTTTCTTCAGACGGACATTACGGACTCGGAGATTTAGATGTGTATGAAAGTACCTTTTTATCAGACGGAACTTTTTCGGCGCCTAGAAATTTAGGCGCCCCGATAAACAGCAACAAAGACGATTTTACTTTTGTAATTGATAAAACAGGGACTTATGGATATCTTTCTTCCAACAGAGCAGGAGGTAAAGGCGATGATGACATTTATTCTTTCACAAAAGGAAAACCGGTTTGTAATCAGAATATTTCCGGTAAAGCAACAGACAGAAAATCAAAATTACCATTGACAGATGTTACTGTTATTGCCTACAATTCATATAACGAGATTTTGGCAGAAACAAAAACAAATTACGAAGGTAATTATGCAGTTACAGTTCCCTGCAATAAATCAGTTCGGTTAGTGGCTTCAAAAATGAACTACAGTAATGACGAAAAAACGGTAGAAACCACAAAAGAAAATGAGGTAGATATTACCAATGTTGATTTTGAACTCAGTAATTACGATGACCTGGTTGTTAAAAAGAAAGGTGTCGAAAAAGTAGATGTAAATCCAATTTATTTTGATTACAACAAGTATGATATTACACCTAAAGCCGCTGAAGAACTGGCCAAAGTCGTTTTTATTATGGGAAAATTTCCTAATATCCGCATCAAAATAGAATCACACACAGATTCGCGCGGAAAAGATTCCTATAACCTGAAACTTTCTGATGAAAGAGCAAAATCGACCAGAGATTATATTGTTTTGCAGGGTATCGATGCTTCAAGAATCGAAAGTGCGATAGGTTACGGTGAAAGCCGATTAATTAATAAATGTAAAAATGGCGTAAAATGTACTGAAGAAGAACATTTATTAAACAGACGCTCCGATTTTATCATTATTCAAAAGTAGTTTAGGTTGTATTTTTATAATTTGGGGATTATGAGAATAAAAACATAAAACGAAGAAACCATTTGGAAGTTGGTTTTGTTTAATTCTTTTTAAGAATAATGGGCAAGAAGAAAATCAAGTTGCATCGTTTTGCAACTTGATTTTTGATTTTATAAAACTTTTGTTTTTTACTGTTTTTGAACAAAAATAATCCTAATTTTGATGTTCAGTTATTCTAAATCACAACCTCCGGTATTTTAATATTATATGAGCATTCAAGAAACAATTCAGGCTTTAAGAGACGAACTTAACCAACACAACTACAACTATTATGTGTTAGATAATCCTACAATTTCTGACTATGACTTTGATATAAAACTAAAAGAGCTTCAGGATTTAGAGAATAAACATCCTGAATTTTTTGATGAAAATTCCCCAACACAAAGAGTAGGAGGAACCATAACGAAGAATTTTAAAACGATCGCACATCAATACCGAATGTATTCGTTAGACAATTCTTATTCTAAAGAAGATTTGCTGGATTGGGAAAACAGGATTCAAAAAGTTCTTGGAAACGTAGATTTGCAATATACCTGCGAACTAAAATATGACGGAGCATCGATTAGTATTACCTACGAAAACGGGAAACTGGTACAAGCCTTAACCCGCGGAGACGGTTTTCAGGGTGATGAGGTGACCAATAACATCAAAACCATAAAATCGATTCCATTACAGTTAAAAGGAAATTATCCAGAGCGATTTGATATTCGTGGTGAAATTATTTTACCTTTTGCAGGTTTCGAAAAAATGAATCAGGAATTGATCGAAATTGGAGAAACGCCTTATTCAAACCCGAGAAATACAGCCTCCGGAAGTTTAAAATTACAAGACAGTGCTGAGGTTGCAAAACGCCCTTTGGAATGTTTATTGTATTTTGTCGCCGGAAATAATTTGCCGTTTTCATCTCAGTTTGAAGGCTTGGAATCTGCCAGAAAATGGGGATTTAAAGTACCTTCTGAAGCGAAATTAGTCAATAATATGCAGGAAGTTTTTGACTTCATCGATTATTGGGATATTCACCGTCATAACTTGCCATATGAAACAGATGGAGTAGTTGTAAAAGTAAACAGTATTCAGCATCAGGAAGAATTAGGTTATACAGCAAAATCGCCACGTTGGGCAATAGCATATAAATTCAAGTCAGAACAAGTTTCGACCAAACTAAATTCTATTACCTATCAGGTTGGCCGTACCGGAGCAATAACGCCCGTTGCAAATCTGGCACCTGTGCAATTGGCAGGAACCATTGTAAAAAGAGCATCTTTGCACAATGCAGACCAAATCGAAAAATTAGATATCAGAATAAACGATATTGTTTTTGTTGAAAAAGGAGGAGAAATTATTCCAAAGATAATTGCTGTGGATCTGGAGAAACGTCCGGAAAATTCAGAACCAACACAATACATCACACATTGTCCGGTTTGTGAAACCGAGTTGAAAAGAAATGAAGGAGAAGCAAATCATTACTGTCCTAATTTTTATGGATGTCCTCCGCAAATTATAGGTAGAATTCAGCATTATATTTCCAGAAAAGCAATGGATATCGAAGGTCTGGGCGGCGAAACAGTTGCCTTGCTTTTTAAGAACGGCTTAGTGCATAATTATGCTGATTTATATGAGTTAAAAGTAGAAGACATTTTACATTTGGAAAGAATGGCAAAAAAATCTGCTGAAAACTTAGTAAATGGTGTCGAAAAATCTAAAGAAATTCCGTTCGAAAGCGTTCTTTTTGCACTCGGAATCCGTTTTGTTGGAGAAACAGTCGCTAAGAAATTAGCCAAACATTATAAAAATATCGATGCACTGAGCCAGGCCTCTTTGATGGATCTGATTCTGGTAGATGAAATTGGAGAACGAATTGCTAAAAGCGTCATTGAATTCTTTGAAAATGAAGAGAATCAAAAAATCATTCAGCGATTAAAAAGTTATGGTGTTCAGTTCGAAATTGTAGAAAAAATTAATCCAAACGCTACAGAAAAATTCATTGGAAAAACATTTGTAGTATCAGGTGTTTTTAGCCAGTTTTCAAGAGATGAACTAAAGAGAACCATCGAAGATAACGGAGGTAAAGTAGGAAGCTCAATTTCGGCAAAAACTGATTTTGTAGTGGCCGGGGATAATATGGGACCTGCAAAATTAGAAAAGGCCAATAAACTAAATATCCCTATCTTGTCAGAAGAAGATTTTATAAACAAAATAAATGAAAGCGAATAAACCGTCTTTGATTTTATTCTTTTTAGCCCTGTTTTGTACTATCATTTTTGATTGGACGGAGCAGGATTTTTTTGGACTATATGCCAAAGCAATTGTGCTGCCCGCAATCTTTATTTATTTTTTGATAAGCAGTGAATTTAAAATCGGAAAAACAGAAAGTATAATTTTTTTCTTCTGTTTTACAGGTCAGGTTTTTGATCTGATGGACATCGAAATTTCTGAGTTTGGCGGTGTTGTGTGCTTTTTGATTGTATATCTTCTGATTATAAAACTCTTTGTACAGGAGCATGAGAAGATAAAACTGCAGCGAAAAGATATTTTACCTGTTGCTATAGTAGTAATATTTATAGTATACCTATTAATATCCGTCTTAAGCCTGCAGTTTGATAACATGAAAAAATTTAGCGCATTATATACTTTTTACGGAATAGTTCTAAGTATTTTGAGCTATTTATCATTTGTAAACTATATAACAAAAGGAACACATATAACATTGATAATGTCATTAATGGCCATAAGTTACATCTTTTCGGATATATTCTATATTTTCAATGAATACTTTTCCTACTCTGTAGTCCTCGTCATAATTCGTGATGTAACACAAATTTTGGCTTATTTCTTTATGGTAGAATACTTTCTCGAAAAAGCCAAAATTCATAAAAAGTTGTTACACAACAATTGATCTTCCTTGGTTGCTGTGCGCTTTATCTTTATCAAAATAGAAATCTATTCTTCCTAAATTTATCCCGTAACAGCCCACCTGATTCACCAATACATCCTGTCCCGCTTTATTTTTTACAACAGTTGGTTTGTCCAGAAAAGTATGTGTGTGTCCGCCAATAATTAAGTCAATATCCTGAGTCAGCTCTGCTAATTTTAAATCGCAAATTTTAGAAGCATCATCTTTGTACTTGTATCCTATGTGCGAAAGACAAATAACTAAATCACATTTTTCCTCTTTTTTAAGCAATTGCGTCATGTCCTGAGCAATTTCTACAGGATCATTATAAACCGTTTCCTTATAATTTTGTTTGTCTACCAACCCTGCAAGTTCAATGCCTAAACCAAAAACACCAACCTTAATACCATTTTTGTTAAAGATTTTATACGGTTTTACAAGACCGTTCATGACCGTATTTTTAAAGTCATAATTAGAACAGATAAATTCAAAACTTGCGTGAGGCATTTGAGCATATAACCCGTCAAGACCATTGTCAAAATCATGATTTCCAATAGTCGATGCATCATACTTCATCATGCTCATCAACTTGAACTCAAGTTCACCACCATAATAATTAAAGTAAGGCGTTCCCTGAAAGATATCTCCGGCATCTAATAAAAGAACATTTGGATTTTCCTGACGAATCGTTTCTATAAGTGCTGCCCTGCGCGATACGCCACCTTTATTTGGGTTACGCGGATCATCAGCAGGAAAAGGATCGATGTGGCTGTGAACATCGTTAGTATGTAGAATCGTTAAGTGTTTAATATCGTTAGTTTCAAAACTGCTTAATGACAAACCTAAACTTAATAAGGCAGTACTTGCAGCTGTTTTTTCGATAAATTCTCTTCTTTTCATTTTATATATTTTTTGCGGAAACGATATTGTATTTGTTAGCGATTTTTTTGCCGGGAATTTTCATGAATTATTTTTTTTTTAATTCCTGTAAATTTGTGTAATTCGTGGCGGACTTTTTTTTGTAATTGTGATTATTCTTCAGTAATTCTGATATCTTTTGCTACCGGAATCGTATCAACTGATTTAAAATAATCAATCAGTACATTTCGAAGTTTATAATTCAAATCAAACTTCTCAACACCTTTAGCGAAAAAAGTCATACTGTCACCGCCATTCGCCAGATAATCATTAGTAGCCACATAATAAACCTTATTCACATCAAGAGGTTTTCCCTGAATTAAAATATTTTTGGCAGTATTGTCTTTTGCAATAGTAAAAGTCATTCCAGATAAAGGATGTGGTTTTTTCTCCTTAATAATATACGAAGTCATTTCCAGGATTTGTTGCCCCTTTAATGCAATGACAACCAGATTATTTTCAAAAGGCATGATTTCGTAAGCAGTTCTCGTTGTAACATTACCTTTAGGTAAAATAGCACGAATTCCACCATGATTTAAAAAACACAAATCAATGCTTTTCTTCTCACGGGCTTTAAAAACAATATTACCCCTTTCTATACAAACATCAGCCAATAGATTTCCAATGCTGGTTTGCCATTTCCCGGTGCTTTTATCAAGATTTTCAGGACAATAAGCCAGAATGCTGTCTAAATCCTTATTAATATGGTCACGATAAGGTTTGATAAAATTTTCCATTGCAGGAGTTTCTGCCTCTTTCTCTGTGATTGGAAGTTGTTTTCCTTCTATCTTCGTCAGATTATAGTTTTTCTGACTGCAGGAAGTTATAAAAAAAAGTGTTAAGAATATAACAAAAAGTTTTAAAAATCCGTTATACTTTTTTAGTTTTACCATCTTAAATGCGACTTAAATAATTAATTTTGTAATCTGGCAAAAGTACTATGTTTTTAAATTATATAAAGGAATTTTTTGTAAAAAAATCATTAAAAAATGACCTGAGTAATGTTAAAAAAGAAGTCTTTACCAGTAATATACAAACAATTGGTTTACTGATTGATGAGAGCGATTTTCGCTATTCAAAAGAAATTGTAAACGAGCTTGTTCAGCAGGGGATAGCACCTGCGAACATAAAGATTGTTGGGTATAGAAGTAAATTTAAAGAAAAAGAAAGCTATTTGATTCCTACTTTTGGTAAAAAACATATCAATTGGAACGGAGAGATTACAGCAGTTTTTCTCAATGAATTTATAGCAACAGAATTTGACCTTCTGATAAGTTATTACAACATCGAAACAGGTATTTTGATGGCGGTAACTAATAAGTCAAAAGCGAAGTTTAAAGTGGGATTTGCAGCCGTAGATAAGGATTTAAATCGATGGATGATCAACACCGCTATAACCAATTATAAACTTTTCGTTACTGAATTGTTTAAGTATTTAAAGAGTATAAAATAAAAATATAAATTAGAATATGCAATCATTAATAGGAACAGGCGTTGCGCTAGTCACTCCATTCAAAAAAGACCTTTCAGTAGATATAGAAGCTTTACAACGTATCGTTAATTTTTCGATAGACGGAGGAGTAGAGTATCTTGTAGTTATGGGTACAACAGCAGAAAATGCAACCCTTACGCAAGCTGAAAAAGAATTGGTTATCACTACTGTAATCGATACCAATAAAGGAAGATTGCCTTTAGTTCTTGGAGTTGGAGGAAATAATACGATGCAAATCATTGAGGAATTAAAAACCAGGGATTTTTCAGCATTCGAAGCCATTCTTTCTGTTTCTCCTTATTATAATAAACCAACACAAGAAGGAATCTACCAGCATTTTAAAGCCATAGCTGAAGCTTCTCCGATTCCGGTAATTTTATATAACGTTCCCGGAAGAACATCAAGCAATATGTTGCCATCTACCGTAATTCGTCTGGCAAATGATTTTGATAATGTTGTAGCAATAAAAGAAGCGGCAGGAGATGTTGTACAAGCGATGCAATTGATTAAAAATGCACCAAAAGATTTTCTTGTAATTTCAGGAGATGATATGATCGCATTGCCAATTGTTTTAGCAGGCGGAGCGGGTGTAATTTCGGTAATTGGACAAGGTTTTCCGAAAGAATTTTCAGAAATGATTCGTTTAGGATTGAATAAAAAGGTAAATGAAGCGTTTAAAACCCAATACTTTTTATCCGATTGTATTGATATGATTTTTGAGCAGGGGAATCCTGCCGGAATCAAACAAGTTTTTCAAGCCCTTGGTATTGCTGACAACACAGTGCGTTTACCGTTAGTAAGCGTAGATGATTTATTGGCAAACAGATTGAATGAATTTGTAAAAAACAGCATAAAATAGAAGTGAGATTGCCGGTATTTTAATATACCAAAAAATATTTTGTAGTAGCTAAATTAATAACTAAATTTGCCACCGGAACTTCGGTGTGATTTTGCTTTGGCATAATTGTCTAAGAAATCATAATAAAAGTAAGAAAATGAAAAAAATAGTATCTCTATTAATTGTTGTTGTCCTTTTTTGTTCTTGTAGTGAATATCAAAAAGCATTGAAAAATGAAGACGTTGCAGCGAAATTTGAAGTGGCAACCAAAATGTATGAAGCTGGAAAATATTCGAAAGCCATACGTCTTTTTGAACAATTAGCCCCTTCTTACAGAGGAAAGCCACAGGCAGAGAAACTTTTTTATATGTTTTCACAATCTTACTATAAATCAAAACAGTATTATCTTGCAGGTTATCAGTTCGAAAGTTTTGTTTCTGGGTATCCGCGTAGTGAAAAGGTACAGGAAGCTGCTTTTTTAGGAGCTTACAGTTATTCAAAATTAGCGCCGGTTTATAGTTTAGACCAAACAGATACATTAAAAGCTTTAGAGAAATTCCAGGCATTTATAGACAATTATCCAAACTCAGAATACATCGCTCAGGCTAATGAAGCAGTAAAAGTTTTAAACGGTAAGCTAGAGAAAAAAGCATACGAAAATGCAAAAGGATATAATACAATATCAGATTATAAATCAGCATTGATTGCATTTGATAACTTTATAGCTGATTTTCCGGGAACACCTTTTAAAGAAGATGCCCTGTTTTACAAGTATGATTCAGCATATAAATTAGCAATAAACAGTGTTCCTTCAAAAATGCAGGAACGTTTAAATGTTGCAAAAGTGGCTTACGCTAACTTAATTAAGTTCAATAGCGCTACCAAGTATAAGAAAGAGGCAGATGAAATGAATGCCAGAGTTGAGACAGATTTACAAAAATTTACTAAATAAAATAAAGTCATGGATTTAAAAAAGACGAATGCTCCTGTAAATACAATAACTTACAATAAAACAGTTATTGAAGAGCCAACAGGAAATGTGTATGAAGCAATTACCATTATGGCTAAAAGAGCAAATCAAATTAATTCTGAAATTAAAAAAGAATTAACTGAGAAATTAGAAGAATTTGCGACTTATAATGACAGTCTTGAAGAAGTTTTTGAAAATAAAGAACAAATTGAAGTTTCTAAATTTTACGAAAAATTGCCTAAACCACACGCTTTAGCAGTGCAGGAATGGTTAGACGGTAAAACTTACCACAGAAGTTCAAATAAATAATATAGTATAATGTCAGTTTTAAACGGGAAGAAAATTTTGCTGGGAGTTTCTGGCGGAATTGCAGCGTATAAAACAGCCTCATTAGTACGACTCTTTATAAAAGCAGGTGCACATATCCAAGTGGTAATGACACCTGCTTCTAAGGATTTTGTAACTCCACTTACGTTATCTACGTTATCAAAAAATCCTGTACATTCTAATTTCTTTAATCAGGATGATGAAGATGCTGTCTGGAACAATCATGTTGAACTGGCGCTTTGGGCTGATTTAATGATAATTGCTCCTGCGACAGCCAATACGCTGTCTAAGATGGCGACAGGAAACTGTGATAATCTTTTAATTGCTACTTATTTATCGGCTAAATGTCCTGTTTATTTCGCTCCGGCAATGGATTTGGATATGTATAAACATCCCTCAACGTTATCTAATTTTGTTGCTTTAAAACAATTTGGAAATGTAATGATTCCTGCTGAAAATGGAGAATTAGCAAGCGGTTTGTCCGGCGAAGGCCGAATGGCAGAACCCGAAAATATTATTGCTTTTCTTGAAGCGGATCTTGAAAGTAAATTGCCGCTAAAAGGAAAAAAAATATTAATTACTGCCGGACCAACATACGAAGCGATAGATCCTGTGCGTTTTATTGGTAATCATTCCTCGGGAAAAATGGGTTTTGATATTGCCAATCAGGCTGCTAATTTAGGAGCGCAGGTTATTTTAGTTTCCGGACCAACTCATTATAAAGCGAAGAATGCTTTGATTGAGGTAATTGATGTCATTTCGGCCCAGGACATGTATGATGCCTGTCATTTGTATTTTAATGACGTAGATGTTGCTATTGCAGCAGCAGCCGTGGCAGATTACCGGCCTAAAGTAGTCGCTTTGCAAAAGATTAAAAAAGCATCAGAAGAGTTTTCGATAGAGCTCGAAAAAACAAAAGATATTTTAGCATCATTAGGAACAATCAAAAAGAATCAATTTTTAATTGGATTCGCTTTAGAGACTGAAAATGAAATTGAAAATGCTAAGTTGAAAATTCAGAAAAAAAACTTAGATTTGATTGTTTTAAATTCCTTACAAGATGAAGGGGCCGGTTTTAAAAAAGAAACTAATAAAGTAACTTTTATTGATCGAAATTTTAAAATTGAACCAATGGAATTAAAAGCAAAAGAATCTGTTGCAGTTGATATTTTAGAGAAAGTGATTTTGCATTTTTCGAAATCATAATGATTTAGGATAAAAACTAAAAGCAACGATAGTAAAGTCTATTGCCCGCTAAATCAAATATTATCTTTCGTATGAATAAAATAGTTACTCTTTTAGTATTTTTATTTTTTGGCTTTGCACAGGCACAACAGCTAAATTGCACAGTAACCATTAATACTGAAAGGCTGTCTAATCCCAATCAGCAAGTTTTTAAAACACTTCAAACCTCACTATCTGAATTTGTAAACAAAACAGACTGGACCGGTTCAGTGCTGAAACAAAACGAAAGAATCAATTGTTCGATGTATATTACATTGTCATCCAATAATTCAGATCAGTTCACGGGAACCATCCAGGTACAATCCTCACGATTGATTTTCAATTCGACATATTCGTCCCCTGTATTAAATTATAATGATAAAGATTTTAATTTCAGATATACAGAATACGAACCTTTGTTGTTTAATCCAAGTACATACGATTCGAATTTAGTTTCTGTAATTTCTTTTTACAGTTATTTAATTTTAGCTATGGATGCAGATACCTTTCAGATGACAGGAGGAAATCCGTATCTTGAAACCGCTCAGAACATTGCCAGTGTTGCACAACAAGGAGGATCTAAAGGCTGGAGCCAGTCTGATGGAGTGCAGAACCGTTATTATTTGATAAATGATATGACTTCGCCAATGTATAGCGATATACGTCAGACAATGTTTGAATATCACAGAGGTTTAGATGGCATGAGTCTCGATCTGAAAGCGTCAAAAGAAAAAGTCAAAGCTGCAATAATGATTCTCGGAAGATTAAATTCAGTTAAACCAAACGCCTTTTTGACAAGAGTATTCTTCGATGCAAAATCAGACGAAATCGTTTCTATATTCTCAGGAGGGCCAAGTATTCCGGTGGGTGATTTGACAGATATGTTAAATAAAGTCTCCCCTTTGAATGCTACTAAATGGTCACAGATTAAATTTTAATTGATTTTCAGTTTACTTTCTTTACTAATTTTTATACTTACACAATTCCCTTATGATAACGTCCTTGTCGATTAAAAACTATGCCCTGATTGAAAAACTCACAATCGATTTTTCAAAAGGTTTTTCTATAATTACAGGTGAAACAGGTGCGGGTAAATCTATTATATTAGGTGCAATCGGTTTAGTTTTAGGAAAAAGAGCCGATTTAACTTCATTAAAAAACAAAGAGGAAAAATGTATTATTGAAGCGCATTTTGAAATCTCTAAATACAACCTGAAAGAATTTTTCGAAACAAACGATCTTGATTATGAAGACGACACTATTATTAGAAGAGAAATTTTGCCTTCAGGAAAATCTCGTGCTTTTATTAATGACAGTCCCGTAAATCTTCAGGAATTACAGGATTTAAGTTTGTTTTTGATTGATATTCATTCACAACAACAAACCCAGGAACTTTCTGATGAAGGCGTTCAGTTTAAAATAATTGATGCCATCGCAAATAATTTTGATACTATTCAATCGTATCAAAAAGTACTGAAAGCATACAAAGCAGATAAATCTAAGCTCAATGCCTTGCTGAAAAAACAAAGTGATTCCGGAAAAGAGCAAGAGTACAATACCTTTTTATTGAATGAATTGGTAAGTGCTAAACTAAAATCAGGAGAACAGGAAGAATTAGAAGCGGATTACGAAAAGCTAAATAACGTTGAAACAATAAAAGAAGCGATTGATAAATCTCTTGTAATTGCTAACGAAGAACAATTTGGAGTTTTTCATAATCTGAATGAGATCAAAACTTCAATACAGAAAATTGCACTTTTCTCTCCTGAATATCAAAGTATATTCGAAAGAATTACAAGCCTTGCGATTGAATTTGATGATGTTTCTAAAGAATTGCAAAATGCTTCTGAAAAATTATTGAATGATCCGGTGCAATTAGAATTTGTGAGTCAAAAACTGCAATTGATTTATAATTTACAGAAGAAACATCAGGTAAGCACTGTGGATGAATTGATCGAAATTCAGGCGAATTTAGGCAATACATTATTAGAACTTGACAATATCGAAGAAGAAATCGCTTTGTTATCAAAAGCAATAGATCAAAAAACAATTGAATTGGATGCTTTTTCAGCAACAATCCATCAAAATAGAAAAAATGCAATTCCTGTTCTGTCTCAGAAATTAATTTCAATTTTGGAAACTTTAGGAATGCCAAATGTTCGTTTTAATATGGAGCTTTTGCCATCAGAAACGTATTTTCAAAACGGAAAAGACGAATTACAATTTTTATTCTCCGCCAATAAAGGAACCGACTTTGGATTATTGAAAAAAGTAGCGTCAGGAGGAGAGATGTCTCGAATTATGCTGGCTGTAAAAGCAATTTTAGCGCAATATTCAAAATTGCCAACTTTGATTTTTGATGAAATTGATACCGGAGTTTCCGGAGAAATTGCCATTAGAATGGGAGAAATCATGAAAGAAATGAGTGGTGCAATGCAAATTTTTGCCATTACGCATTTACCGCAAATTGCCGCCAAAGGAGATTCGCATTTTAAAGTTTTCAAATCTACTGTAGATGACGATACCCAATCAGAATTAAAGCTTCTGTCTCAGGACGAAAGAGTTATAGAAATTGCTCAGATGTTATCAGGAGCAGTTGTTTCAGATTCGGCTTTAAATCATGCTAAAGCCTTGTTGAACTAAAGAAATGATTTATATTTGTCAACTTAAAGCTAATTAAACAAACGTAAATAAGTTAGTCATTTATCGTAGCGATAGAAATTAACCCAATCAACGCATAAACAATAAAAATATGATTATAGAACCTAGAATGAGAGGATTTATTTGCTTGACTGCACATCCAAAAGGCAGTGAGCAAAATGTTAAAAATCAAATAGAATATATAAAATCAAAAGGACCAATTGACGGTGCGAAAAAAGTATTAGTTATTGGTGCTTCAACAGGTTTTGGATTAGCTTCAAGAATTACAAGTGCTTTTGGATCTGATGCTGCAACTATTGGAGTGTTTTTTGAAAAACCACCGGTTGAAGGTAAAACAGCTTCACCAGGTTGGTATAATTCTGCTGCATTTGAAACAGAAGCCCACAAAGCAGGTTTATATGCGAAAAGTATCAACGGAGATGCTTTTTCTAATGAAATAAAAAGACAAACTTTAGATTTAATCAAAGCTGATTTAGGTCAGGTTGATCTTATTATTTACAGTTTGGCATCACCGGTTCGTCAACATCCGGTTACAGGAGTTTTGCACCGTTCAGTTTTAAAACCAATCGGACAGACTTTTACCAATAAAACAGTAGATTTTCATACAGGAAACGTAACAGAAGTTTCTATTGCTCCGGCAAATGAAGAAGATATCGCCAATACTATTGCAGTAATGGGAGGTGAAGACTGGACAATGTGGATCGATGCCTTAAAAGCTGAAAATTTATTGGCAGATGGTGCTACAACAGTGGCGTATTCTTATATCGGGCCATCATTGACAGAAGCAGTTTACCGTAAAGGTACAATTGGTCGTGCAAAAGATGATTTAGAAGCTACAGCATTTTCAATCACTGACAGTTTAAAATCAATAGGAGGAAAAGCATATGTTTCTGTAAACAAAGCATTGGTTACACAAGCAAGTTCTGCAATTCCCGTTATTCCTTTGTATATTTCTCTTTTATATAAAATAATGAAAGAACAAGGAATTCATGAAGGCTGTATTGAGCAAATCCAGCGTTTGTTTAAAGAGAGATTATATTCAGGTTCAGATGTTCCTGTAGACGAAAAAGGAAGAATCAGAATCGACGATTGGGAAATGCGTGAAGATGTTCAGGCAAAAGTAGCTGAACTTTGGTTAGAAGCTACAACTGAAACGTTACCTGCAATTGGAGATTTAGCAGGATACAGAAACGATTTCTTAAATCTTTTTGGATTTGAATTTGAAGGAGTAGATTACAAAGCAGATACAAATGAAGTTGTTGAAATAGAAAGTATCAAATAGATAAAGAAATTATAATAAAATGAAAAAACCATCAACCAAAAGTTGGTGGTTTTTTTATGAATATAACATATCTTTGTTAAAATTTTGAAATTTAAAAATTGCCACTCTAATACCGCATATCCCGTTATGATTTTTTCTTTAATTATACCCGTGTATAATCGTCCGGATGAAGTTGATGAACTTTTAGAAAGTTTATCAAAATCTGATTATAATGAAGCTTTCGAAATTGTTCTTGTCGAAGACGGATCTTCAATTCCTTGTAAAGATGTTGTAATGACTTATCAGGGAAAATTGAATATTTCCTATTATTTTAAAGAAAATTCAGGACCTGGAGATTCAAGAAATTTTGGAATGCAGAAAGCACGTGGTGATTATTTCATCATTTTTGATTCGGATTGTATTATTCCGCCAAATTATTTAACCGAAGTTCGTAAAGCATTAAACGCAGGTTATGTGGATTGTTTTGGAGGGCCGGATAAAGCGTTAGATAGTTTTTCTGATATCCAGAAGGCTATTAACTTTGCAATGACCTCTTTTCTTACTACCGGAGGAATTCGTGGTGGTTCTGAGAAAATTAATAAGTTTCAGCCCAGAAGTTTTAATATGGGGATTTCAAAAAAAGCATTTGAAGCATCAAAAGGATTTGGAAACATACATCCAGGAGAAGATCCGGATTTGTCCATTCGTTTATGGAATTTAGGATTTGAAACCAGATTATTCCCGGAAGCGTATGTGTATCACAAACGCAGAATCGATTGGGAAAAATTTTCAGTTCAGGTAAATAAATTCGGAATTGCGAGACCAATTTTAAATAGCTGGTATCCCGAACATAATAAATTAACCTTCTTTTTTCCTTCCGTTTTTATATTAGGTCTATTATTAGCTTTTTTACTATTAATTTTCAATTTTGACCTTTTATTACAATTATATTTTGTATATTTCGTTATAATTTTTCTTACAGCAACTATTCAAAATAAAAGTATTAAGATTGGATACTTGTCAGTAATTGCAGTATGGAAACAGTTTTACGGATATGGAACAGGATTTTTAAAGTCCTTCATAAAAGTAATTGTTTTAAAGAAAAAACCACAAGAGGCTTTTCCTCGTATGTTTTTTAAAGTGTAATATGACTAAAGTTATTGGCTTAACAGGCGGAATAGGAAGCGGTAAAACTACCATTGCAAATTATTTTGCAGCAATGGGCGTTCCGGTATATATTGCTGATGACGAAGCTAAAAAAGTAATGCAGTCAGCAAGTATCATAAAACAGATAAAAACGGCTTTTGGAGATTTTCTTTTTGAAAATGAAATTTTGAACAGGGCAAAACTGGCTGAAATTGTTTTTAATGATGCCGATAAATTATCACAACTAAATGCCATAGTGCATCCAGCCGTAAAGCAAGATTTTGAGTTATGGCTGAACGAAAATAAAAAGTGCAGTTATGTAGTTTATGAAGCCGCAATTTTGTTCGAAAGCGGTCGTTATAAAGAATGCGATGTAATCATAACAGTTACGGCTCCCGAAGAAGTTAGAATCGAAAGAGTCGTGAAGCGCGATAATACCACACGTGAACAAGTTTTAAGCAGGATGAAAATGCAATGGAATGATGAAAAACGCATTTCTTTAAGCAATTTTGTAATTAATAACAGTAATCTTAAAATTGCTAAAGAAGAAGTTGTTAAAATTCTTAAAATTTTAAATATAAAACAAAATCAGTCTTAAATGTTAATATTTGGTTAATGTATTATTTAGTATATTGTTAAAATATTAATTTTGTTTCGATGAATAAATTATTTTTTAGAATACTTGTTTTACTGATGAGTTTGTCCTTAATAGGGATTATTCTGGTACAGGTATATTGGTTCAATTCTTCGTTTAAAAATAACGACGAACAGTTTAAATATCACGTTACACAAGTGATTGGTAATGTTGCTGATAAATTAGAACAACAAGAAGAATATAGTTTTTATGATAAATACAACCGTATAAAAGACAGTACAGGCAAAACTCCCAAAAAAGAAGATCTGTTAGAAGTTTTTTATGTTCAGAGAAATACAAAAACCAATAAGACTATTGTATATTCTAACACACTTACATCAGAAGATTACGATATAAACGGATCACTATTCAATAAAAAATTCAGCAGCGAGAGATTTAAAAATTTTAGTTCAAAAAGAGTAACTGAAGTTTATAATAATAATAACGGAATTGATAATAATAGCTTGGGTCAAAGTATTATTCCGGATCTTAAAATTGAAAAATCAGGCAGTTTAGATATCCTTAATAAAGTTCAGCAGCAAATTCAATATAAGGATATTGCCTCATTAACTCCTATAGAAGGACGAATTACAAAAGATAAACTTCAAAAACTTCTCAAGAAGGAATTAGAAGAATATGGTGTAAATACCAAATTTGAATTTGGTGTTCTTAACAGCGGTCTTGCAACCAAAGTGAAGTCGGATGGGTTTCATTATGACAAAGATGCCAGTTATCATATACCAATTTATACAGATAATGAAGGAAATAGTAAATACGAACTGTTCATTACTTTTCCTCATAAAAAGAAATTCTTATTGTCTGAATTGTTGAGTATTACAATACTATCAATAATTTTTACATTAATTATAATAGTTGCCTATACAAGTGCACTGAACCAATTATTGCGTCAAAAGCATATTTCTGAAATCAAAACAGATTTTATAAACAATATGACGCATGAGTTTAAGACTCCAATTGCAACCATAAATTTAGCATTGGATGCAATAAAGAATCCCAAAATTATAGAAGATAAAGAGAAAGTTTTTCGATATCTGCAAATGATCAGGGATGAGAATAAAAGAATGCATGCTCAGGTCGAAAACGTTCTTCGAATTTCTAAATTAGAAAAAAGAGAATTAGATATTACAAAAGAACCAACTGCAATTCATGATATCATTGATGATGCAATTGAACATGTAAATTTAATTTTAGAAGACAGACAAGGAACAGTTGTAAAACATTTTAATGCCGCAAGAACAACGTGTCTGATCAACGAAGTGCATTTTACAAACGTATTGGTTAATATTTTAGAAAATGCCATAAAATATTCACCTGATATTCCTGAAATTGAAATTTTTACAGAAAATGTGAAAGACATGATTCTGATAAAAGTAAAAGATAATGGTCTTGGAATGAGTAAAGTAGCTCAAAAAAGAGTTTTTGAGAAATTTTACAGAGAACATACCGGAGATTTACATAATGTAAAAGGACACGGTTTAGGTCTGGCTTATGTAAAAAGAATAGTAGAGGATCACAATGGTCAAGTATATGTTGAAAGCGAAAAAGGAAAAGGTAGCACCTTTATAATAAAAATACCATTAATAAATTAAAATATGGAAAATAATAACAAAAGAATACTTTTAGTAGAAGATGACCTTAATTTTGGGGCAGTTCTTAAAGATTATCTAATGTTAAATGACTTTGAAGTTACTTTAGCTAAAAACGGTATGGAAGGTTTCGAGAAATTCAAGAAAGATGTATATGATTTATGTATTCTTGATGTAATGATGCCTTATAAAGATGGTTATACTTTAGCCAAAGAAATCAGAGAAAAAAATAGCGAAGTGCCAATTATCTTCTTAACGGCAAAATCGATGAAAGAAGATGTCTTAAAAGGATACAAAGCAGGTGCTGATGATTACTTGAATAAACCTTTTGATTCAGAAGTTTTATTGATGAAAATCAAAGCTATTATTCAAAGAAAATCTGCGGATACAAAGGCAGAACAAGTTCAGTTTGAATTTAACATTGGTAAATTTCACCTGAATTCTAAACTTAGATTTTTAACGTTCGAAAATGACGAACCAATAAAATTATCTCCAAAAGAAAATGAATTGCTTAAAATGTTAATTCTACATGAAAATGATTTAATGCCAAGAGAATTAGCATTAACAAAAATCTGGAGAGATGATAACTACTTTACTTCAAGAAGTATGGACGTTTACATCGCTAAACTTAGAAAATACTTAAAAGCAGACGAAGATGTTGAAATCCTTAACATTCACGGAGAAGGTTTCAGATTAGTTGTTAAAAGCAAAGTTGCAGAATAAAACAAAATTCACAAAAACAAAAAGCATCAAGCCCTGAGAAATCAGGGCTTTTTTTATGGTTATACTTTTTGCAATTACAGTTATACTCAATCTTGTGATTGTTCCTCCGTCGAAACGACAAATATTACGAAAAATTGAAATTTTTAATTTAAAATATTTGGAATTTTAGTGATTAGGAGCTATTTCCTGCTGTTCGCTATATCTTTTTCTTGCTAAAGAAGCAAGAAAAAGGATACCGCTTTCATCAGGGCTAGAGCTTTAGTTTTCAAATAGATAAGGTGTTTTTTTTACGATTCAAAAAATATAGTAATGATTTTTGATGTGAATTTTCTTTAAAATAATTTGGAAAATCAAAAAAGTATTCTGAATATTTGCAAACGAAAAAAATAATAACCCTTTAATAACGAAGAAAAATGTTTGTACTTAAATCAACATCTCAAAGCTTCACATCAAATAAATTTGGTGCAGCGCTTCTTCGTGGCTTATTTCAATCTTAGAAATTCATTTTATATAGATAAAAAAAGCCCGAAGACATTTAGTTTCGGGCTTTTTTTATTCTAGACACTTCAAATTTTCCCGAGTAATCGATTTTATTATTTATCCGCAGGGATAAAATGCCGTAGCCCGTTTGGCTATTAACTTGATACGCTATAATTTTTTAATGGAAAATTATACAGCAGAAGAGTATGCTTTGTGCTCTCGCTTTAAAAATAAAAGAACAAAGAAAAGATTAGTAAAAGAAGATTTTGAAAAACAATTAATTCAAATCAGAAAGCTTGAAGTAGAACTCTGGAAAAAAAGACAAAATTTACCATTGGTTCCTTTAGCAACACCTTATCAAAAAGGTTGGGAACGCAGTTTTGTACTAAGAGAAGATATAGTAAGATCTAATGAAGCTTCCTTTTACAGGACATTGTTGGAAAAGATCAATACATGGCAGCATTCTCCTGAAAAATCTTTTAAGAAAAAGAAAAAGAGGAAAAGAAAACATGTATATGTCGAAAAGCTTCAAACAGTAAAAGAGTTTTCTGAATCAGAATGGAGAAGTCCAAAATTGTCATTGACTGAGAAAGAGAAAATGCATTTTTATAAAAGGGAACGATGGTGTCCTAATTGTAAACGCTATAAGATTCATTATGTTTTTAATGAGCCATGGCGTTATGTGTTTCGCATTAAACCATACATGATAACACATACCAAGATGGTTGATGCAGATTTAGAAAGTGAAATTCAGGTTCTTGACAATTATATTACTAATCTTAATTTAAGATATAAAATAAACAAATTAGTAAAAGGTTTTTCTTACCGTTGGAAATATTATCAAAATGAAAATCCAAGAGAGATAAGCCCAATTAAAAATAAAAGTCTGCATGTATTGTACCAACAATATGTAGACGAAATGATATAAATCATGGGAAATAAATTATCAGGAAAAGACCTTATTAAATTAGGCTTTCCAAAAAATAATTCAATAAACATAGCCTTAGGGCAAATAAACAGATATAGAAAAAGAGAGAAAAAAGAATCTGTTCTAACAGAAGCCAAAGAGGTTTTGCTTTATCCTGAAAAATTTGAAGGACACGGAACCTGGGGAAAAGTCGCAGAGGGATTGATAAAACCAGTTCAGGTAAGAATGCACCAGTTGAAAACAACAAGAGCTCCTTTTACCGTATTTGGCGAAAACGAAATTGATGAACGGGCTAAATTTCAATTGTATGATGCTTTGAAGTTGCCAATTTCGGTTGCAGGAGCCTTAATGCCAGACGCGCATTCAGGTTACGGATTGCCAATTGGTGGCGTTTTAGCAACAGACAACGCGGTTATTCCTTATGGAGTTGGCGTTGATATTGGCTGCAGGATGAGTTTGTCGATTTTCGATTTACCAGCTTCACATTTCAAAGGAAAAGAACATCAGTTACAGGCGATTTTAAAAGACAATACCAAATTCGGAATGAATGAAACACATGCTGTAAAAGCAGATCATGATGTTTTTTACAAAAGCGAATTTCAGGATATTCCTTTATTAAAAAATCTTTTGCCGAAAGCTTACAAACAACTGGGAAGCTCAGGTGGAGGAAACCATTTTGTAGAATTTGGTATCGCAAAAATTGACAATCCTGAAAATGAATGGAAGCTGGGCGTAGGAGAGTATTTTGCCGTTTTATCGCATAGCGGATCTCGTGGTTTAGGGGCTAACATTGCGAAACATTATACCTATTTGGCAACAAAACAATGTCCGTTGCCTAAAAATGTGCAGCATTTAGCCTGGTTAGATTTAAACACGCATGACGGTCAGGAATATTGGCTGGCGATGAATTTAGCCGGAGAATATGCAAAAGCATGTCACGATGATATTCATAGAAGAATAGCAAAAGCAATAGGGAAAAGAGTAGTGGTAACAATAGAGAATCACCACAATTTTGCCTGGAAAGAAATGGTAAACGGAAAAGAGTGTATTGTGCATAGAAAAGGCGCAACCCCAGCTGCAGAAGGTCAATTAGGGATTATTCCGGGATCTATGACAGCTCCGGGATATATTGTGAAAGGAAAAGGAAATGCAGAAAGTTTAAATTCTGCTTCACATGGAGCGGGACGTTTGTTTTCAAGAGCAAAATGCAAAGCAACTTTCACTCAGAGTGAAATCAAAAAAGTATTAAAAACCAATGATGTAACCTTAATTGGCGGAAATATTGATGAAGCGCCAATGGCGTATAAAGACATTACAAAAGTAATGGGAAATCAAACAGATTTGGTCGAAGTTCTGGGAACTTTTACTCCAAAGATTGTTCGAATGGACCGATAAAGAGCAATTAATAAATGGAAAAAATAATTCAAATAACAGCGGGTCGCGGTCCTGCAGAATGCACTTGGGTGGTTGCCCAGGTGCTTAAAAAAGTTTTGGATGAAGCGCAGGAGCAAGGCTTTGTAACTACTTTACTTCAAAGAGAAACGGGTCAGGAAAATGGAACGGTGGAAACAGCAACAATTGCTGTAAAAGGAAAGAATGCCGCAACATTTGTGAATTCCTGGACAGGAACCATTCAATGGATTGGTCAAAGTCAGTTTAGGAAAATGCACAAACGTAAAAACTGGTTTATTGGTGTTTTTGAGATTGAGTCACAGAAAAATGCGTCAATTTCAGAAAATGATATTCACTATCAGGCTATGCGAAGTTCCGGTGCCGGCGGACAACATGTCAATAAAGTAAGTTCGGCTATTAGGGCAACACATATCCCAACAGGAATCGCAGTTGTCGCTATGGACAGCCGATCACAGCACCAAAATAAAAAACTGGCAACAGAAAGATTATTAAAAAAATTAGAAGACGAAATTTTGCAGCAGCTTAAAAATCATGTTGGGAAACAATGGGAAAACCAGTTGAATATTCAGCGTGGAAACCCCGTGAGAGTTTTTACAGGATCTGACTTTAAAAAGAACAAAGTAGAGAAAAGCTATAAAGGAACCCGTCAGCAATTAAAAACAGATTTACGAAATGAAAACAATTGATAAATACCTTTTTCAGGCATTAGACAACTATCCGTATTCACTTGAAGAAACGATTGAATCTTTAGATTATGCTTTTTCTTATGATGCAAAAAACACAATGGTTTTGTGTTTGTACGGGAGAATTCAGACAGAACAATTATGGAATTATGAAGAGGCAAAATCCTATTTTCAGGAAGCACTTACTATAAACATTCATGCACTTGAGGTATATCCGCATTATATTCAAACTTTGATTCTGAATGAAGATTACGATGAAGCTCAAAAGTTAATTGATTTTGCTTTGACCATAAAAGGAATAAACAAATCTGAAATCTACCTAAAGAAAGCAATCCTTTTTGAAGCACAACTTCGATTTAAAGAAGCGTTGACCGCAATTAAAAACGCAAAACTGTATACACTGCAATTTGCTTTTGAATCGGATATTACGGAAGTAGAAAAAAGAATAAAAAGTAAAATTGATTTATTGAAAAATAAAAAGAAGCCAAAGAAATCTAACAAAAATTCTAAAAAGAAATTAAAGTGATCCTGATAATAAAAAAAACGATGCAGTTCAATTAGAACTGCATCGTTTTTTTATTAGTTGAAAATATGAGCCGCGAATTTTAAATTTAAAATCTGCAGTAATCAGTTTTATTCGTTAAATCTGTGGGCAATTTATTTCCAGTGTAATTCTAAAGCAAAGCAGGTTTTCTCCCCTTTTGTAATACTGAATGTTGCCGTTGTATGATTATCATCTTCACTTTCGTGAATGACTACAGTATCTTTTAACGAAAGCTCTTTCATGAAATTCATTTCGAAACTTTTTACTTCTTGTTTCATAATTCGTTTTTCATCTACATGATCTAAACACCATTCCAGATATTTGACATTGTTTACGTGATTAACAATGTCTAAATCAGATAAATAAACTGTCTTTTCGAAAACGGCTTCTTTTTCGTGATTGATATTGATTTTTGAAAATCCTTCAGTTGTCGCTCTCTTTTCAGGGAATAATTCGAAATGTTCGAATGGTAAAGCCAGAGGTTCCGGACGACGCGACTGTGTATTAAAAACGGCCCAATACGTTTCGCAGCCGACTATTTTTTTTCCATTTACATACATTTCGAGCGCACGCACTGAACGGGAATTTTCTAAGCTGTTAATCCATGTTTTTACTGTTACAACATCCTGCCATTTTGGTAAAGCGCTAACTTCTACACGCATACGGCTTAAAACCCAGGCTTGATGGAATTCCTGCATATCAAAAAAACTAATGCCGCCAACTTCTGAATGTGCAGCAGCTGTTAATTGTAAAATATTACATAAGTCTGTATATTTTAAAAAGCCATTTGGTGTGCATTGCGTAAAATTGATTTCCCAGTCTTTGCTTAAAACTGAAGTGAAATTTGGTGATATAGGCATTTTTGAATTTTAGATTATTGATTTTATTTTGTTTTTTTTCGAAGAATAGAATATAGAGTATCGATTGATCTTACTTTAGAAGATTTTGTTTTAATCTCCACCGCCACCACAGCCACCACAGGAGCTGCCACAAGAACTTCCGCAGGAACTTCCTGATGAAGAGTCAGAAGAAGTTCCACAAGAACTTCCGGAAGAGCCTTCATAATTATTACTTCTGTTTACTTCCGCTATTAGTGGTATAAATGCCGGAGCTATTACTGCAGTACTAAATAGAAAATAATTCCATTGCCAGTTATTTTCGATTTGTCTGGCAGGTAAAATTTCTTTTTTATATAGATTTGTTATGGTATCAATACTAATAAGTCTTGTTAACCTGTATAGAAAAAAGATGGCAGAAATGATAAAGACTATAAGAACAAATATAATGAGTCCCACTGGTTTATTTCTGGCAAAGCCTGTCATAAAGCGGATATATCCAAACATAAAAAGTAGCGCAAGAATAACAAAGTTGAGATAAAACAATTTATTGAATTTTTTAGATTTAATAAAATATTTTTCAAATGCATCCATGCAGTTTGGTATATTTATAAAAACGGGTTTTCTTTTCATGCGGGCAACTAGCGTTGAGTAAACGCTTTTTCCAAATTCAGTCAAAGATTTCGTTATCTCAATTTGTTCATCCGTTAAAGTGGTTTTGTTTTCGGTAAGATTAATAATGTTATAAGGTTGTATTTCAACTGTTTTATTGTCAATCAATTCATTTACCACACCATTAATTACATTAGATATTTTTTGAGTTTTAAGATAAATTAATTCATAAGGCTCAAGGTCGTAAATAAATGAATTTGGATCAAATTTACGGGCAATTTGTCGAAGTTTTACTTTATTGTAGATATCCAGTATTTTAAATGTAAGGAGAGATAAAATGATAAAACCAATGAGGAAATAGGGATTATCAATGGTAATATAAATTGGTTTTAAAAGATAATAAAATGGGAATGTTAATGGCAGAAATACCATCAGGCCATTACTGATAAATGATCTCAATTTTATTTTTGCTTTATCTAAATTCAAACTTTCATACATTCCGTCAAACTCCCAGATATCTTTGGGTTGAGTGCCAAAAGTCGATTCGTATAGAATATTAGTCTGCTCTTTTGCTTTTCTGAATCTTTGAAAATCTTCTCTGTTATGCGTAGATGGAACGTGCTGAATTTGTTTACCAAGTAATTTGCAAAATCGCTGATAAGATTGAGTAAAAATTAAATGCAGGTGCCATACGGTATCAACTGTTTCAGATGGAGAAACCATTGACTCAGAAATGGATGCCAGGTACATGAATTTTTTATATTCTAAAATGGCTTTTTTAGTAAAGTTTTTTGTCCAGAAGTTTTCTTGTGCAAGCCTTAATGAAAAACCAAATTCACTTGATGAATCATCAAAATCAAATTGCAGAATCGTATTCCAAAGTACGTTATCCATATTTTTAGTTTGCAGGAAGTAGTATATATTTAAAATTATTTATCACAAAGATTTTTCAATATAATCTATAATTGTTTTTCGATCATTTGCATAGTCAAACCATTTTGTAACTTCATTCCTTTTGAACCAGGTAAGTTGTCTTTTTGAGAAACGTCTGGTATTTTTCTTAATTTCTTCAATAGCAAAAGGAAGTGAGAAATCTCCGTCAAAATAACTAAATAATTCTCTATAACCGACAGTTTGAAGCGCATTTAACGATTTATTAGGATATAGTAATTGTGCTTCTTCAAGCAAACCTTGCTGTATCATAATATCAACTCGCTGATTAATTCTGTCGTAAATAATTTGTCTGTCAGCTTCTAAGCCAATCAAAACTGGAGTGAAATTTCTGTTATTTTTCTTTTGATTTAAAAAAGAAGAATATGGTTTGTGAGTTCCGATGCAAACTTCTGTGAAACGCATCATTCTTTGTGGATTCTGAAGTGTTTGAGGGTTTTCTAATGTTATCTTTTGATAATAATCCGGATCTAAACTTTTTAGTTGCTCCTGTAGATATTCTATTCCAAGCTTTTCATAATTGGCATTTATTTCAGAACGGATTTCGGGATCTATTTCAGGAAATTCATCGAATCCCTTTAAAATAGCATCGACATACAATCCTGAACCACCAATTAGAATTACAAAATCATTGTTTTGAAACAATTCTTCTAATTTATAAAGTGCTTCTTTTTCGTAATCTCCAACAGTATAATTTTCGAAAATAGATTTATTCTGAATGAAATGATGTGTTGCAGCCTTTAATTCGTCTGGATTAGGAACGGCTGTACCAATTGTCATTTCTTTAAAAAACTGACGGCTGTCGCAAGATATTATTTCGCATTTAAAATGTTGAGCCAAAGCGATACTCAGGGCAGTTTTGCCTATAGCTGTTGGTCCGACGATGGTAATTAAGTGTTTCATATTTTTTAGCCCAGATGGAAGTGAAAACCCCGGACTTATATTGGTTAGTTTTTTTAGGATAAATGAGCGACTTTAGAAGCTCCTTTTATACTTTTAAAAAACAACAAAGATAAGGAGGAGTTGTAATGTACAGCTGGAATAGCTCCTTAAAATTAATTATTAGATAATTCAGTTCCACATTCATGGCAATATTTTGCACTATCAAAATGCATTTGTGCATTGCAGTTTTTGCATGCTTTTTTTGAGCTGACGGAATTACCGCGTAAACTGCTTTTGGCAAATTCTGCAGTAACGATCCCTGTTGGGACAGCAATGATCCCGTAACCCATAATCATCACCAGTGAGGCTAAAAACTGACCTAGGGGAGATGCGGGTGAAATATCGCCATAACCAACGGTAGTAAGGGTTACGATAGCCCAATAAATTCCCATAGGAATACTTGTAAAACCGCTTTCCTTGCCTTCGACAACGTACATCAAGGAACCAATAATCACGGCACTGATAAGAACGAAATAGATGAAAACCATAATTTTTTCTTTGCTGGCTTCCATAGCTTCCTTAAGCTGGATTGATTGTTGCGAAATTTGCGGAATATGTAAAATTTTAAACAATCTGAAGAAACGCAGGACTCTAACGATTGTAAGAACATTTGTTGCGGGGAAAAATATCGATAAATACATAGGTAATATCGCCATTAGATCGATAATTCCGTAAAAACTGAAAACATATTTTACAGGTTTTTGTATCGAAATAATACGTAAGATATATTCGATAGTAAAGAAAACGGTGATCACCCATTCGCAAATCACAAGATAGGAGTGGTATTTAAGATTAATACCTTCTACGGTATCCATCATGACTAAAAGTACACTCAATAAAATAAGGCCTAAAAGTACCAAATCAAACAGACGTCCCAGTATGGTATTCGTACCATAAAGGATGATTTGGGTCTTTTGTCTAAAAAGCTCGTATTTTGATTTTATTTTTTTCATCTCGGCGAAGATAATGAAAGTTTTGGATTGTTAAAAATGAAGTGTTTTAAGGGATTTGCTTTTGCGGATGTAATTTTGAATAATATTTTTAACATCGCGGTTGTGTTGCATTGGGATTAAAATATTTTTTAAAATATCAATATTGGTAACCTGATAGTTTAAATCATAAAAGGCGTATCCCTGATAAATTCCGTTTTCGATCAATATTGCGCTTCTTTCGTTCACATTTCTTCCTCTGTCAATGAGAATCATGCTTTTATTGTCAAAACTATTCTCAGATATAAATTGTTGCACTCTGGCATTGTAGACTTCAGGAGTAATTTCTCCAATGCAGGCGCCATCACATTCTTTTATTTTATATTGAAAACACTCTTTTTTTGTTTGATATAGTCCTGTTAACTTTTGGCATAAATGGTACTTCGCAGTGAATTTGAAAAGTACATTTTTACCTTCTTGTAAAGTAGCAAACGATGTGATTTCTTTTTTACGGCCATCTGCTTTTTCGAGTTTCAGGTTGATGTAGCCATTGGCGTCTTTTTCAGCATATAAAGCATATTGAAAAATCGTTTTTCGTCCAGAACGGTTATATCTTGGCCTGTTTATCTTTATTTCTTCGCTTTCTTTCAATAGTGCGATTAATTCGCTTCCGGTTTCATCATAAGTAATGGTGAAAACTTCAGCTTGAATTTTTTTACTTTTAGTTGTAATTCCTGTAAAATGCTGATTGACTCTTTTTTTTATATTTTGGCTTTTACCAATATAAATCAGTGTTCCTCCTTCATTATAAATATAGTAAACGCCAGTTTTTGTAGGCATCTGAGATAAAAGATCGAGGAATTTTGGAGCAATTCCTTTTTCAACTTCCAGTTTTATAAAATCTTTTACGATGGTTTTTTCTAAGTCTTTTTCTAAAAGCATTTTGAACAACTTGGTTGTTGCCATTGCGTCTCCACTTGCGCGATGCCTGTCTGCCATTGGAATTCCGAGGGCACGAACCAATTTTCCTAAACTATAAGAGGGCTGTTCCGGGATTAATTTTTTAGCCAGTTCAACCGTACAAAGTGTTCTGGCTTCGAAATCATAACCCAAACGTCTGAATTCGGTGCGAAGAATTCTATAATCGAAAGAGGCGTTGTGAGCGACAATAATACAATCAGAAGTGATTTCGATAATTCGTTTTGCTACTTCAAAAAATTTTGGAGCAGAACGTAACATAGCATTATTGATTCCTGTTAATTTTACCACAAAAGGCTGAATCGGAATTTCAGGATTAACAAGGCTAATGAATTGGTCGACTACTTCGTGGCCATCAAATTTATAAATGGCGATTTCAGTAATTCCTTCTTCGTTAAACTGGCCTCCAGTGGTTTCTATGTCTAGTATTGCGTACAAATTCAGTATTCAGTCTCAGTTTTTAGTATTCAGTTTGCTTGTAGGTGCGCACCGCAGTGCGTCTTATGGATATGTGGTTTTTGAAAAATCAACGACCTCCAAAAATGCTGCTTCCAATTCTAACCATTGTACTTCCGCATTCTATCGCAAGTTGGTAATCGCCTGACATTCCCATTGAAATAGTTTTCAGATCGCAGTTTTCAGTTTTTATCTTTTTAATGGAATCAAAAATAGATTTTAAATGTGTAAATTCTTTTTTAATCTGGTTTTTATCTTCTGTAAATGTTGCCATTCCCATTAATCCTAAGATACGAATATTTTTCATTTCTTTGAATTCTGGTGAAAATAATAATTCATTTAATTCATTTTCGTCTAAACCAAATTTAGATTCTTCTTCAGCAATATATATTTGAAGCAAACAATCGATAATTCTGTTGTTTTTTAATGCTTGTTTATTGATTTCCTGCAATAACTTCAAACTGTCAACACCGTGAATCAGGCTCACAAAAGGAGCCATAAACTTCACTTTGTTAGACTGCACGTGACCAATCATGTGCCATTGAATGTCTTTTGGCATTTCTTCGTACTTATCAACCATTTCCTGGATTTTGTTTTCTCCAAAAATGCGTTGACCAGATTCATATGCCTGCATTAAATCTGAAACAGGTTTAGTTTTAGAAACAGCAACCAGAGTTACATGTTCCGGTAAAGTTGCTTTGATTGTATTTAAATTCGATTGTATCGACATGGTATTTCTTTTTTTATGAAATAAATTGCTTAGAGATTTTCTCTGCTTTTTTACTTTCACTATAATCATAAAAACCTTCACCGGATTTTACTCCTAATTTTCCGGCTCTAACCATATTTACTAATAAAGGGCACGGAGCATATTTAGGATTTTTGAATCCTTCGTACATTACATTTAAAATCGCAAGGCAAACGTCAAGTCCAATAAAATCAGCTAGTTGAAGTGGTCCCATTGGATGTCCCATTCCTAATTTCATTACGGTATCAATCTCGTAAACTCCGGCAACTTTATTATATAACGTTTCGATGGCTTCGTTTAGCATAGGCATTAAAATTCTGTTTGCCACAAAACCGGGATAATCGTTTACTTCAACAGGAGTTTTTCCTAATTTTTCAGATAAATCCATGATGATTTTAGTTACTTCATCGCTGGTATTGTAACCGCGAATAATTTCGACCAATTTCATAATTGGCACCGGATTCATAAAATGCATCCCTATGACGCGTTCAGGATGTGCCACTACGGCTCCAATTTGTGTTATTGAAATCGAAGAAGTATTGGTTGCTAAAATAGTATTATGAGAACAAGCTTCGTTTAATTGTTTGAAGATGTTTAGTTTTAACTCTACATTTTCTGTAGCAGCTTCAACCACTAAATCAACGCCAACAACGCCATCTTTAATATCAGTATACGTAATAATATTAGTGATAGTTTTAGCAACATCTTCCTGGGTTATGGTTCCTTTAGACAACATTCGGTCTAAGTTTGAGGCAATAGTTGCCATTCCTTTGTCTAATGATTTCTCAGAAACGTCAATTAGTTTTACAGTAAAACCACTTTGTGCAAATGTATGAGCAATTCCGTTACCCATTGTTCCTGCACCAATTACAGCTATAGTTTTCATTTTATCTTAGATATTATATTTATGATTTAGCCACGAATTCACCAATTGATTCGTGAATTCGTGGCTAATTTTATTTTAAAAAGCTTCAATTATTTTTGGAAACAATCAATGATTTGATATGCTACTCTTAAGGCATCAGTTGCTTGCTCAAGCGTTACAACTGGAGTTGTATCTGTTTTTATCGCATTTGCGAATGATTCTAATTCGTCGAGAATGGCATTGTTTTGCTCTACATCAGGATTGGTAAAATAGATTTGTTTTTTTATGCCTTCGGCATTTTGAAGGATCATATCAAAATCTCCCGGAATTTCCGGTGCATCTTTCATACGGACTACTTCACATTTTTTCTCTAAAAAGTCAACTGAAATGTAAGCATCTTTTTGAAAGAAGCGCGTTTTGCGCATGTTTTTCATCGAAATCCTACTTGCCGTTAAATTGGCAACACATCCGTTTTCGAATTCAATTCTGGCGTTTGCAATATCAGGAGTATCACTGATTACCGAAACTCCACTGGCATGAATGTCTTTTACTTTTGAGTGAACAACACTCAAAATTGCATCAATATCATGAATCATTAAATCCAGCACTACCGGAACATCTGTACCACGCGGATTAAACTCTGCTAAACGATGTGTTTCTATAAACATTGGATTTTCGATCATGTTTTTAGTTGCAATAAACGCAGGATTAAAGCGCTCAACATGACCCACCTGACCTTTTACGTTGTATTCTTTGGCCAAAGCAATAATTTCTTCGGCTTCTTCAACGGTATTGGCAATTGGTTTTTCTATAAAGATATGTTTTCCTGATTTTATGGCTACCTTAGCACATTTATAGTGAGAAAGTGTTGGAGTGACAATATCGATGACATCCACAGCGTGGATTAATTTTGCAATAGTACTGAAGTTTTTATAGCCAAATTCTTTTGATATTCGTTCGGCATTTTCTTGATTTTCGTCGTAAAATCCAACTAATTCGTATTGGTCAGATTGTTGTAATAAGCGTAAATGTATTTTACCAAGATGACCAGCACCTAAAACTCCTACTTTTAACATGAGAATGTATTTTAAACAAAAATATAATTTATTTGTTGAAAGTAAAAGTGAATGCAATAAAGATTTAGCGATTTAATAATTAAAAATCAATATTTGATTTCCTATTTACTTTCTTATTTTTGCAAAAATTAAACCTACCTATTTTGAAAGACACTGCCAAACATCAAGGACTTCGTAATCAATTAGTAAGCACTTTAGAACAAAAAGGAATTACCGACAGAGCAGTTTTGGATGCGATAAAAAAAATCCCAAGACACCTTTTTTTGAATTCCAGTTTTGAAGATTATGCTTATCAGGATAAGGCTTTTCCTATAGGAGCTGGTCAAACAATATCACAGCCGTACACCGTTGCTTTTCAATCACAATTATTAGAAGTAAAAAAGGAGCATAAAATTCTGGAAATTGGTACCGGTTCAGGTTATCAAACAGCTGTATTGTGTATGCTGGGTGCTAAAGTTTTTAGTGTCGAAAGGCAAAATGAATTGTTTAAAACCACCTCAAACTTGTTTCCTAAATTAAATATTCGTCCTAAGCATCTGTCTTTTGGCGATGGATATAAAGGTTTGCCAAGTTATGCGCCGTTTGACAGTATCATTGTTACGGCAGGTGCACCTTTTATTCCTCAGCCTTTAATGGCACAATTAAAGATAGGAGGAAGACTGGTTATTCCGTTAGGAGAAGACGTTCAGATTATGACATTATTGATTCGTAAAAATGAAACGCAATTTGAGAAACATGAGTTTGGAGAATTTCGATTTGTTCCTTTATTAGAAGATAAAAACTAGAAAAAGCCCAGTAATGGGCTTTTTTATTGTGCGATAATACCAATATAACGTTCCAGATTTTCTTTTTCGATTTGAGCGACAAAGAGTAAAAAATCTTCTTTATTATTTTTGGTCTGAGCGGTTTCTAAACTTTGATAATATTGCATACGACTATCATAATCTCCTTTTATGTTGGCAATTATATATCCTTTTTGCAATAAAATTAAATTCATGACCAAACGGGAAGTTCGCCCGTTTCCATCAATAAAAGGATGAATTGTTACTAGCCTCTCGTGCATTTCGGCAGCCAGAATAATGGGATGTAATTTGTTTTTATTGATTTCATACCAGATAAAATAATCCTCCATTTCTTTGGCAACCATAAAAGGTTGGGGTGGCATATGGCTGCTTCCTTTTATCATCACTTGTACTTTTCGATAGCGACCCGCATCTTCAGGAATTATACCCCGTAGAATTAAATTGTGAATTGATAATAGGTCGCGTTCGTTTAAGGAAACGTTTCTTTGCATTAAATCCTTAATAAATCCAATCGCTTCCTGATGATTAATGGCTTCCAAGTGCTCACGCATACTTTTTCCTGAAATAGTCAGGCCTTCGTTGATAACCATATCTGTTTCGCGAAGTGTCATTGTATTTCCTTCAATTCGATTACTTTCAAAGGTATATTCTAATTCTAACGCCTGAGTAATTCTAAAACTGTCAAACTGACGATAGTTATCTAATTTTGCTTTTAGAAGATCGATTTCTTTCAGAAGATTTTCGAGAGTACTGGAGATTTTTAATTTTGAAACAGTTTTATTGTATTTAATTTCCTGTTCCGCAACCATCAATGCTTTTAAGGCAAACTCATCATCGCCAATTTCGTAAAGAATTTTTTCTTTAAGCCACGCAATCATTAAAGTTTCGTAGTCTATCTCTAAAAGTTGAGAAAGTTTCGAAATCTGATCTTTGGTTGGTCTTCGTGTTCCTGATTCAAATTTGCTTATTAAAGCTTGATCAATGCCAAGAATTTGTGCCACTTCACGAGTTTTTAAACCTTTTTGCTCTCGGGCATTTTTAAGAAGTGTTTTCATTATTGGTTATGAATTAAAATGTCTTGACAAATTTAGTCATTTTTTGTAAAAAAAAGCAATATTTAAAAAAAATATATTGCTTTATAAATTATATTTTGCTTTTTGGAGGAAGCGAGCCGTCTTTTCTCATTTCGTCAACGACAGCTTGCATGATTGCGTCTACAGTTGATCCTAAATCTGTCACATAATCAGATTTTGTAGTTCCTGTCCAGATTAGTTTATTTTCTTTTAATGAAAAAACGTTTGTTTCGACCATATACGACGTGGTTTCCTGATAGTATCCCGGATCATAAAAGTAAGGCGAATACATTCCGTACCAGTTTCCAAAACCATACCCGTAAACGCCACTATATAAGCCATCAAAACCTCCGTAATACATGCCTGTATAACTTCCCGGAACATAGGTGGTTTCTTTTTCGGTACTTACCAGACGTAAAGTAATAACGCCATCAAAATCTTCGTCTTGTAGTATTTTTAATTTTTGTTCCTGCGTGAGGTTTTTAGTCGTTTCGTTTAAGTATTCATAAGAAGTTTTGAAGATTGGATTGCTGGCTGCAATTCTGTTTTCGGTGACTCTTCTGGATGCTTCGTCTTTTAATAACGCAACAACTAAAACTTTTTTGAAATTTTCCTGGGCGACTGTTATTTTTGGATCTCTCCAGCTATTAACTATTGCAGTATTGCTGCCACAGCTTGCAAGTGTCAAAGCGATGATAAATAAAGTTAAGTATTTCTTCATATTACAAGGTTTTTAAATATTGTAATAAAAATACGTATAAAAGATTAACAAATGGTTCTTGTTGTTAAAAATAACTTTAATTGTAAGCTTTTTTTATTCTGTCTAAATCACGTTTTGTATCCTGTTCTTTAAGGGATTCTCGTTTGTCGTAGGTTTTCTTTCCTTTACAAAGTCCTATTTGCAGTTTTGCAAGTCCTTTTTCATTAGTAAATAATTTTAAAGGTACAATTGTAAGTCCTTTTGCCTGAACACTTTTATGAAGACTTTTTAGTTCTTTTTTATTTAAAAGTAATTTTCGTTCACTTCTTGATTTGTGATTGAATTGATTTCCAAACATATATTCTTCGATATATGTATTAATAGCAAAAAGTTCGAGATTGTTAAATTCACAAAAACTTTCGGTAATATTTGCTTTCCCTAATCGGATAGATTTGATTTCTGTACCGGATAAAACAATTCCGGCAGTATAAGTATCGATTATCTCATAATCAAATCGAGCTCTTTTATTAAGTATATTGACTGTTTTTAACATAATGCAAATGTAAACAAAATTGAAAAACTTTGACGCAATCAAAGATAATTAAAGTTTTTTTTTAATCTATGATTTATATCATTTCTACAGAAAAAGCTTACCTATATTTTTGTTAAATAATTTATAATTAAAATCAAAAATGAAAAAAATTTTAACATTCGTTAGTATTGCGTTAATTGGGTTAACTGCAAAAGCACAAGATGCTAGTCAAGGTTTAAAAGGTGCTTGGTTTGTAACGTCGCAATTTGGTTATCAACAAACTAAAACAGGAGATGCCAAAAACACAAATTTATCCGTAATACCAATTGTGGGAACTTTTATAACTCCATCGGTTGCTATTGGTGCTGGATTGGGTTATATTAATATGAAATCTGATCTAGGCTCAACTACATCCGGAAAAACAGATTTATTCGTAATTCAGCCATTGGCAAGAAAATATTGGAATGTTGCAGGTTCTCTTTATTTCTTCGGACAAGCTGCTTTGCCGGTTATCACAGGTAAAGAAAAAGAAAGTGATACAAAAATAAGTCAGTTTGGTCTGTCTGTATCAGGAGGTTTTGATTATTTTGTAACTAAAAATTTCTCAGTAGAGTTTTCTTATGATTTAGCGAATTTTACATCGACTACAATTGATCCAAAAACCGGGGATAAAACGACTGTTACTAATTTTGGATTGGCGCATATGGCAAATGTTGATTCTGCTTATCTTGTAGGAGGTTCAAATTTAACCACTCCACTTGCTGTTGGATTTAAATTTATATTCTAAATATATGTAGATTGATTTAAATTTCAATTTGCTAATTTTGTAAAAAAAAAGACTGTACTTTTTAGAGTACAGTCTTTTTTAGTATTATCATTAAATTTATAAGATGCAAAATCAATCAACAGATCCGTTACATGGAATCACACTTCAAAAAATAGTAGAAGCACTGGTAGATCATTATGGTTTTGATACATTGGCAGAATTGATTCCTGTAAAATGTTTTACTTCAAATCCAAGTGTGAAATCAAGTTTGACTTTTTTAAGAAAAACCGATTGGGCTCGAAAAAAAGTTGAAGATTTATACGTAAAATCTTTGCCTAAATTTACGAAGTAATTACAATTTATAAGAAATCATAACACCGCCACGGTAAGGAAGCCATTCGCCGCTTTTGTTCCAGTTTGGTGCTTTTTCGTATCTGCCGGGAGTTCCGTCGTTATAATATCCGTGATAAAATCCTTGATGCCAGCCAGCTCCTGCAAAAATGTCAAGTAAAAATTTATCGTTTAATTTGATGTTGTATCCGGCTGTGATACCTAATCTATATCCAAATCCGTGCTCATATTTGTTGGTATCCCAGTAATTCCATTTTTGTAGTTCGTAAACATCTGGACCGGCATGACCACCTAAATAAAAGCCGTTGTATTTTTCTTTAAAATGATAACGAACTTCTGGAGTTAATGTGTAAAATTTCATTGGACTGTGACCATCAAAAGATTCCCAAAAAGAAGCCATTACATCAACGCTAAAAGTTAATTTTTCTCCAATGCTGGTCTCAATACCAATATTTGGAACGCCAACTAAAGCTGTTGCGGCATTAAATTTAATAAAAGTTTGACTTTGGGACTGAATCGAAAAGAAAAGAACTGTCAGAATTAAGAATTTTTTCATAAAATAGTTATTTTGCGGGGAAAAAATAAGGCTTCGTTGCTTATTTCGCGTGCAAATATAACGTAAACCATTAATTACTATTATGAAAATACTTTAATTTAACAAGGATGTTTTTTTTGAATAATTTGTGTTGATTACTTAGGTTCTAATAATGAGTAGATTACGCTGTCTAAAAAGCGGCCTTCGTAAAATTCGTTTTCTTTTAAATGAGCTTCTTTAACAAATCCGCACTTTTGGAGCACTTTTTCAGAAGCATAATTTTCAGGATCAATTACGGCTTCAATCGAATGCAATTTCAAATCTTTAAAGCCATAAGTAATCAATCGATTTACAGCTTCGGGAATAATTCCTTTTCCGTGAAATTCAGGTAATAAGATATATCCAATTTCGGCACGATAATTTTCTGGCTGCATTCTGTAATATCCAATAATACCCAATAGTCTCGGATTCCCTTTTAGGGTTATTCCCCAATTGATTCCAATGTTTGTTACTATTTTATCTTCGATCATCGCAATATGTTCAAGAGCATCTTTAGCATTTTTAACCAATGGTCGCGGAATGTATTTCATAGTTTCAGGATTCGAACGCAATTCGAAAACTTCATTTACATCTTCCTTAGTGATTCTTCTTAAAAGCAAGCGTTCTGTTTCTATTTCCGGAAATGGGGTAAAATTAAATTCTAACATTTTTTTTTAATTATAATAGTGTTATACTAAACTTTGAATGAAAGGTTTGGTTGGCATCCAGAACTAAAATTCCTTCTTTTTCGAATAAATCTCCTGAATTTTCGGATGTATCTGAATAACCCAGCCAAGGTTCAATACAAACAAATGGCGCTTTTTCTTTTGTCCAGATCCCTAAACTCGGAAAATCTTCAAAATCAACTTTAATATAAGGTTTAGAGTTTTCAAGGATAGTCAGGGAATTCGATTCTAAAGATTTAAATATCAATGCATCATTTTCGAATAATTGGTAATTCAAAGGAATCAGATTGTCAGAAGTTTCTAAAACTTCCGTTTTGTTGGAAATTAAATCATGCTCTAAAATGTAATATTTTAAAACTTCTTCTTTTTCAAATTCTATAGCATAATTTTCGAAATTCTCAGCTAAAGCTATTGCAGGATGAGCTCCAATTGAAAAAGGCATCTTAGTTTGATTTTTATTAATTACTTTATATTCGATGTCTAAAGAAGTTTCTTTAAGAGTATAAATAAGTTGTAATTCAAATTCAAAAGGGTATTTTTTCAACGTTTCAGCATCTGATTTTAGAGAGAAAACAGCACTGTTTTCAGTCTTGTCAACTAATTGAAAATCCATATCACGAGCAAATCCATGTCTTGGCAATTGATATTCTTTTTCGTTGATTGTATAGGTATTGTTTTTTAAAGTGCCTATAATAGGAAAAAGAATTGGAGAATGCTTTCCCCAGAAATCAGGATTCCCTTCCCAGATATATTCTTTGTTTTGATTGTTTTTTAATGAAAATAATTCAGCTCCGGAATGTTTAATAGAAGCGTTTATTGTTGGATTTGAGATAGTTGTGTTCAAATTATGTAAAGTTGAAGTGAATGAATTTTATATTGATGTAAATATATTTTATAAATTTTAGTTTTTAAGAAAAACCTTCAAATTATTTTTTTGATAAAATTTTGCTAAAATTCAATTTATGATTCTTCTTTTCTCTGTAAATAGCTTTTTTTTTCATTAATTTGCTACATAAACAGCTAAAAAATATGAAAATACAATCCTTCAAAGCCTTATTAACCATGGCTTTATTTGTTGGGATTTCTTCTGTTTGGGCACAACAAACGCCTACAGCAACAGCAGTAAATCCTGTTAATAATTATAATTATCATGATGCCTTTGGGCCTCATTTTTACACAAAAAATGGAACTCCAACCCGTTCTGCAAGTGGTCAGCCCGGAGTTGAATATTGGCAAAACAGAGCCGATTATCAGATAACGGCAAGGTTAAATGCTACTACAAATGAAATCATTGGTACAGATGAAATAACCTATACCAACAACAGTCCGGATAAAATGTCATTTGTCTGGCTGAATGTAGATCAAAACTTATTTAAGGAAGATTCAAGAGGAAATGCTATCGTGCCTTTAACGGGAAGTCGTAATGGCGCCCAGGGACAGGTTTTTGACGGAGGGAATAAAATCAAATCAGTTAAAGTGATTTCTGTTGGAAAGAAAAAAACTGAAGTAGAAGCAAAATATGTGATTACGGATACCAGAATGCAAATATTTCTTCCCGAAGAATTAGCATCAAAAGGAGGAGCTGTAAAAATCAAAATCGAATTTGCATTCACAGCTCCTTTTGAAGGATCAGACAGAATGGGAGTGTTAGAAACTAAAAACGGCAAAATTTTCACCATAGCACAATGGTATCCCCGTATGTGTGTGTATGACGATGTAAGAGGCTGGAATACGCATCCATATTTGGGAGCTTCTGAATTTTATCTGGAATACGGAAACTTTGATGTAAAACTTACGGTACCGGCTAATCATTATGTGGTAGGTTCAGGTGAATTGCTAAATGGGGCAGAAGTGTTGCCGGCAGATGTATTTAAGCGTTATAAAGAAGCATCTTTAAGTGATAAAACGGTTATGATTCGTTCTGCTGAAGAAGTTGCTGCAACTGCAAATACAGCTGCTTCTGGAGAGAAAACATGGCATTACCAGATCAAAAATGCACGTGATTTTTCGTGGGCATCTTCACCGGCTTTTATCTTAGACGGAGCAAAGATTAATTTACCAAGTGGTAAAAAAGCATTGGCTTTATCTGCTTATCCGGTAGAAAGTGCCGGACAAGGTGCTTACGGACGTTCTACTGAATATGTAAAAGCAGCTATAGAACATTATTCTAAAACATGGTTCGAATATCCTTATCCGGCCGCTACAAACGTGGCAGGAAATGAAGGCGGAATGGAGTATCCCGGAATTGTTTTTTGTGGATGGGAATCTAAAGGACAAGATTTGTGGGGAGTTACAGATCATGAATTTGGCCATATTTGGTTTCCTATGATTGTAGGATCGAATGAAAGATTGTTTGGGTGGATGGATGAAGGTTTCAATACTTTTATTAATTCGCTAAGTACAGCCGCATTTAATAAAGGAGAATATGTAGAAGCGCCAACAGATTTACATAAAGGAGCTGAGTCATTTACAAGAACTGATTTAGAAACTGTAATGAGTTCTCCTGATAATATGAAAGAAGCAAATATTGGTATGTTGTGTTATTTTAAACCAAGTTCAGCTTTGATAATTTTGAGAGAGCAAATATTAGGAAAAGAGCGTTTTGATACTGCTTTCCGTACTTATATAGAACGCTGGGCTTATAAACATCCGCAACCGGATGACTTTTTCAGATCGATGGAAAACGTTGCAGGCGAAGATTTAAGTTGGTTTTGGAGAAGCTGGTTCGTAAACAACTGGCGTTTTGATCAGGGTATTAATTCAATTAAGTACGTAAAAAATGATCCGTCAAAAGGAGTTGTAATTACCGTTGAAAATTTCGACAAGATGCCAATGCCAATTGTTGCAGATGTCAAAACAAAAAGCGGGAAGGTGACAAGGGTCAATATTCCTGTAGAAGTTTGGCAACGCAATACTGTATGGTCTTTCAAATATAATTCTACTGAAGAAATTGAAAGTGTTACACTTGATCCTGATCATGTTTTTCCGGATAATAATGAAGCAAATAATGTCTGGAAAGCGGGAAACGGTAAAATAGAGAAGGATGTAATTTTAGATGGTTATTTAGGGACTTATTCTACCTCAAGAGCGCCTTTGAAAATTGATTTTACTGAAAAGAACAGCACATTAAATGTAGAAATTACAAACTTTCCTAAGTTTACTGTAGTTCCTGTAGAAAACGAAAAAGATACTTTTGAGTCTAAAAGTGCCGGATTAAAGTTTAAGTTTAATGAAGCTAAAACAGGTTTCGACATGGTTATTTTAGGTAACGGAGAAACAATTCCATTTACAAAAAAGTAAGATTATAAAATATAAAGTTTTTAAAACCCGATAGTTAGTAATAACTATCGGGTTTTTTGTTTTGTTTCATGTTTCAAGTTTTTGATTGTAAAAAAACTCAGCACCTTAGCAGCTCAGAATCTTAGCACCTTTAAAAAAAAACAACATTTCATTAAAAAAATGTTAGAATTTAATTTTTTTGTTTTTAGAATTAAAAAATAGTGTACTTTTGCATCGATGAATAAAATAAGTTTACATATAACTTCTTTGTCACGGACAAACTCACCTGTAACTTCTCCCGAAGTACGGATACTATCTCTATAGTATTCACAGAGTTTTTCGCCGCGTATTTATTTATATTCATTTTTCATTTTGAAATCACACAATTTGTCCATTGGACAAACATATCCTAAAAGTATACATAGTTTTTTGAATTTTCTAAATCAAGTTTTTGATTTTGAGGATGTTACTTCTATTATGTCTATTTTTGTCGGATCGATTTCTGAATTTCAAACTAAACAATACGTTTTAATTTTTAACTCTAACTTCAACTATTGAAATGAAAATCTCTATTGTTGTTACTCAGGAAGAACACTTCAAATTCGCACAGGAAATTTGCGATACAATAGAATCCTCTGCCTTGTTAAGAGGTACAGGGATTGCTAAAAGAACTCCTGAATACATTCAGAAAAAAATGTCGAACGGTGATGCGATGATTGCTTTGGCAGACGGAAAATTTGCAGGTTTTTGTTATATCGAAAGTTGGCAGCACGGAAAATTCGTGGCCCATTCCGGCTTAATCGTTCATCCGGATTACAGAAGTTTAGGTTTGGCGAAAAAAATCAAATCAAAAGTTTTTGATTATTCCCTAAAAAGATATCCGGACGCTAAAATATTTGGAATCACAACCGGTTTGGCCGTAATGAAGATCAATTCTGATTTAGGTTATAAACCAGTACCATTCTCTGAACTTACTACTGATCCAAGTTTTTGGTCAGGTTGCAAAACCTGTACGAATTATGAAATCCTCAAAAGCAAAGAAAACAAAATGTGTCTTTGTACAGGAATGTTGTATGATCCAAAAGAAAAACAAAAAGATCCGCCAAGACATCCTTTTAATGAGGCTGTTTTAAGTAGATTAAAAAAAATAAAGCAAGCTTTATTCTTAAGTAAAATATTGTCTTTCGGCTTTTTATCTTAAGAATTCAAATCAAAAAAGAAATCTCAAACTTGCTACATACGAAAGTATTAGCCTAAATTATAAAAAATGAAAAAAGTTGTATTAGCTTATAGTGGAGGATTAGATACCTCGTATTGTTTGAAATATTTAAAAAATGAAAAAGGATACGAAGTTCATACCGTACTAGTAGATACAGGAGGATTTGATGCAGAAGAATTATCTGCTATCGAAAAAAGAGCTTACGAATTAGGAAGTGCACAACACGCTAACCTGACTATCGTAGACAAATATTATGATAAAGCGATAAAATATTTGATTTTTGGAAACGTATTAAAAAACAATACTTACCCATTATCAGTAAGTGCAGAGCGTGTTTTTCAGGCAATTGAAGCCATTAAATATGCTAAAAAAGTAGGAGCAAGCGCCATCGCACACGGAAGTACAGGTGCAGGAAATGACCAAATTCGTTTTGATTTGATTTTTCAAACCATTGCTCCGGAAATTGAAATCATCACTCCAATTAGAGATTTAAAATTATCAAGACAAGAAGAAGTTGATTATTTGTCTAAAAACGGAGTTCACTATTCTTGGGAAAAAGCACAATACTCAATCAATAAAGGACTTTGGGGAACAAGTGTTGGAGGAAAAGAAACTTTAACTTCAAACCAACCGTTACCAAGTGAAGCTTATCCTTCGCAATTGCAGAAAGAAGACGAAGAAAAAGTGACTTTGCATTTTGAACAAGGAGAATTGGTTGGGATAAACGGTAAAACAGATAAACCTTCTAATAATATTGTTGCTCTTGAAAAATTGGCAAACGCTTTTGCAATCGGTAGAGATATTCACGTAGGTGATACTATTATTGGTATTAAAGGAAGAGTTGGTTTTGAAGCTGCTGCACCTTTAATTATCATCAAAGCACACCATTTATTAGAGAAACATACACTTGGTAAATGGCAGCAATACTGGAAAGAACAATTAGGAAACTGGTACGGGATGTTGTTTCATGAAGGTCAGTTTTTAGATCCGGTTATGAGAAATATCGAAACATTCTTGCAAGACACGCAAAAAACAGTAAATGGTGTTGTAACCGTTTCTCTAAAACCATATCATTTCTCGCTTGACGGAATTGAATCAGATAATGATTTAATGAATACAGGTTTTGGTCAATATGGAGAAATGAACAACGCCTGGACATCTGATGATGCTAAAGGATTTATCAAGATTTTAGGAAATGCCCAAAATATATTTTCATCTGTAAATCATTTAGATCATGATTAATTTCTGATGATTTATTCAAAAAAATAAAGCTTAATTTTTATGAAAACAAAAGTATTTTTTTTACTTCCAATGTTTCTAATATTTCTTGGTTGTTCAAGTGATAGCGATACGCCGGAAAAGGAAACTTTAAAACCGGTTACGTATGAAGTTTTGTTATTTGAATTTACAGCTGACACAGGTAATAATTCATCTCGATTACATTATGAAATAAAATATACTAACCCCAATGATGTTGCTGTAAAAGGAACATCAAGCGTAACTGCCAATTATAACGGATTGATATTAACTCCTATTAAAAGAGTTTCTGTTTCTCCATATATTGAAATTGGTGCAAATTCTACTTATACAGAAGTTTATAATGTTGAATCTGCACATGACACACAATCATTAAGTCCTGAGCAGATAAAGACATATTACATAAAGTTTATATCCGCAGAATTTGTTTTTGCTATTGATTAAAAAAAAACTAGGAGATTAAACAACTTTTTAAGATTGTTTAATCTAAAAACACAAAATATATTAAAAATCGAATTCGATTTAACAATATATCTAAAAAAATAAAAATTATGATTAATATCGGAATAATTGGTGGTTCGGGCTACACGGCCGGAGAATTGATCAGAATATTAATGTATCATCCCAATGTAAACATCGATTTTGTTTACAGTACAACAAATGCAGGTAAACCGCTTCATGTGGCACATCATGATTTGATGGGAGATATCGAAATGAATTTTACTGATGTTGTAAATCCGAATGTAAATGTTGTTTTTTTATGTCTGGGTCACGGAAAATCTATTTCGTTTCTTGAGGAAAATAAATTTGCAAGCCATACTAAAATCATCGATTTAGGAAATGATTTCAGATTGACTAAAGACGCTGTTTTCGAAGGAAAAGAATTCGTTTACGGTTTGCCTGAGTTGAATAAGTCAGACATCAAAAAAGCAAATTTTATTGCAAATCCGGGATGTTTTGCTACAGCAATTCAATTGGCTTTATTGCCATTGGCTAAAAATAATCTGCTTAAAAATGACGTTCATATTAATGCCACAACCGGAAGCACAGGTGCTGGCGTAAGTCTTGCTGAAACTTCTCATTTTAGTTGGAGAAACAATAATATGTCGCATTACAAAGCTTTTGAACATCAGCATTTGGGAGAAATCAACCAAAGTGTGAATCAATTACAGGCAGATTATTCAGATGAATTGATCTTTGTTCCGAATAGAGGAGATTTTACAAGAGGAATTTTCGCGACTTTATATACTGATTCTGACGAAAGTTTAGAAGATTTAGTTGTTAAATTTCAGGATTTCTATAAAAACGAGCCTTTTGTGACGGTTACAACGACAAATATCAATATGAAACAAGTCGTTCAAACCAACAAATGTATCATCAGTTTATTGAAAAAAGGAAACCGGGTTTTAATCACATCAATCATTGATAACTTAACCAAAGGTGCTTCAGGACAAGCGATTCAAAACATGAATTTAATGTTCGGATTAGAAGAAACTACCGGTTTACATTTGAAACCAAGCGGATTTTAGAAAAAATTTGTTTCAGGTTTAAAGTTTCAGGTTTTACGTTCTGTACGCAACTTGAAACAAGAAACAGGAAGCTTAACAATAGTTTCAAGTTTTAGTGCAAGTTTTCACGTTCTGTGCGAAACTTGAAACATGAAACATGAAACAAAAAAACAAAATAGACATGAATTTATTTAACGTATACCCACTTTACGATATCACTCCTGTAAAAGCAGTAGATTGCACAATTACAGACAATAATGGAGTAGAATATTTAGACTTATATAGCGGACATGGTGTGATTTCAATTGGCCATACGCAACCTGATTATGTAGCCAAATTAAAAAATCAGTTAGACCATTTAGGATTTTATTCGAATGCTATTCAGAATCCTTTGCAGGTAGAGTTGGCTCAGAAATTAGGTAAACTTTCAGGATTAGAAGATTACGAATTGTTTTTATGCAGTTCCGGAGCTGAAGCGAATGAAAATGCTTTAAAATTGGCTTCTTTCCATAACGGAAAATCAAGAGTTGTAGCTTTTGATAATTCTTTCCACGGAAGAACTTCTGCTGCTGTTGCCGTTACAGATAATAAAAAAATCGTAGCGCCAATTAATGCACAGCAAGTTGTTACTTTTTTACCTTTAAACCAAATCGAACTGGTTGAAGCTGAATTGGCTAAAGGAGATGTTACAGCTGTAATTATCGAAGGAATTCAGGGGGTTGGAGGTTTAGATCAGGGAACGACAGAATTTTTCCAGGCTTTAGAAAAAGCATGTAAAAAACATGATGTTGTTTTGATTTTAGACGAAGTACAATCTGGATACGGAAGAAGCGGAAAGTTTTTTGCTTTTCAACATCACGGAATCAACGCTGATATTATTTCAGTTGCAAAAGGAATGGGGAATGGTTTTCCAGTTGGAGCCATTTTGATTTCACCAAAATTTGAAGCAAGTTTCGGATTATTAGGAACTACTTTTGGCGGAAGCCATTTGTCTTGTGCAGCAGGAATTGCCGTTTTAGATATAATTGAAAAACTTGATTTACAAAAGAATGTGAATGAAGTTTATGAATATTTCTTAGAAAAAATTAAAGAAGTTCCGGGAATCAAACAAGTAAAAGGAAAAGGATTAATGCTTGGTGTTGAATTTGATTTTGATGTTGCTGCTTTAAGAAAAAAACTAATTATTGAAAAACACATTTTTACAGGAAGCGCCAACAACAAGAATCTGTTAAGAATTTTGCCGCCATTAACCGTTAAAAAATCAGATATAGATACTTTTGTCAAAGCTTTAAAAGAAAGTTTAGAAGAACTTAAAAATTAAGTTTACCATATACTATTAATTCGTTTAATCATTTAACTGATTAAACGAATTAACGATTAACCAATTAAACCAAAAAAATGAACCCATTATCAATTGAAAAACGCAATCTGGTTTTGCGCTCCATGGCAAAACTGGTCGGGCAGGAGCGGAGTCAAATAATTCTGAGCAATCAAGAGGATTTACTCGCTTATGATGGCTCAGATTTAGCAATGGAAGAGCGCTTAAAAGTAGATGATAAAAAAGTCGACGAGATGATTTTATCGTTAAACCAATTGGCTTCTCAGGAAGATCCTGTTGGAGTAGAGCGTTTTCATTTTACTCATGATAATGGGATAAAAGTCATTAATAAAACGGCAGCTTTTGGAACAATCTTAATTATTTATGAATCCCGTCCTGATGTTACAATTGAAGCAGGAGGAATTGCTTTTAAGTCCGGAAATAAGATTTTATTAAAAGGAGGAAAGGAATCTTTAAGATCTAATTTGAAAATTGTTGATTTATGGCATCAGGCTTTAGAAGAAAATGGAGTTTCTAAGAATTGGGTGGAGTATTTGAATTTCAATCGTACAGAAACTCAGGCTTTTTTAGAAAAACCAACTCAAAAAGTAGATTTAATTGTTCCAAGAGGAGGCGAAAAGTTAATCGGGTTTGTCAAACAACACGCCACTTGTCCTGTTATCGTAAGCGGACGTGGAAATAATTTTGTTTACGTTCATAAAGATGCAGATACTGATTTGGCTTTAAAAGTAATTTTGAACGCCAAGACATCTAAAATCTCAGCTTGTAATGCCGTTGATAAAGTTTTAATAGATTCTAAGCTGCCAAATTTTGAAGGTTTCGCTGCAATTTTAATCGAAGAATTAAAAGAATTTAATGTAGAAGTAATCGTTGATGAATCTTTGAGAAACTTTGAAGATACAGAGACACTTCAAAACGAAGATATCTGGTACGAAGAGTTTCTGGATTACAAAATCGTAATTGGAACCATAGATTCTGAAGAAAATGCGATCGGGAAAATCAATAAATACTGCGGAGGACATTCTGCGGTAATTATTACCAGAGACGATAAAGCAGCGCAGGAATTTATGGATGCCGTTGATACCGCTGCAGTCTATCAAAATGCCTCAACACGTTTTACTGATGGAGGGCAATTTGGTCTGGGAGGAGAATTAGCCATAAGTACAGATAAATTACATCAACGCGGTCCAATAGGTTTACAGCATCTTGTCACGAATAAATGGTATGTTTACGGAGAAGGACAAATTAGGTAATTGAGATAATTTGTCAATTACATAATTAGAATTTAACTGTAGACAAAGCTTTGCGAACTTAGCGTTTATAAACGTTTACAATATAAAAAAAACTTTGCACCCTTTGCGGTTAAAAAAAACTTAGCGCCTTAGCGTCTTCGTGGCAAAAACAGTAACAATGAAAAAAAGGATTTTATTAAAAATAGGAAGTAATACATTAACCAAAGAAACCAATCATATTTCGCGGGGAAAGATTGAAGATATTGGTATGCAAATCGCGGCTCTCAACAAAGATTACGAATTCGTAATTGTGAGTTCAGGCGCTATTGCAGCTGCCAAACAATTTGTAAAACTCGAAAGCAAGGGAAAAGAAATTGCGTTAAAACAAGCTTTGGCATCAATTGGGCAACCTCATTTAATGCGGATTTTTCATGAGAATTTTAGCGATTTGGGATTATTGACTTCGCAGTGTTTATTATCGTACTCTGATTTTGAAAAAGACCAGTCGAAAGTAAATATTGTCAATACGATAAACGTTTTGGTCGAGAATAATTACATTCCGATTATTAATGAAAATGATACCGTTGCCACAGATGAGATTCGCTTTGGAGACAATGATAAATTAGCGGCCTTAACGGCGGTTCTTTTAAATGTCGACATTCTGATTATTGCTACCAATACAAACGGAATTTACACCAAAGATTCCATTCATGATGAAATTCCGGAAACGATAAAATTAGTCAATGATTTAAAGACTTTGGAAAAAGAAATCGGAGATTCAAAATCCTCACACGGAACAGGTGGAATGCAGTCTAAAATTGAAGCCGCCGGAATTGCAAAAGCCGCCAATATTGAGACCTGGATTGTAAACGGATTAAACGATAATTTTATTCTAAAGGCTTTGCAGAACGAAATTTCATTTACAAAAATAGTGTGATTATGACGCGGATGAGACGGATTCGCTTCGCAAAAACGCAGATAAAAACGGATTTTATATTTGAATTTACTTTTTAAGTAGTATATTTCGTTCAAAAATAAAAAAAAATGAAATTATTGCATCAAGGGTTATCCGATGTTATTATTAAAACTTTTTTTGAAGTTTATAATGAATTAGGACATGGTTTCCTAGAAAGAGTTTATCAGAATTCAATGTATTTAGAGTTAAAGAATAAAGGTTTTAAAGTTGAAGCTCAAAAAAAGATAGAAGTTTATTATAAAGGAATTGAGGTTGGTCAATATTATGCCGACCTGATTGTGGAAGATTTAATTATATTAGAATTAAAGGCAGCAGATTGTATAGTTCCAGCCTTTGAAAATCAAATTTTAAATTATTTAAAAGGAACAAATTGTGAAGTAGGTTTGCTTTTTAATTTTGGAACAAAACCAGAATTTAAACGGAAAATATTGGAGAATTGCAGAAAAATAAGAATATAAAAAATCCGTGTAAATCCGCGTTTTCGCGAAGCGAATCAGTTTAATCAGCGTCTAAACTAAGCAAGAATAAAAACAAAAAAACATGAATTATATTTCAATACAAGATATCGACTCATTATCAAAATGGGTAAAAAGTGCGTTAAAAATCAAAAAGAACCCACTTAAAAATCAAGACTTAGGGAAAAATAAAACCTTAGGAATGTTATTCTTTAACCCAAGTTTAAGAACGCGTTTGAGTACTCAAAAGGCAGCTCTAAACTTAGGAATGAATGTGATGGTAATGAATTTTACCAATGAAGGCTGGACATTAGAGTTTGAAGACGGAGCCGTTATGAATTCCGGAGCTTCAGAGCACATTAAAGAAGCTGCAGAAGTAGTGTCTCAATACTTTGATATTATTGCTATTCGTGCTTTTGCAGGTTTGGTAGACAAAGAAAAAGATTATGCTGAAACAGTAATTTCGGGATTTTTGAAACATGCAACTGTGCCAATCGTAAATATGGAAAGTGCCGTTCGTCATCCAATGCAATCTTTAGCAGATGCCATTACGATGGAAGAGTACAAAACGAAACACAAACCAAAAGTAGTACTTTCGTGGGCACCACACCCAAAAGCGTTGCCACAAGCTGTTGCCAATTCATTTGTAGAAATGATGCAAATGCAAAAAGACATGGATTTTGTAATCACACATCCTGAAGGATATGAATTGAGCCCTGAAATAACAAAAGACTGCAAAATAGAATACGATCAAAACAAAGCTTTCGAAAATGCTGATTTTGTTTACGTAAAAAACTGGAGTAATTTCAACGATTACGGAAAAGTAACTAACATAGATCCAAACTGGACGGTAACAGCCGAAAAAATGGCATTGACTAACAACGGGAAGTTCATGCACTGCTTACCAGTTCGTCGTAACGTAATTGTATCTGATGAGGTTATTGATAGCGAGAACTCAATTGTAATTCAGCAAGCGAATAACAGAACGTATTCAGCGCAATTAGTTTTACAAAAGATTTTGAAAAAGTTATAAATAAAGTTGCTTAGGCTCAAAGTTGCAAAGGTTCAGAGGTTATTACAAACTGAATCTAAACTTTGTCCCTTTGTTCCTTTGAACCTTTGAACCTCATGAAAAAAGTTTCAGTAATAAAAATAGGTGGAAACATCATCGACAACCCAACCGAGTTAGAACAATTCTTAACCGATTTTTCTAAAATTGAAGGCTATAAAGTATTGGTTCACGGAGGTGGAAAATCGGCTACAAAAATGGCTCAAAGTATTGGTTTGGTTCCGCAAATGATCGACGGCCGTAGAATCACTGACGCTCCAATGCTTGATGTTGTCGTAATGATTTATGCAGGACAAATCAATAAAGATGTTGTGGCACAATTACAAGCCAAAAACAATAATGCAATGGGATTTTCAGGTGCTGACGGAAATTTGATTCAGTCGACAAAAAGAAATCATCCTACAATTGATTATGGTTTTGTAGGCGATGTGAAGCAGGTTAATACAAAGTTATTGGCAACTTTACTTGAAGCCGGAATAGTTCCCGTTTTCTGCGCCATCACACACGACAAAAACGGACAATTATTAAACACAAATGCTGATACCATTGCAAGTGAATTATCAATTGCATTGTCTGAAGTTTTTGATGTTACGCTAACATATTGTTTTGAAAAACAAGGTGTTTTGCAAGATTCAGAAGATGATTCTTCTGTAATTACAGCAATCAATGAAGAACTTTACAACAAACTGAAAGCAGAAAAAGTAATCCATTCCGGAATGATTCCCAAATTGGATAATTGTTTCAACAGTTTATCAAGAGGTGTTCAGAAAATCAAAATCGGGCATCACAAAATGCTTCAAACTCCAGATGTTTTACATACGACGATTACATTATAAAAGATAATGCCACAGCTTAAAGGATTAAAAAAATCAGTGAAAATCCTTTAATCTGTGGCAAAAAAATAGAATTGCACAGTGCTTTTAAATATTAATTTAAGAAATTTGCGCAAATAAAATTTCTGGCTAAGATTAACATGGCAATTTTACAAAGCTTGAAAAAACTTAGAACCTCAGAATCTTAGCACCTCAGTACCTAAAAAGAAATGAAAAATATACAAACGCTTACCAAAGAAGCCATAGCCCTGTTGAAAAGACTGATTGAAACCCCTTCATTTTCAAGCGAAGAAGATCAAACAGCCCTTTTGATAGAAAATTGGTTCAATCAGAATGAAATTCCTTTCAAAAGAGAAAATAATAATGTGTGGGCTTTCAATAAATATTTCGACGAAAACAAACCAACACTTTTACTGAATTCACATCACGATACCGTAAAACCCAATCAGGCTTATACTAACGATCCGTTTCAAGCTATCGAAAAAGACGGCAAACTATTCGGTTTAGGAAGCAATGATGCCGGAGGATGCCTGGTTTCGTTATTGGCGACATTTGTTCATTTTTATGAGAATCAAAATTTATCACATAATCTTGTAATTGTAGCTTCGGCAGAAGAAGAAAGCAGCGGTAAAAATGGCTTGAACAGTGTTTTAAAGCATTTACCGGAGTTAGATTGTGCAATTGTTGGCGAACCCACTCTAATGCAATTGGCCGTGGCTGAGAAAGGTTTATTGGTTCTTGACGTAAAAGTAAAAGGAACTGCAAGCCATGCCGCACACCAGAACGAGGATAATTCTCTTTATAAATCAATTCCGGTAATGGAATGGTTTAAAAACTATAAATTCGATAAAATATCAGATGTTTTAGGTCCCGTAAAAATGACTGTAACACAGATTAATGCTGGAAAACAACATAATGTAGTGCCATCAGAATGTGATTTGGTAGTAGATATTCGTGTAAACGATTGTTATTCAAATACCGAAATACTTGAAGTAGTAAAAGCCAGTGTAAATGCCGAAGTAACACCAAGATCCATGCATCTAAATGCATCATCTATTCCGGTTGCTCACGGTTTAGTACAAGCCGGAATCGCTTTAGGAAGAACAACTTATGGCTCGCCAACACTTTCAGATCAATCGGTTTTAAGCTGCCAGTCATTAAAACTAGGGCCTGGAGAGACATTGCGTTCGCATTCAGCAGACGAATTTATTTTCACCAACGAAATCGAAGAAGGAATCGATTTGTATGTCAAAATACTAACCGATTTTTTTAAATTATAATTATAATCCTTGTCATCCTGAGCAAAGTCGAAGGATTAGGAGCTATTTCCCGCTATCCGTTGCAATCTTTTCTTTTTTTAAAGAAAAAAAAGAAAAGGATTTCCACTACTATCGGGGCTAGAAAAACCAAGAGTATAAACGACAACATTTAGAATAAATTAGAAAATAAAAGACAAAAAAGCAATCTAGAATCTAAGGAGTCTAAAAATCTAAGCAGTCTAACAGTCTAACAATCTAAGCAGTCTAACAATCTAAGTTATGAAACTTTGGGAAAAAGGAATACCAACAGACAAACAAATCGAACATTTTACAGTAGGAAACGATCGTGAACTTGATTTGGTTCTCGCAAAATATGATGCTTTAGGCTCAATTGCACATGCTAAAATGCTTGGGCAGATTGGTTTATTAACTCAGGAAGAAACCACTTCTTTAGTTGATGCTTTAAACGAAATTATTGCTGACGTTGCAAAAGGTAATTTCGAAATCGAAGACAGTTTTGAAGATGTACATTCAAAAATAGAATACTTATTGACTGTAAAACTTGGCGATGCCGGAAAGAAAATCCATACAGCGCGTTCCCGTAACGATCAGGTTTTAGTAGATGTTCATTTGTATTTAAAAGACGAATTAAAAGCATTAAAAGAGCAGGTAAAAACGCTTTTTAACTTGTTGATGGAGTCGGCAGAGAAACACCAGAATGTTTTATTGCCGGGTTATACACATTTGCAAATTGCAATGCCATCGTCATTCGGGATGTGGTTTTCTGCTTATGCAGAAAGCTTAATTGATGATATAACGATGTTAAACGCCGCTTTAAAAATTGTAGATCAAAACCCGTTAGGTTCTGCCGCAGGTTACGGAAGCTCGTTCCCGATCAACAGAACTTTTACCACAGAGGAACTAGGTTTCGAAACCTTAAAATTCAACGCTGTTGCGGCCCAAATGAGCCGTGGAAAAGCAGAAAAAACAGTAGCATTTGCAATGAGCAGTGTTGCAGCAACCGTTTCAAAATTTGCTATGGACGTTTGTCTGTATATGAGTCAAAACTTTGATTTCATCAGTTTGCCTGCGCATCTTACTACTGGATCAAGCATTATGCCGCACAAGAAAAATCCTGATGTATTCGAATTAATCAGAGGAAAATGCAATAAGATTCAGGCACTTCCTTACGAAATTACTTTAATCACGAATAATCTTCCAAGTGGTTATCACAGAGATTTACAGCTCTTAAAAGAAGGTTTGTTTCCTGCGCTTCAAAACTTAAAAGCGTGTTTGGATATTGCGATTTTCTCAGTAAAAGACATTACAGTAAAAGACAATATTTTAAAAGATAAAAAATACGATTACCTTTTTACGGTAGATACCTTAAACGAAATGGTGGTTGCCGGAATGCCTTTTAGAGATGCTTATAAAGCTGTTGCAGAACAATTGGAAGCAGGTACTTATCAATCTCCAAAAGAAACAAAACATACACACGAGGGAAGTATCAATAACTTGTGTTTAAATGCGATAAAAGACAAAATGCAAGCTGCTTTTTAAAAGGGTTTACATCAAAAAAACAAAACCGATTTGTACAAAATACAAATCGGTTTTTTTATGCAAAGAAAAGAGTTAATTAGCTTTTGTTGCTGCAGCTACTGGATATAATTCCGGTAGCACTAACCTGAAGTGTTGCTCCTGCGCCACAAGATGTATTCGCTACATATTCTTCGACTTTTCCAAGCGGAATAGTGGTGTAGTTATAATCCGGTTTTTTTACAGGCGTACCAAAATCCATTGGACCTTTACGGCAATGATCAAACACGATTCCAACTGTTCCGCCGTCTGTACTGATGTATTCTTTAAAAACCTTATCTACTTTTGCAAAATCAGTTCCTTCAACATAACAAGTTGCATTTTTTGCTCCTCCGCCCAAACCAATAGCCAAAGAACCTGATTCTGATGTATTATAATAGCAATTCAGGATATGTATTTCTGCATTTCTGGCGCGCGGCATTCTTTGTTTGCAGCCATTTGCCCAATAACAATTTTTAAAAGTGATACTATAATGTCCATCAGCAGGAAAATCATTTTTGCCGGAACCAATTAAATTGCTAAAACTATGATCGTCAGCTCCGCCTGATCCACCTGATTTGGGTGCTTTTAGATAAGTAAATTTGCACCATGATATGGTTACATTATCTGTTTTTCCTTTATTATCGAAATTTCCATCCTGACCATCCTGAAATTCGCAATGATCAACCCAAAGATTGGTACAGTCTGCCGTCAAATTATCCTGACCATCAATGTCGTAAGAACCAGGGCCAACAAAAACAAGATTTCTGATGATAACATTATCAGAACCGGACTTTAAATACAAAATTCCGGCTCCGGGATTCGATTGATTTTCATTGATCAATTTTGCTCCGGGCAGTCCAATTATAGATTTATTCGAAACTACTTGCTGGATTGGCTGACCGCTTGGTATTATGATTGTTCCTGATACTAAAATCACTTCAGGCGCAGGTGACTTTATTTTTGCTGCTAAATCGTTGTAAGATGTTACCGTAACAGGAGATGCATTTCCGCCTCCGGTAGTTGCTGCTCCAAAACCTTCAGGAGATGGCATATAATAATTTTGTGCAAAAAGATTAGATATGCTCAGTACCAGAAAGAGCAAAAAGATGTTTTTTTTCATTTTGATTAGTCAATTTTGTGGTTTTTTGTTGAGATAGTTTAAATGTAATCGATTACACGAATTTAGTTTAATAATGTTTATAAACAATTTTTTTTCAAAAATATTATAATGACAGCTGATTAAAGAAAAATCAAAAAATAGTTTAGTAAGTTTATTTTTACTGTTAAGGTTCTATTACAACAAAAAAAGACTATTTTTGATTGGTACGTTTATAGATATAAATATGAATAAATTTGATGATCAGGCTACTAAAGCACTGCTGGAAAGAAATCTGATAACCGGCAATCAATATGAGGAAATAACCTCTTATCGCAATTTGAATATTTTCTCGCTAAATGCAGAGTTGAAGTTATTTCTTTATTTGTCTGTTTTATTATTTACTTCCGGAATTGGAGTTTTAATTTATAATAATATTGACAGTATTGGTCATATTGCGATCCTTTCGTTGTTATTAATTGTGATTGTGGTTAGTTTTTATTTCTGTTTTAAAAAATCAAAAGGATTTCAAAAACAGGAAACTACATTTGAACATCCCGTTTTAGAATATCTGGTGCTGGCGGCTAATATTCTAACATGTGTTTTTATAGGATATTTGCAATTTCAATATGAAGCTTTTGGAACCCATTACGGATTGGCTACTCTAATTCCAACCGTCGTCAGTTTCTTTTGCGCTTATTATTTCGATAATAAAAGCGTACTAACGATCGCAATTACTGGTTTAGCAGCCTATATCGGACTTTCGGTGACACCACAGGATTTGTTGCATAACGTTAGTTTTTATTACGATCGAAGTCTAAGTTATTCAGCAGTTATGCTAGGGGTTTTGTTGATCTTGTGGACGATTTACAGTTCACGAATTCAGTTAAAAACACATTTTAAGATTATCTATCTCACATTTGCTCTGCATATAATAAGTATTGCAGCAATAAGTAATCTAATCAATAATTATTACGGTATCTGGGTCGTTTTCGCCTTTATTCTGACTGCTTCTACTTTTTATTTTTATAAAGTAAGTTACGAAACTAAAGCAATTTCATTGTATGTTTTTATGATTGTATACGCTTATATTGGTCTGAATATATTCTTGTTCAGGCTTTGTGATACTCTTGATTTCTCCTCTATATGGGAATTATTTATTTTAATTCTTCCTGTATATTTTATAGGTTCAATAGTACTGTTTATAAAATTGATTAAAACCTTCAATAAAGAAATTGCAGCATGATAGTATACGATAAAAATTTATTAAACAATTTGGCTTTAGTTGAAGAAGCTAATGCTTTAGAAGCAGCAGGATTTATCAGTAAGGAGCAAAAAGTACTCATTAAAAAAGAATTGCCGGCCTTTAAAAGGCAAAGTAATATTTTAGTACGATTAGGATTCTTTCTGCTGGGAGCATTTTTGTATTTGTCGATATGTGGTGTAATTGCATTAATAGGATTGACAGGTTCTAATTCTGAAAGTACTTTTTTTAGTATTTGCTGCTATCTTTTTGCAATTATTGGTTTTGCCGGTGCAGAATTTCTCGGACATCAAAAATATTACGAACATGGTTTAGATGATGCTTTTATTTTAGGAGCATTATTAAACACAGGATTTGCTATCGCTATAACAACAGAAGGTTATGAACTGAATATTGCAGTTTTTGTGGCGATGGCTTCTTTCTTAATGTACAGAAGGTATTTGCATTTGCTGTCTTTATTGGTTTTTTGTATAGCAGCTTCTGCAGTTGTGTTTTACGGAATGTTTGAGTTTGGTTCCATCGGAGAAATGCTGATACCATTTGCTGCCATGTTATTGTCGGCGCTATTTTACTTTTTTACGAAAAGAATAATAAATAATCTAAAAGAAAATTATTACTATAAAGGTCTTTTATTTGCCAATAGCTACTGTTTGGTATTATTTTATCTTTCCTGTAATTATTTGGTAGTAAGAGAGCTTTCAGTTGAATTATTAGGAAGCGAAATACTTCCTGGAAATGACATCCCGTTTGCTTATTTCTTTTATGCTTTTACGTTCATAGTACCCGTTTTGTATTTAGTTCAGGCACTAAAAACAAAGGACAGAATCATGCTTTGGGCTAGTTTTTTGGCTATTGGTTTTTCAATTTATACCGTCCGATACTATCATTCGGTTTTGCCAATAGAAGTAGCACTGACCCTGGGCGGATTAGTGTTATTTGCAATAGCTTACTTTTCGATTAGAAAACTAAAAGATAATGAAACGGGATTGACCTTTAAACCGGACCGAATTAATAATTCGAATGCTATTTTAAATGCCGAAGCTTTAATTGTGGCCTCAGCATTTGGTATGAAACCAGAAGCCAAAGTGCCGGATTCTCCAATGAATTATGGCGGCGGAGGATTTAGTGGCGGAGGTTCAGAAGGAACTTTTTAGCAAATTGTTAATAGTAAAAAATAAAAATGTGAGAGGAAAACTTATTTAGTTTGCATCTCACATTTTACATAAATCTATGTGCCAGACCGCTAGATTTTCTCTTTTAAGGCGCCAGCATCAATATCACTATGAGAAACATCATAAACGGCCTTTCCATTTCTGATTAAGATCAGTTGTGGAGATTCGTGATATACATTAAATGTACTTGCAATTTCGTTTGAAATATCTCTATGGGCGATCAAATCCAGAAAATAAGCATCAACAGTATCATTTAAATCAAATTCACGTTCAAATTGTTTCAAAGCCATTCGGCTAATGCTGCATCTTGTACTGTGTTTGAAAATGATAACCGGTTTTTCGTTCGAGATAGCTGCAATTTCCATTAATTGTGCTACATCTGTTAATTCGGTCCAGTTTACATTGCTTTTTGAAGAGTCTGTATTCTCTGAATTTCCGAAGATTGAATTTAAAAAACTCATATTTTGACGTGTTTAATGACTTTTTGACGTTAAAAAGGAGTTAAATAGCAACTTTTAATGTCATTTTGTCTGTTTTTTTAGTATGGAATATAATTTGAATGTTCTGAAGCAAAGTTATATCATTTAAAGTTAAAAATTTAACCTGATAAATCGTAATTTTAATGGTATCAAATAGTATAACTGATAATCAACCATAAATCGTATACATATGAACATAAATAAATTTACAACCAAGTCGCAGGAAGCCATTCAGCTATCGCAGCAACTGGCGCAACGCAACGGACAGCAGCAAATAGAAAACGAACATATTTTTAAAGCTATTTTTGAAGTAGATGAAAATGTTGCTCCTTTTATTTTGAAAAAGCTAAATGTGAATGTTCCGTTGTTTTTACAAATATTAGACAGTACAATTCAAAGCTTTCCAAAAGTTTCCGGAGGAGATATTCTTCTTTCCAGAGACGCTAATAAAGCATTGAATGAAGCGGAGATTATTGCAGAAAAAATGAACGATGAATATGTTTCTATCGAACATTTAATTTTGGCAATTTTCGATTCAAAAAGCAAAGTTTCTCAGATTCTGAAAGATCAGGGAGTTACAGGAAAAGGTCTTAAAGCTACAATTGAAGAACTTCGAAAAGGAGAACGGGTAACATCGGCTTCTGCAGAAGAAAATTATAATTCATTAAATAAATACGCTAAAAACCTAAACGAATTAGCACGTACAGGAAAATTAGATCCTGTTATCGGACGAGATGAAGAAATTAGACGTGTTTTGCAAATCTTAACACGACGAACTAAGAATAACCCAATGTTAATTGGTGAACCCGGAGTAGGTAAAACTGCAATTGCCGAAGGTTTGGCGCGAAGAATCGTGAATGGCGACGTGCCGGAAAACCTAAAGGATAAAATTGTGTTTTCGCTTGATATGGGGGCATTGATTGCGGGGGCAAAGTTTAAAGGAGAATTCGAAGAACGATTAAAATCGGTTGTAAAAGAGGTTACAGCTGCTGAAGGTGATATCGTTTTATTTATAGATGAGATTCACACACTTGTTGGTGCAGGTGGAGGTGAAGGCGCCATGGATGCTGCCAATATCCTGAAACCGGCATTGGCCCGTGGAGAATTAAGAGCGATTGGAGCTACAACGCTGGATGAATACCAAAAGTATTTTGAAAAAGATAAAGCGCTTGAACGCCGTTTCCAAAAAATTATAATTGATGAGCCGGATACTGAAAGTGCAATTTCAATTTTACGCGGAATCAAGGAAAAGTATGAGACACATCATAAAGTGCAGATAAAAGACGAAGCAATCATTGCAGCTGTCGAGCTTTCGCAACGTTATATTACCAATCGTTTTCTACCGGATAAAGCGATTGACTTAATGGATGAAGCTGCTTCCAAATTGCGTATGGAAATCAATTCAAAACCTGAAGAATTAGATGTTTTGGACAGAAAGATAATGCAGTTAGAAATTGAGATTGAAGCCATAAAACGTGAGAAAGAAGAAAGTAAGCTCAAAGTTTTAGGAATGGAGCTCGCGAATCTGAAAGAAGAGCGAAATGAAATCTACGCCAAATGGAAATCTGAAAAAGATGTAGTAGACGGAATCCAGGCCGTAAAATTAGAGCTTGAAAACTTTAAGAATGAAGCTGATCGTGCAGAACGTGATGGTGATTACGGAAAAGTTGCCGAAATTCGTTATGGAAAAATAAAAGAAGCGCAGGAACGTCTTGAAGTTTTGCAAAAACAAATACACGAATACCAATCCGGGCATTCTTTGATTAAAGAAGAAGTTACCAGAGAAGATATTGCCGAAGTTGTTGCAAAATGGACAGGTATTCCGGTAATGAAAATGCTGCAAACAGAAAGAGAAAAACTATTGCATCTGGAAGATGAATTGCACAGACGTGTGGTAGGACAGGAAGAAGCAATTGAAGCGGTGAGTGATGCCGTTCGAAGAAGCCGTGCAGGTTTGCAGGACATGAAAAAACCAGTTGGAACATTCTTATTTTTAGGAACAACCGGAGTTGGTAAAACCGAGCTGGCAAAAGCATTGGCTGAATATCTTTTTGATGATGAAAATGCGATGACCCGTATTGACATGAGTGAGTACCAGGAACGTCACAGTGTGAGTCGTCTGGTAGGTGCGCCTCCAGGATATGTAGGTTATGATGAAGGAGGTCAGCTGACGGAAGCCGTACGTAGAAAACCGTATTCTGTAATCTTGTTAGACGAGATCGAAAAAGCGCATCCGGATACTTTCAATATTTTATTGCAAGTGTTAGATGAAGGTCGTCTGACGGACAATAAAGGTCGTCTGGCTGATTTTAAAAATACAATTATCATCATGACATCCAATATGGGAAGTCAGATTATTCAGGAGAAATTCGAGAACTTAAAAGGAGGTATCGAAGCGGCAACAGAAGCTGCAAAAGCAGAAGTTTTAGGATTGCTGAAACAAACAGTTCGTCCGGAATTTATAAACCGTATCGACGAAATCGTAATGTTTACGCCATTAACAGTTGAGAATATCTCTAAAATTGTTAGTTTACAGCTTAAGAGTGTTACAAAAATGCTGGCCCTACAAGGCATTGCCATGGATGCAACACCAGAAGCGATCAAATATTTATCAGACAAAGGTTATGATCCTCAATTTGGGGCAAGACCTGTAAAACGTGTGGTACAAAGAGAAGTACTGAATCAATTGTCGAAAGAAATTTTGGCAGGAAAGATCACTACAGACAGTATCATTTTGTTAGATGCCTTTGATGGGCAATTGGTTTTCAGAAACCAGACCCACAATCCTGTTAAAGAATAATTTTGGTTTTAGTATTTAAGAAAACACCAGTGGAAACGCTGGTGTTTTTTTTGTTTATAGCTATAATGAACCCGTAAATAATGAAACTTTTTTTTAAAGTAATATAAATACAGTCAAAGATTAAAATAGGAACTTTACTTTCGTAAATTTATATTAAATAATTGATTAACAGTTTAAAAAGAAAAGCTATGAATAATATTTTTAGAGGATTACTGGCAGGTTACGGAGCTAAAAAATTGGGTGGAGGTTGTTTTGGAACCATCTTCGTTTTTATAATTATCTGGGTGCTTTTGGGACAATGCAGCTAATTTTTAGATAAAAAAGTAAACAAAAAAGTCTTAGATTAGCGCAGATAAATAATTAAACTCGTAAAATAAGTCGGATACTCAAAGCCAGCTAATTACGTAGTTTTTAAAACCAAATAAAGTATAATGGCATCAGGTTTTTTCGTACTATTAGATGATATAGCAGCAATTATGGATGATGTTGCAGTAATGAGTAAAATTGCAGCAAAAAAAACAGCCGGGATTCTGGGCGATGATTTGGCTGTAAATGCTGAAAAAGCTTCAGGATTTGCTTCATCAAGAGAACTTCCGGTATTGTGGGCAATCAGTAAAGGTTCGCTTCTTAATAAAGTGATCATTCTGCCAATAGCTTTTTTGCTAAGTGCTTTTTTTCCAGTTGCGATCATTGTCATTTTAGTACTTGGCGGATTGTTTCTAGCTTACGAAGGAGCTGAAAAAATATACGAATTTATATTTCCACACAAACACGAAGAGTCAGAGGGAATAACTTCACAAACTTTTACAGAAGCAGAAATTCTTGAAGCCGAAAAGGGAAAAGTGAAATCAGCTATCCTAACCGACTTTATTTTGTCTGTTGAGATCGTAATTATTGCATTAGGAACTGTGATCGAACAGCCACTTTTGCAGCAAATTATTGTGGTGTCAATAATCGCAGTGATCGCGACCGTTGGTGTTTATGGTATTGTAGCCCTTATTGTCAGAATGGATGAAGCGGGACTTAAATTAATTCAGATTAGTAAAAAAGAAAATAGTATTTTAAAAATTATCGGAAATATATTAGTACAGGCACTTCCAAAAGTTATCAAAGGATTAACAGTAATTGGTACGATTGCTTTAATATTAGTAGCAGGAGGAATATTTGTTCATAATATCGATTTTTTCCACCATTTAGTGCCTAATTTACCTTCAATTATAAAAGAATTTACAATCGGACTTATTTTAGGATTTATAGTTTTAGGAATTGTAAATCTTTTTAAAAAGATATTTGCAAAGAAATAAAATAGAAAAATTACTATACATATTTGAAAACTCTGGTCGAAAGGCCGGAGTTTTTTTTTGGAGCATATTAGTCGTTTTCAAAAGACCTTTTGTCCTGCTTTCATTGTACCTTTTTATTAGCAAAAAGCAGATAAAAAGGATGCCGTTTCTATCGGGGCTATGCCGAAAATTATAATTTTTATAGGAAATAACTGTTGTTGTGTGAAATTTATTTTCAGAATAATCTTTTGATCTACAGTTGTTTAATGTTTTTGTTGAATTATTTAACATTTTTATCAAGCAACCAAAGCAACCCATCTGCATCTTCATAGTAATTAACAATTAATTATTATTTTATATGAAAAATTTTAGATTTAAAACAGCTTTAGTAGTATTATTTTTATCAACTGCATTAATTTCTTGCAGCAATGACGATGATAAACCAAGTGTTCCTGATACTACAACAAAAGTGGCGCTGGTAACAGAAGTTAAAGGACCCGAAACAGGAAAAATAAACGAAGAACTAAGTTATGATGTAACATTTATTGTAGATAACGCTTGTGGAGAATTCAGTAAAATCAGTGAAGTAACAATTGGTGATGCAAAAGGATTACAGGTAGAAGCAAAATATCCAACAACAGGAGTTTGTACACAACAAGTTCCGGATCCTAAGAAAACAGTTTACAAATTTAAATCAGCTGTAAAAGGAACTTTTGAAATCAAATTCAAAAAGTCTGATAAAGAATTCATAACTACAAAAGTGGTTATTGAATAATTAGGTTTTAGGTTAATAAATTAGGGTAGAAGCCATTTTGCAAATTTTAATATTTGTAGAATGGTTTTCTTTTTTGATGTAAAAATGTAAGAATATTGATTTGTAATGTTTTGTAATTTGATTGAAAACAAGTAGATGTAATTATTTTTTCTTACATTTGTTTCATAATTCAAAAACAGCCATGGAAAAGACAATAATCATAAAGCCAAATTCTAAAACACTTGCTGTTTTACGAAAGTTGGTCGATTTAAAAGAAGAGCATCGTAAAGAGGTGGTATTAAGATTAAAGAAAAAATAAAGTTTATTCTTAATGTATCAATATATTTTAGAAGAGGGTCGTGACCCTCTTTTTTATTTTAAAACAAAATACGGTTTAAAGTATTTTGTCAGTTTTAGAAGAATGAATTTTGACGGTGATTTTTTTGAAAATCTTTATTCTGTTGATTTTGGAGAAACTAATAATCAAAAATTTTTCAGGGATCCGAATGTAGAGCTTACAATTACTGCTATTATAAATGACTATTTGCTTAAAAATCCTCATCTGATATTGCATTATGTTTGTGATAATGTCGACTTCAAACAAGATTTCAGAAAGGAGCTATTTGATAAATGGTATAGGAAAACTCAAAAAGACGTATTTTCGAAAGTTAATTTTCAATATGTAATTCCAGGAGAAAGTGTGAATTATCATTTGGGATTTATTTTTAAAAATGAGTATTATGAATTTCAAGAGGTAGTAGAGAAAGTAAATTTACATTTAGAAGAATTTACGAATCTGAAATAATTTTCATTTAAAATTTTATAAATCAGATTTTCTGAAATCCCTCTAAAAATTACTATTTTTGCACTCTAAATTTTATGTCATGCCGAAAAGAAAATATAAAATCGCCGTTATACAATTAAATCTTAACGACGTTGCCGAAAATAATCTTAAAAAATGTATCAGCTGGGTAAAAGACGCTGCCAATAAAGGTGCTGAAGTTATTTTACTGCCGGAATTATATAGCAGTCATTATTTTTGCCAAAGTGAGGATGTAGATAATTTTGCTTTAGCAGAGCCACTTTACAGCACTTCATTTATTGCTTTTAGCGAATTGGCAAAAGAATTAGGAGTGGTAATAATTGTTCCTTTCTTCGAGAAAAGAATGGCTGGAATTTACCATAATAGTGCCTACATCATTGATACTGATGGTACAGAAGCTGGATTATACCGTAAAATGCATATTCCGGACGATCCTCATTTCTACGAAAAATTCTATTTTACCCCTGGAGATTTAGGATTTCAGGCAATTGAAACTAAAAAAGGAAAAATTGGAACGCTTATTTGTTGGGACCAATGGTATCCGGAAGCAGCCCGTATTACAGCTTTAAAAGGTGCTGAGGTGTTGTTTTATCCAACAGCTATAGGATGGCATCCAAAAGAGAAAGAACAATACGGAGAAAACCAATACGGTGCCTGGATGAACGTAATGAAAGGCCATGCTGTGGCAAATGGCGTTTTTGTTGCCGCTGCGAACAGAATTGGTTTAGAAAAATATATTGAAGGAACTGAAGGAATTCAGTTTTGGGGAGCTTCCTTTATTGCAGGACCTCAGGGCGAAATTTTAGCGCAGGCATCTCACGATCAGGAAGAAATTCTAATTGCTGAGGTTGATTTGGATCTTCAGGAAAATGTACGTCAGAACTGGCCGTTTTTCAGAGACAGAAGAATCGATGCTTTCGGAGATATTACCAAAAGAGCAATTGACTAATTCAGTTAATTTATAAATGCAAAAAAGGACGAAATATAATTTCGTCCTTTTTTATGGAGTGAAGTAAAAAAAAATCCGCTTCAAAATAGTTTGAAGCGGATCTTTTATTATTTATTAAAGAGATTATTTCACCTGAAAAGTAACTCTTCTTACGATTTGACGCGCTTCTTTAGATTTTTTGTTCACAGAAGTGTCTTCACCGTTAGCAATTACATTCAGTCTTGAAGAATCAATACCAGCATTTTCAGCTACTTTTTTCACAGCTTCAGCTCTTTTTCTTGATAATTCAGTGTTGTAATTAGAATTTCCAATTTCGTCAGCATATCCTATGATGTCTGCAGATTTACCTGGATTGTTTTTAAGGTATTTCACTAAGAAATCAACACCTGATAACGAAGCATTTGTTGGTTTAGAAGAGTTAAAGTCGAAATATACATTTACATAACCACCATTGATTAATTCTTCAACAGTATTGTTTGTTGTTGTACTTTCGCTTCCTTTTTTAACATAAGTTTTGTCTAAGTAGCTTTCTAATTCATCCGGAACACCATTTTGATTGTTGTCAATAGATTGTCCTTTTGTATTTACAGCAACTCCTGAAACAGTATTAGGCTCTAAGTCGTATAAGTCAGCAACCCCGTCTTTATCTGTATCAATAAGATTAGTTTCAATTGTAGTAACTCTGTTTTCTAATTGGTTTAATCTTTCATTTTCTTCTGAATACCAGTCAGCATGTTTAGTATTTTTACCTAGGTAAAAAGTCAAACCAACAGAAGCATTTAATAATACACCATCTAATGAACCTGTAGTTGTAGTACCTTGTCCGTCAAAGTTATGGTTTTGTCTACCGTTAACAATACCGGTAAGATCCCCAGTAATAGCAATTCTGTTGCTTACTCTGATTTGTCCTGTTAAACCTGCAATTCCATGAGCCATGTAGTCTTTTCCGTCAAAGCCTTTATCAGAGCTTAATTGAGAAACACCAAAACCACCATGCGCTAATAAACCGAAAGTATTCGTCCAGGTTTCAAAGTTTAAAGCTCTACCAAGGTTAACAACCCCTTGTAAACTCGCTCTGTAGTACTTACTGTCAAATTGAGGAGTGTCATCACGTTCCTGAAATTGATCGTATCCAACATCTAATTTCAAACCAAATTTAGGATTAAACATATATCTTACACCTAAATCTGCGTGAAACAGGTTAAGAGATTCTGTAGAGTAACCAGAAGTTATTGCTCTAAGAGGTTTGTTTACTCCACCATTCAATTCAACAGACCATTTATTATATTCAGGTTTGTCAATTGATGGCTGAGTCGAGGTCGTTGCCATATTTTGCGCACCTGCGGCGAATGTTAGTAGTAAAAGCGAGACTGAAGCTAATTTCTTTTTCATGATATCCAATTTTTTATTTAATTGTTATTATTTAAGAGTTTTTCGTTTTAAACTCATTGACAAAATTATAGTACGAGTTTTAATTTGTGTTCTATTTGGTCTTACATAATTCCCACCTTTTGGGTTTTATTTATGTAAATACGTTAAAACAATCAAAATATTTGACCAAAAAAAGGGGCTAAATATATATTTAGCCCCTTTTGGAATTTGTAAATGTGAAAGTTATTTTAAATCTGGTTGGTATATTTTTATAGTGCCATCTCCTTCACTACTAACGACTAACAAACTTCTTTTAGTCGGAGCTTTAGCAGCCGGGATGAATAAAATCCCTTCCGGGGCATCGCCGGTTTTTACAGTTTGCAAATATTGTGGCGAATTTGGATTTGTTACATCATAAGTCATAAAAGCATCCGATCTTTCTAGGCCAACAAACAGAATATTCTGACTTCCCATCTTAATTGCGACCACAGCTTCAGGTTCTGAGCCTTTGTCATCGCTGCGTTTGTCATCATAAGTACCAAGATCATTCGTCTTTTTATCCACATCATTTTTACTGTCGTAAACAATTTTTCCTGTGTTTCCGTTCCAGATAGAGAAAGAACGTGCTCCAAAAGCGACCAATTCATCAAGGTCTCCGTCGCCATCAGTATCGCCCATATCAGTAATAAGATTTAATCTTCCCAGATTGGTTTCCAGTTTTAAAGTGGCGGCATCAGGAAAAACAGTTGGATCAAGTTTCATGTCTTTCATTCTTTTTATATCTGAATAAGCGTTATATTCTCTCGCATCACCTTCATTTGCTGTAACAAAATAAGGAACATTATTGGCAGAGAAGTGGCTAATACCGTCAGGCATATACATACCTTTTACTTTTCACGGATTAAAAGCTATTTTATCATCTTTATCACTAACATCAATAGCATTTTCAGCAGTATTGAAATTTTTAAATCCTAGAGGATAAATGGCAGTAATGGTTTTAGACGTCAAATCTACTTTGGCAACACCATTATTTTCCTGTAGTGTAACCCAGGCCGTTTTAGAATCATCAGAAATCGTTACATATTCCGGCTCAATATCCTGAGCAAAACTTTTAGCGAACTTTGATATCCTGAATCCCTCTTTTTGTAAAGCAGCTGACTGGCTGGCAAAAGAAGCAAAATCTAAAGTTGTAACCGCATAATTATTAGTAACCTCTATAATAGAGATTGTGCCGTTTGGATCTTGAGAATAATCAGTATTAGGTTCACCTTCATTAGCAGTCATAATATATTTTCCGTCAGACGAAAAAGTAACCATATCCGGCAATGCACCTACAGTGATTTGTTTGATGACACTATAATCGGTAGTATTAAAAACAACTACTTTTCCGTTTCCTTGTTTATTTACTGTCGATTCTAAGGCAACCGCCAGTTTTCCGTCAAATACAGCAACACTATTCGATGCGCCTTCATAAGGAGTCAAGTCGATTTTACCAATTTTTACCGGTTTTGTCGGATCAGTTAAATCAATTACATCAATTTGGTTTGTTCCGCTATTATTTACTGCAAAAAGCTTTTTTGTTTTTTCGTCGTAAGCTGTGATTTCCGCAGCGCCTTCGCCACCAATAGTAATAGAACCTATTTCTTTAAAAGTTCCCGGGTTTTCATTGATAACAACTTCAGGTTCTCCGTTGTTTGAATTTTCATCATTATTACAACTTACCATAATAGATAAAGCGGCTAATAGTGAAATACTTAGTTTTTTCATTTTTTGTGATTTTAGTTTTGCCAAATGTAATTAGCAGATCGCAAGCGTATATTAAGGCTTCATTATTTAATCTTTAACTTAAATTTTATCAGATTATTTATATAAATCGCATATGATTTTGATGGAACTATTTTATAATCCTTCTGAATGATTATCTTTGTGCACTTTCAAATTTAGAACCTCTTTATGTCAACAAATAATAGAAGATTTCCAGCAGAATGGGAAAAACAACAAGGAATAGTATTGTGTTTTCCGCATAATGGTAACGACTGGCCCGGAAAATACGAGGCTGTTCAATGGGCGTTTGTAGAATTTATTAAAAAAGTAGCCACTTTTGAAACAGTTTTTTTAGTTGTAGCTGATGAAAAATTAAAAGAAAAAGTAGCCGAAATGTTAGAAAGAGCTCGTGTAAATATTGCGAATGTATCTTTTATCATTCATAAAACAAACAGAAGCTGGATGCGTGATTCCGGGCCCATTATTGTAAAAAACGGTTCAAAGAGAGAAGCTTTGAATTTTAATTTTAACGGTTGGGCAAAATATAAAAACTATCAGCTGGACAAATTTGTTCCGTCTAAAATTGCTGATTTTATTGATGTTCCCTTAACACAAGTAGTGTATAAAGGAAAACCGGTAATTGTAGAAGGCGGTGCGATCGATGTAAACGGAAGAGGAACTTTATTGACTTCTGAAGAATGTTTAATGCATCCATCCATTCAGGTTCGTAATAAAAATTTCACCAAAGAAGATTACGAAGCTGTCTTTAAAGAATATCTTGGAGTTACCAATGTAATCTGGCTTGGAGACGGAATAGAAGGTGATGATACTCACGGACACATCGACGATTTATGCCGATTCGTAAATGAAGATACGATTGTAACGATTGTTGAAACAGATAAAAATGATGCCAATTACAAACCGTTGCAGGATAATCTGAAACGTTTGCAAAATGCAAAACTGGAAGACGGAAAATCGCCAACTATTGTCGTATTGCCAATGCCAAAACGTGTCGATTTCGAAGATCTGAGATTACCGGCAAGTTATGCTAATTTCTTAATCCTGAATAATTGTGTTTTGGTTCCTACTTTTAATGATAGTAATGATCGTGTAGCTTTGAATATTTTGTCAGAATGTTTCCCTGATCGTGAAGTAATCGGAATAAGTTGTATCGATTTTATCTGGGGATTTGGAACATTACATTGTTTAAGCCAGCAGATTCCGGCTTAATTAATTGCCACGAAGGCACAAAGACACTAACTTTTTTTGTTTTGCGTATAATTTAATCGCGCAATCCCGATAGCTATTAGGAGCAGAGGCGCAAATTTTTAAAATTTATTTAATAGCCTCCAGTTTTAACAAGAGGAAAATAAAGTCAATCTACAAGGCTTTAGCCAAATATAAATTTGGCTAAAGCCTTTTTTTCTACTCTTAAATTATTCCCAGCTAAAAAAAAGTTAATCTAATAAGACTTTGCGCCTCTGCGACTTTGCGCGATTAAAAAATACATTGTAAAAAACGGCATAAAAAAAACCTTGGCGAGAACCAAGGTTTTGTATTTTTATATCTCTTCAGATAATGTATCTGCTCTTCATGGTCTGATAAAAGGAGGTAATAACTGGCTTGCCACTTCTCCAAAACCAAGACGTACTTCGGCATTTTCGCAGAAACCTCTTATGATTACGGTATCATTATCTTCGATAAATTTACGTTCGCTGCCATCTTTTAATTTCAAAGGATTTTGTCCACCCCAAGTCAATTCTAACATAGAACCAAAACTATCAGGAGTTGGTCCTGAAATAGTTCCTGAACCCATCATATCGCCAGAATTTACACGACATCCGTTAGAAGTATGATGTGCTAATTGCTGTGCCATTGACCAGTATAAATATTTGAAATTTGATTGAGAAACTATTGTTTCTTCTTGATTTTCAGGTTGTATTGAAACTTCTAAATGAATGTCGAAAGCTTTTTTTCCTTTTGTTTGTAAGTAAGGAAGCGGCGACGGATCTTGTTTTGGACCTTTCGTTCTAAAAGGTTCAAGAGCATCCATAGTTACAATCCACGGAGAAATTGATGTAGCGAAGTTTTTGGCTAAGAATGGTCCAAGAGGCACGTATTCCCATTTCTGGATATCACGGGCACTCCAGTCATTCAATAAAACCATTCCGAAAATATAATCTTCGGCTTCGTATGTTGGGATATTTTCTCCCATTATATTGACATCCGTCGTAATAAAAGCTGTTTCTAATTCAAAATCTACCAAACGGGAAGGTCCAAAAACCGGATATTTCTCGCCAGCGGGTAAAGTTTGTCCCATTGGTCTGTGAACGGGAATTCCGGACGGAACAATAGTAGAACTTCTTCCGTGGTACCCAACCGGAATGTGTAACCAGTTTGGCAATAAAGCATTTTCAGGATCGCGGAACATTTTTCCTACGTTCGTAGCGTGCTCTTTACTTGAGTAAAAGTCAGTATAATCGCCTATTAACACAGGCAATTGCATCTCGACATCGTCAATTTTAAAAATAACAATATCTCGATCTTTTGTTGAGTCTCTTAGTTGTGGATTGGTTTCGTCGAAAATGTCTGCAATGCGATTTCGAACTAAACGCCATGTCTTTTTTCCATCAGAAATAAAATCATTAAGCGTATCCTGCATGAACATATCATCTGTTAAATCTATTCCTGAGAAATAGTTTAATTGTTGTAAAGCCCCTAAATCTATAGCGTAATCGCCAATTCGTGTTCCTACTGTAACGACATTTTCTTTGGTAAGAAATACACCGAAAGGAATATTTTGAATAGGGAAGTCGCTATTTTCTGGCACTTCTAACCATGATTTTCTTTTGGTATCGTTAGCGGTTATTGGCATGTGAATGTTAATTATTTGTTGAAAAATTCTATGTCAAATATATCATAATCTAGCAGTTTGACAAACGTTTTTTTGTATTTTTGCAGGAAATTAACGAAAAACGAAAAAATGCAACGCGACGAACAAATTTTTGACCTTATACTAGAGGAACAAGACAGACAAATTCACGGATTAGAACTTATCGCTTCAGAGAATTTTGTAAGTGATGAGGTAATGGAAGCAGCTGGTTCTGTTTTAACTAACAAATATGCTGAGGGATATCCTGGCAAAAGATACTACGGCGGTTGCGAAGTGGTTGATGTTATTGAACAAATTGCAATAGACAGAGCCAAAGAATTATTTGGAGCTGAATATGCAAACGTACAGCCACACTCAGGGTCTCAGGCAAATACTGCAGTTTACCACGCATGTTTAAATCCTGGTGATACTATTTTAGGTTTCGACTTATCTCATGGTGGTCACTTGACTCACGGTTCTCCTGTAAACTTTTCAGGTCGTTTATACCGTCCGGTTTTTTACGGTGTAGATGCTGAAACTGGTCGTTTAGATTATGATAAAATTCAGGAAATTGCAACTAAAGAACAGCCAAAATTAATTATCGCCGGAGCATCTGCTTATTCTCGTGATATGGATTTTGAGCGTTTCAGAGTAATTGCTGACAGTGTAGGAGCAATCTTGTTTGCTGATATTTCTCACCCTGCTGGTCTTATTGCAAAAGGATTAATGAACGATCCAATTCCTCATTGTCATATTGTTTCTACAACAACTCACAAAACGTTACGTGGACCACGTGGAGGTTTGATCTTAATGGGTAAAGATTTTGAAAACCCACAAGGATTAAAAACTCCAAAAGGAGAAATCAGAATGATGTCATCTCTATTAGATCTTGCTGTTTTCCCTGGAAATCAAGGTGGACCTTTAATGCATATTATCGCTGCTAAAGCGGTTGCTTTTGGTGAAGCCCTTAAAGATGAGTTCTTTACTTATGCTATGCAATTGCAAAAAAATGCAAATGCTATGGCAGATGCTTTCGTAAAAAGAGGATACAAAATTATTTCTGGCGGAACAGATAATCACATGATGCTTATTGACTTAAGAAATAAAAATATTTCTGGTAAAGAAGCTGAAAATGCATTAGTAAAAGCAGAAATCACTGTAAACAAAAATATGGTTCCATTTGATGATAAATCACCATTTGTAACTTCAGGAATACGTGTTGGAACAGCTGCAATCACAACTCGTGGTTTAGTTGAAGAAGATATGGAAACTATCGTAGCTTTAATCGATAAAGTATTAGCTGATCACACAAATGAAGCAGTTATCGAAGAAGTAGCTAACGAAGTAAACGAAATGATGAGCGAAAGACCGATTTTCGTATATTAAAAATTAGTCATAAAGTCTTAAAGTCGAAGGTCGAAAGTCTTGAAATGGAATGTGAATTTCTATTTTAGTTTTGATCTTCGACTTTTTTTGACTTTACAACTTTATGACTTTCTAACTTTAAGACTTATAAAATGGGTGTACTAAGATTACAATTGCCAACAGATCCCAGATGGGTAAATATCGTCGAAAAGAATATCGAAGAAATCCTGACAGATCACGCTTGGTGCGAGCAAAAAGCAGCAACAAATGCGATAACTATTATTACCAATAACTCAGAGCATCAGGATTTGGTCAAAGATTTATTGGCTCTGGCCAAAGAAGAAATCGATCATTTTGAGCAGGTTCATAATATTATCATCAAAAGAGGATTAAAATTAGGGCGTGAACGCAAAGACGATTATGTAAACGAATTGTATTTATATATGAAGAAAAGCGGCGACGGAAGCAGAGTTTCAGGTCTGGTAGAACGATTGCTATTCTCAGCAATGATTGAAGCCAGAAGCTGCGAGCGTTTTAAAGTTTTGTCTGAAAATATTCAGGACGAAGAATTAGCCGTTTTCTACAGAGAATTAATGGAAAGCGAAGCCGGACATTACACCACCTTCATTACATACGCCAGAAAATATGGAGTAGGAATCGACGTCGAAAAACGTTGGAGAGAATGGCTGGCCTACGAAGAATCAATTATTACCAACTACGGAAAAGGAGAAACGATTCATGGATAGGGAAATTTTGTTTCAAGTTTAAAAAAGTTTCAAGTTTCAGGTTACCGTTTGTCACGTTGAGCCATCTCGATAGTTATCGGGAGAAACGCGTTCCAATTAGAAGCTTTGCGGATCTCCGCGCATTTTCTGTGAATCTCTGTGAAATAAAAAAAGTAAAGGAAATAAAAAAATCCGTTTGAATCAGCGTTTTCGTTTTAGCGAATCCGTGTCATCCGTGGGCCAATCAGGCGCAAAGTTTTAATAATCTAAAATATGCAATCAACAATCTAAAATTGTATATTTGAGAGTAACGAAAATCTAAAGCCATGAGAATAGAAACGGATCTGAAATTAGGGTTTAAAGACGTGATGATAAGACCTAAGAGATCTACATTAAAAAGCAGGTCAGAAGTCTCATTAGAGCAAAATTTTAAATTTTTGCATTCTACCACAAACTGGACAGGAGTTCCGATTATGGCAGCCAATATGGATACGGTTGGGACTTTTGAAATGGCTGAGGTTTTGGCGAAAGAAAAGCTTTTTACAGCAATTCATAAACATTATTCAATAGAGGAATGGAATGACTTCCTCAAAAATGTTACGCCGGATTTTTATGATTATATTGCCATTAGTACCGGAACAGGAAAAGAAGATTTTGCGAAAATTGGTCAAATTATTACCGCCAATCCTTTACTTAAATTTATTTGTATTGATGTTGCCAACGGATATTCAGAACATTTTGTGCAGTTTTTAAAACAAACCAGAGAGCAATATCCGGACAAGGTTATTATTGCCGGAAATGTGGTTACCGGCGAAATGGTCGAAGAACTATTATTGGCTGGAGCCGATATCGTAAAAGTCGGAATTGGTCCGGGCTCTGTTTGTACCACACGTGTAAAAACAGGCGTTGGTTATCCGCAGCTCTCGGCAATCATCGAATGTGCAGATGCTGCGCATGGATTAGGCGGACATATTATAAGCGATGGCGGTTGTAAAACTCCGGGTGATGTTGCTAAAGCTTTTGGAGCAGGATCAGATTTTGTAATGCTCGGCGGAATGCTCGCAGGACATGCTGAAAGCGGAGGTGAATTGATCGAAATTAACGGAGAAAAGTTCAAACAATTCTACGGAATGAGTTCCACAACTGCAATGGAAAAACACGTTGGCGGCGTTGCAGAATACAGAGCGAGCGAAGGCAAAACGGTTCAGGTTCCTTTTAGAGGAAATGTTATCGATACTGTATTGGATATTCTGGGCGGTTTACGCAGCACTTGTACTTATGTAGGTGCTTCGCGATTAAAAGAATTGACTAAACGAACGACTTTCATCCGCGTAAGCGAACAGGAAAACCAAATTTTTACTAAATAATAAAAAGTATTTTAAGATATATATGATTACGATTACAGCAGCAGCTACAAACGATATTAAGCAAATTCAGAATATAGTAAATATTACATGGCCCATTACTTATGGTGAAATTCTGTCAAAAGAACAGCTGGATTATATGTTGGGGCTTTTTTATTCTACTGAAGCCCTGGCTGATCAATACGATAAAAAAGTACAATTGTTTTATATGATTGATGAAGATGAAACTAATATTGGGTTTATCGGAATTGAACATCATTATAATGGAGAAGCCATAACTAAAATTCATAAAATTTATCTTTTGCCGGAAACCCAGGGAAAAGGAATTGGTAAAAAAGTGATTGATGAAATTGGAAAATTAGCTTTAGAAAATAACTCAAAATCATTATTATTAAACGTAAACCGATTCAATACTGCTTTAGGTTTCTATAAAAAAATAGGTTTCGAAATAAAAGAAGAAGTTGATATTGAAATCGGAAATGGTTATCTGATGGAAGATTATGTGATGGAGAAACAATTGTAATATTGAAAAAAAAGATAGTAATAAAGAGCCAGTTTTATACTGGTTTTTTTATTCTCTTAACTCACAATCACATCATGCTTAAACAGTAAACCTTTTACTTCTTTCAAAGCAAAAACAGCCTTCTTCAGTTTAGTTTTAGATGGATCAATCGTATAATTGTAACTTGTTTTAAAATCCGCTTTGTTAGCGATTGCTTTGTCAAATTCTGAGCGGTATAAGTCACAATTATCAAAAAGAACACTTGTAAGGTCTGTAGCCATAAAATCAACGGCAATTAAACTACAATTGTTAAACGTTGTACCTTTAATCTTTAAGGTATAAAACTTAGAAAAATCCAGAATACAATCATAAAAATGAACTTCAAAAATGAGTTTGTCACACATGGCAAAATTCACTTCCTTGATTTCACAGCGATTAAAAGTAGCCGTTCTAAAAGCTACGTAGTTTATCTTGGCTTCGTTAAAGATACAATCATTAAAAACGCAATCGATAAAAGTAACTGCTAAGAAAGTACAGGCAGAGAAATTACAATTATTGAAGACGCAACATTCAAAATCCTTGAAATTCGCACTATCTCTGTCATAAATAATGGCATTGTATTCTTTATCAAGGAAATATTCAGACTCTTTTTTCAAGGTAATTTTTGATGATTATTTGAGGCTGAAAAGATAATAATTACCTTGGATTAATACTGTACGAAATCGCATTAATTTTGCATTGTGAAAATTTTGTTTTCCGTGCCAAAACGAACATATTTCTTGTGTCATCCTATAAATTAAGACGTTTTTTTAAGGCCTGTTTTTTATGAATATGATATTTTTAAGGCCTTAAAATGTCAAGTGTTTAATTTTAAGGCTTTATTTTTAGAAAAACTTATTAATATTTAATTTAAAATGTTTTATTATAATAGTATTTTGCTGTAGCTTTACACTGATTTTTAAGTTAAAACGTAACACTTATATTATATGGGATCAACAAGAAAAGAACATGATTTTTTAGGGGAATTAGATATTCCTAATCATTTATATTATGGTATCCAAACTTTCAGAGCTGTAGAGAATTTCAATATTACAGGAATTCCAATTTCAAAAGAGCCTTTATTTATAAAAGCTTTGGGATATGTAAAAAAAGCAGCGGCTTTAGCAAACAAAGATTGCGGAGCACTTGACCCTAAAATTGCCGAAGCAATCTGTTACGGAAGTGATCAGGTTATTGCCGGTAAATTTGATCAGGAATTTGTAAGCGATTTGATTCAGGGAGGAGCAGGAACATCCGTTAATATGAACGCCAATGAAGTGATTGCTAATATTGGTTTAGAATATCTGGGACATAAAAAAGGAGATTATAACTTCTTGCACCCGAATAATCATGTTAACTGTTCTCAATCTACAAACGATGCTTATCCATCAGCTTTTAGAATTGCACTTTACCTTAAAATGGAAAGTTTTATTAAAACACTGGAAGGTTTAGAAGTTGCATTTGCTGCTAAAGGAGAAGAATTTAAAAGTGTTTTGAAAATGGGAAGAACGCAATTGCAAGATGCGGTTCCTATGACTTTAGGGCAAGAATTCAGATCTTACGCAACAACTATAGGCGAGGATGTAAGAAGGTTAAAAGAAGCGCAAAGCCTGGTGTTAGAAATCAACATGGGAGCAACAGCAATTGGGACAAGAGTAAACGCACCGGAAGGATATCCTGAAATTTGTGTGAACTATTTAGCAAAAGAAGTTGGGATTCCTTTAACGCTTTCGCCGGATTTAATTGAAGCTACTGTTGATACCGGAGCTTACGTTCAGATTATGGGGACATTGAAAAGAACTGCTGTAAAAATTTCTAAAATCTGTAACGATTTAAGGTTATTGAGTTCAGGACCAAGAACTGGTTTCAACGAAATCAATTTGCCGGCACGTCAGCCAGGATCTTCTATTATGCCGGGAAAAGTAAATCCTGTAATTCCGGAAGTCGTAAACCAGACTTGTTTTTATGTTATTGGTCAGGATTTAACAGTTACTATGGCTGCTGAAGCGGGACAATTGCAATTGAATGTAATGGAGCCTGTAATTGCTTTTGCCATGTTTACCTCATTAGATTATCTTTCTAATGCAATTCAGACTTTAATTGATAAATGTATCATCGGAATCACAGCTAATGTAGATCATTGCTATAATATGGTGATGAACAGTATTGGTATTGTAACGCAATTAAACCCTATTTTAGGTTACGAAATAAGTGCCAGTATTGCCGGTGAAGCCTTAAAAATGAATAAAAGCGTTCACGAAATTGTTGTGGTGGAAAGAAAATTAATCACTCAGGAAAAATGGGATGAAATTTATTCTTTAGACAACTTAATAAATCCTAAGTTTATCACGAAATAATTTTTTTTGAAATATATTCTAAAAGCCGTCAGTTTTACTGGCGGCTTTTTTATTGGGGTAAAATCTGATTTAATTTATTTAAACTATTGAAAATAAGACATATATTTACATAGTGATTAAAGAGTTTTTCGAAAAATTAAAACTTTCAAATGGTAGGATTTTTACAAAATAATTACTTCAATCAATATAAAATCCTATGGTTACTCTTTTTTATTTCATTCAATTCAGCAGGACAAACTGAAAATAATAACTCAGAAATATGTCCTCCTAAAACCATTCTTGAAATTTTTAAAAAGAAAGATACTGTATCTGCTGTTAAACCCACGAAAAACAATTTCTTTTTGGTTATTCCCGCAATAGGTTCCCAGCCTGCGACCGGATTCTTTTTTGGCGGAGTTGCCCAATATACATTCAAAGGCAAACAAGCATCAGACAAATATTCTATCGCCAATTTGGGGATTACTTATACTACGAAAAAGCAGTGGCTTGTAAACGTCAAAAATAATATCCTGCTCAATAACAACAGAATTTTCCTGAGCGGAGATTACCGGCTGTATATTTTCTCTCAGCCCAATTACGGACTTGGGACGGATATAATCCCGCATCACAGCAAACAAAATCATTTTAGTATTGATTCTATTGCACAGCCTATGGATTATGATTATTTCAAATTTCACCAGACCGTATCTTTTGAGGTTGCTAAAAATTTTTATGTGGGAGGAGGAGTAAATTTAGATTGGTATTCGAGTATTAATGATAAGGATTTAGATGTCGAAAATGCAAAATATACCTATCATTATACGTACAGTCAGGAACATGGGTTTGATAATTTAGAATATTTTTTAAGCGGCATGAGTCTTAATTTGGTTTATGATTCCAGAGACAATCAGGTAAATTCGACCCGCGGATGGTTTGCAAATATCAATTATCGTTTTAATCCTGTTTTGTTCAATAACCAGCAATATAGTAATGTTTTGTATGCAGAATACCGGCATTTTATTCCGGTTTCAAGCAAGAACGAAAGATATATTTTGGCGATTTGGGCATACGGACAATTTGTGACCAGAGGAAAAGTGCCGTATTTAAACTTACCCGCCATTGGCTGGGATCAACGAAGCCGCAGCGGGGAAGGATATACACAAGGATTATTCAGAGGAGATGGTTTAGTATATCTTTCAACAGAATTCAGGTTTCCAATTACCTGCGATCAGATGTTCAGCGGAACCGTTTTTACCAATTTTGTAACGGCGAGCAATATTGACAATAAAATTTCACTTTTCAACTCAGTTCAACCTGCTGTTGGAGTTGGTTTGCGCATTTTAATCGATAAAAAAACGCGGACAAACTTAATTGTAGATTACGCATGGGGGAATAATTCTAAAGGGTTTTATTTGAATGCCGGCGAAACATTTTAATTTTTAATTAATTGTTTGTTAGGTTTTTATGGTTTTTGTGTACGAATTTTATCTTTAAAAAATATTTAGTTTTATAAAGAAAAAACTTAAATTTGGAATTCAATTAACTTCAAAAACAAACATTATAAAACGGTACAGTTTTTTATTGGTTCTTTTCCTGTCGGCGATAGGGGCGAACGCACAAGATGCAAGGTCTTTTTCTCTTAATTTGTATGGTGGTTACAATTTTTCGGATAAGATCGATTATGATGGTTATTCTGCTACGATTGAAGACGGTTTTCAATATGGAGCAGGTTTTGAATACTTTTCTCTACAAATAATTCAGTCGAATTAAAATATTTAAGAACGGATACTAAAATTCCTTTTTATAATCCGGCAGGTATTAAAATTAATGCTGGAAATGATAAAGGTGCCTTTAATTTTATTTTGGCAGGTTATACCCATTATTTTGATACAGAATCAAATTTATTGCCTTATTTAGGGGCAGGAGCTGGAGTTGGGATTGTAGAAACACCTCAGGGAGGAAGTGGTACTTATTTTGCCTGGGATGTAAAGGGCGGGGTAAAGATTAAAACTGCTTCATCAGTTTCTGTAAATATTAATGCCTATTTGCAATCGATGTCGGCAGCAGTTGGTGAGAGTTATTATTGGACATATTGGTACGGACCAGTTGCGGTTGACGATTATGTTTCTACTTTTCAATTTGGACTTGGTGCTGTGTTAAGTTTTAACTTTAAAAAATAGTTTTTCTCCCCAAATAATCATTCTTAAAAAATACAAAGGCATTCACATTCGTGGATGCTTTTTTTTTTTGACCAGTAAAAGTCTATTGTTCTTAATTAAATCATAATTTATAAGATTCTAATTTCTATTTTTAAACTCAATCCCTATTTTTGTTATTAATCCAATTAATAATATGAAATTACTTATAGTTGAAGATGAACCAAATCTTTTATCGATTTTACGAAAAGGATTTGCTGAAAACAATAATGAAGTTAGTGTAGCAATGGATGGCAAAACTGCTCTTGAAATGCTCCATAATTATAATTTTGACGTTGTCATCCTAGACGTAATGTTACCTGATATTAACGGAATTGAAATCTGCAGAAGATTACGTGCCGGCAAGAATTTTGTTCCGGTCTTGCTTTTGACAGCACTGGGAACTTCAGAAAATATTGTAACCGGACTTAATGCAGGTGCGGACGATTATTTGGTTAAGCCTTTTAAATTTGGAGAACTGGATGCGAGAGTCAATGCTTTGCATCGAAGAGCGCATCAGGATACAGAAAGAATTGATAGCATAACAGTAGGCGATTTAGAGATTAATGCACGCGCTAAAACAGTAAAAAGAGATGGCGAATCTATAGTTTTAACGGCAAAAGAATTTAAATTACTATATTACCTGGCTAAAAATAGCGGACGAATCGTTTCCCGTGATCAGATTCTGGATAATGTCTGGGATATTAATTTTGATATGAATACCAATGTTGTGGATGTTTATATTACGTATTTAAGAAAAAAAATAGATAAACCTTTTGAAACCAAACTTATTCATACCATGAAAGGTTTAGGTTATGTCATAAAGCCATAAAATGGATATAAGAAAAAAAATTACTTTTACATATGTAGCACTTTCTACGTTTAGTACACTGTTATTGTGTATTGTCGTTTTTGTCTTATTTCAGGAAAACAACCGGTACCATTTTCTTAAACGATTAGAAGACAGGGCTAAAATTGTGGCTTCAATTCATTTTCAAAAAGATCCTGAAAAAATCAAGTATTATAAAAACCTGAAAAAAAACGGTCTTGAAGAACTTATCGAAGAAGAAGAGTTTGTCCTTAAAATAAACAGCGCCAACAGTTTTGATTATAATACAAATTTAAATTTACCAAATGAGTTTTATACCAATGTTCTAAAAACGGGTGAAGACTTTTTTGAGATAAATAACAAGTATTATTTAGGTCAGGTTTTTACAGAGAATGGGCAGAGATATATTGTAATTGTTGGTGCCCGCGATCAAAAAGGTCCAACAACAACAATTTATATCGTAAAAATCATGCTTTTTGGAGGTATAGGTTTTGTGTTTCTTGCTTTCTTTTTGGGACGTTTCCTGGCGAAACGTGTAATTAATCCGGTTGCCCGAATTACCAAAGAAGTAAACAGAATCAGTGCTTCTAATCTTCATAACAGATTGCCGGAAGTAAAAAACTCAGATGAAATTTCAGATCTGACAGAAACTTTTAATGATATGCTGGATCGTTTGGAAACTTCTTTCGAAATTCAGGCTAATTTCATCAACAATGCTTCTCACGAACTAAAAACGCCAATAACAACGATTATTGCCGAGTCTGAAATTATGCTTCTTAAAGAAAGAGAAGTTCCGGAATACATTCAGTCATTAGAGAATATTTACGGGCAGGCATCCAAATTAGGAAATCTGACAGAAAGTTTATTAAAGTTAACCCAAACAGGTTACGATGGCAAGAAACAGGTACTGGACATTGCCAGAATCGATGAATTGTTAATGGACGTAAAATCGGATCTGGACAAAATTTATCCGGACAATCGGGTGAGTATAAAACTTAACTTCGCTCCAAACGATTCTAATTTACTTTTAATTCCTTGTAATAAACCCCTTTTAGAGCTTGCAATCAATAATATTATTACAAACGGTGTCAAATATTCTGATAATAATGAAGTGTTCGTAACGCTTTCAGCCAATCAGGAAATGATTAAAATTGCCATTAATGATATCGGTATCGGTATTCCGCCAGAAGATATTCCGCATTTATACGAACCATTTTTTAGAGGCAAAATTGCGACTAAATATATAGGTTATGGTCTAGGGCTTCCTTTGGCCTCAAAAATTATCCGCATGCACGATGGTGAAATACAAGTGCAGTCAGAGCAGAATAAAGGAACAATTGTAACTATTATTTTTAAAAAGTCGAAAATAAAGAAGATCAATATTAAAAATTCTAATGTTGATTCTTAGAAAGATCTAATTTTATATTAAGACCCCTCTAATTTTGGTGAAGTTATTTTGTATGTATAAACTAAACGATTATACATATGAAAAATTTCCTAATACCTACGACTTTAAAAGATGATACTATTAGTGCTGTAAAATCTGCAGTAAAACAATCAAAATCATCAGGTTGTGAAATCATTTTAATGATGGTTTCAGATGCTCCAGATACTTTTTCATCATCAAGCTATTTACGCGAAATGCGCACCGGACTAACCGCCAGTCAGGAAATAGTACTTGAAACATGTCGATATATTATCGAACATACTCCAAATTGTAAAATAAAAATACACAATCAATACGGACTTTCTTCTCCGATTTTCAAACACATTATTGATGTTTTCTCGGTAAAATTAGTAATTCTTACCCATTCTTATAAACAAGAAACAAAAAGAATTCACCAATACCTTGTGCAATTGGCGGGAAATCAAAAATGTCCAATTCTACATTTAGGTTCAGAGCGATTCAAAGAAGATTTCAATAAAGCACTTTATATCGAAAACGCGCATGCGAATATGCATGTCAAAGATGTTCAGCAATTTTTGAATGACAACTTTTCATTCGAAATTGTAAGCCAAACGTCTAATTTCGATGACAACTACGAAAAATTTGCTCCTTACTTAACAGAGGCAATTTCAAAATACGACATCGATTTATTGGTAGAAACCCGTAAAGGAGAAAAAATCAAATTCAAAAAAACGAAGAAAGAAAATGTAAACGACAAGCTGGGACTTCCGGTCTTATCGCTGTATGAAGAATTGGTTTAAAAACTAATTCCTGCTAAAAAAAGACAAGTTTAATTTTTAAACCGAAAAATATGTTATTAAAGAAAAGAATTCCAATGAAGTACGTTCTCGGAAAAATTAAAGTAGAATTAGGCTTGGTAATGGCATACACTATATTATTTGAAATTTTTCATCATTATTTTATCAATGTTTCCGTTGATATTCCAATTGCAATACCTACAATGGTAGGTACAATTATATCCTTATTATTAGCTTTCAAATCTAATCAGGCATACGACAGATGGTGGGAAGCGAGAATTATTTGGGGATCGATTGTCAATGAATCGAGAACGTTAGTGAGACAAATGCTGACTTTTTATAAAGATCCTGAATTTTCTGTAGAAGCAAATGAGTTCAAAGAAAATTTTACTAAAAGACAAATCGCATGGTGTTACAGTTTAGGTCAGGCTTTGCGTAACAAAGATGCTATAAAACCAATCAAAGATTTGATTAGTGAAGAAGAAGTGAATTTTGTAAAAAATCATCAGAATATTCCAAACGCAATATTATTGCTGCACGCCAGAGATCTTAGAATTGCCAGAAAAGACAAACGGCTAAATGCTTATCAGCAAGTAGAAATTGATAAAACGTTAACCAGATTGTGTGATGCAATGGGAAAATGTGAGCGTATTAAAAACACTATTTTTCCAACAACCTATAGTATGTATATCAGAATGACATTGTGTTTGTTTATTTTGCTATTGCCTTTTGGTTTGATTAGTTTGTTGAGCTGGTTTGCCATTCCGTTGATTACAGTAATTGCAGGAATGTTTTTTCTGATCGAAAAAATGGCAATCCATTTACAGGATCCATTCGAAAACAGACCAACAGATACTCCTGTAACGACTATTTCGAATACAATCGAAAAGAATTTAATGCAGATGTTGAACGAGTATCAAAGCGAATTTGACATTATCAAAGAATTCGATCTTAAACCCGAATTTAAAAAAGCGGAAAACAACGCTTACTTTGTTTTATAATTTAAATTGATTTTGGTTTCAATTTGTTAGCCGGACAGTGCCTTTAAAAGCATTGTCTGGCTTTTTCACTGAATGAGTTTTAGATCATCTGTGAAGCAATCGTCCTAAAATTTGTATGGATTCCCTTAATTCATTAGTCCACGGTAAACCAAAACTCAGGCGCATACAATTAGAAAACTGATCCTGAAAAGAAAAGATTCTTCCCGGCGCAATACTAATATGGTGCTGCATTGCCAGATGATAGAACGCCGCTGTATCAATACTTTTATCAAGTTCGATCCAAAGGAAAAAACCACCCTGAGGCTGACTCACTTTTGTTCCTTTTGGGAAAGATTCCAGGACAGTATTGATATAATTATTGCAATTATGATTTAAGATCTGGCGTATTTTTCTAAGATGATTTTCATATCGCCCGTTTTTAAGAAAATCCCCCACAACCTGATGCGTGATAGTGGGTGAGGAGAGCGAATGGTAAATTTTATTTCGCAATATTTGTTTTTTGAATTTTCCCGGCGAAACCCAGCCCACGCGATATCCCGGAGCCAGTGTTTTAGAAACAGAACTGCAGCAAAGTACGATTCCGCTTTCATCATACGTCTTGCAATTTGTTGGTCGGCTAGAGCCAAAGTACAAATCACCATGAATATCATCTTCAATCAACGGAATATTATAAAACTCCATTAGTCTCACAACTTCTATTTTATGTTCAGCAGGCATCATACTTCCGGATGGATTACTAAAATTGCTCATCAGTAAACAAAGTTTCACCTTTTTAGACGAAAGTGCTTTTTTTAGCGCCTCTAACTCTATTCCCGTAGTCATATTAGTAGGCAGTTCCATGATATACAATCCTAATGATTTGGCCAATTGCAAAATCCCAAAATAAGCAGGGCTTTCTGTAATAATTGTATCGCCGGGCTTAGTCAATGTCATTAAGCAATGTGATATTGCACTTGTGCAGCCCGGCATTGTTATAATATCTTCTTCTGTTAGTGATCCTCCCCAGGTAAAGGACCATCTGGCAATTTCGCGTCTCAAATTCGGATTGCCTTTTACCTGCTCATAACTCGTTCCGCTATTAGGGAGTTCTCGCATAGCCTGAACCATTCCTTTGTTTAATTTGGCAATAGGAAGAAGTTCATTTGAAGGAAAACCCAAAGAAAGCATCGTAATATTAGGATCAGTCATATTGCCATAAACCTGATCGATCAAGTCCTCTCTGTCAATATTGATACATTTTAAAACAGGACTACTTGGTGAAGGTTCAGGAATTGTTCTAGCCGAAATATTACTCACATAATAACCAGATTGTGGTCGGGATTCAATCAGAGACCGGCTTTCAATTTCGTAATACGCTTTACTTACCGTACTCATGCTATAACCTGTTTCAGCGCAGACTTCACGGATCGAAGGAAGTTTATCGCCAACATTCAAAACCCCTGATTTTATTTGCTTTTCGATTCGGTCAGCAAACTGCAGATACAAGTAATTCGAGTTTTTCATAGAAAGATAATATTTGGTTTTTAATAAATCCTGATAATTATCGGGAGATATTGTCAGTTGTAATTCAATTGGTCATTTAGAATCCTGACAACTTAGAAAAAAAAACTGTTATGGTGCAATTTACTAAAACTGTATCTGTATTGCTATTTTATTTTTTAGAAATTTGCTTTGAATAAGAAAATCAAAAACAATAGTCGTGAAAACAACAAAATACTACATAGCTGCCATCACCTGTTTTGTAATCTGGGGATTTTTCAGTTTGGTTTTAAAACCAATACATGAGTATGCTTCTTTAGATATTTTATTTTATCGTGTGTTTAGCTGTAGTGCGCTAATGTTGCTTATTGCTTTTACTTTTAAAAGAAAAAGAATAAAAGAAGCGATTGCAACCTTTAAAGGATTGACAACAGCTGAAAAACGCAAAACTGTTTTATTGAATATTGGAGGCAGTCTTTTTATCATGACAAACTGGTTTACGTTTATCTATGTGATGAACCATGTAAGCGTAAAAGCCACTTCTTTGGCGTATTTGGTTTGCCCGATTTTAACCACATTACTGGCTTATTTTATTTTGCACGAAAAATTAAGTAAAACACAATGGATCGCGGTTGGATTAAGTATTTCCGGATGCATGCTTTTGTCTTATGCAAATATTACAGATATGTTTTTCAGTATCATTATAGGTCTTTCTTATGCTTGTTATTTAGTAAGCCAGAGAGTCAATAAAGGGTTCGATAAATTTTTAGTCCTGACGTTTCATATTACTTTGATCGCTTTGTTCTTATTGCCTTTTTTTCCATCGTACAGCGGGCCGGTTCCAACAGAGTTTAAATTTTATTTCTGTATCGAAACCATTGCCATTCTGTTTACTATCTTTCCTTTATTCCTTAATTTATACGCACTTTCAGGAATCAATTCTTCGACTGTTGGAATGCTTTTGAATATTAACCCGATGATCGCTTTTCTTTTGGCTATGTTTTTATACAAAGAGCAATTTGGACTGATCCAGATCATAGCCTACGGAATTGTTTTTCTGGCAGTTTTGGTTTTTAATTCACATCATATTTTTGCAATGAAGCAAAAGTTCGCCATACTATCCAAAGATTCTAAATAATATGTTTTTTATATTTTTTAGTGGTTTTTAAAATATAAATTACCGGAATCTTTAGGATATTGTAAAACAGGAATGATTAGCTTCGTTCCTGTTTTTTGTTATAAATATGTTTGCTGCGAACTGCACTCATTTTTCCGATTTTTTTAATCCATTTGCCACTATTATTCGTGGCTATTATTAAAGCATAGAAATTAATTTACAGATGCTATAGAAATACATTGTAATCATTAATTCCTGAAAATTAGTACAATTCATTGCAGACTTTTTTTCTCTTTCACTACTTAGAATTAAAATTACCACAATCTTAACAGGATATTTAATTAAGAATGACTATTTTCATTTATTGCTTTTTTATGCAATAAAAAGAATGAAAAAAAATGCCACAGATTGTATAGATTAAAGATTAGTTTCTGTGTCTTAAAAAAAATAGCCGCGAAGTCACGAATGATTGTGTAAATGAATTGAAAAAATTAGTGAATTCGTGACTAAAAAAAAACTTTTAATCTGTGACCCCGGGAACTATCGGGATTGGCAAAAAACAAAAACAAACTGAACAACTATTTATATGAAAAATACCAAACTTCAAGCCTTTATACCGTTATTTTATTTAGTGTGGTCTGATGATTTACTGACTCAGAAAGAGTTTGCCACCATTCAGAAATTTATCAGTGACTTAAGCTGGCTTTCGCCCGAAGAAAAACAACTGCTTCTTTCAAGATTAGATATCTCGAATCCGCCTTCGCGAAGTGAACTCACGCAATGGAAACTAGATATCGAAAAAAGCATTCAGAATAAAGAAGACATAAAATCAATTTTTGATATTGCGGTAGCACTATCAGAAAAAGACATCGACATTTCGACCTTGCAATCCAGTTTTATAAAATTAGAGAATGATCTCGGAATTTTAGGCGAAGAAGCGCTTCAGAATTTTAAAACAAAAGCCGGTTCTTTTACGGCAAACTCCCAAACCAATACTGATTTTGATATTCAAAAAATAACAGCCATTCTAAATGGTAAAGAAGCGGCTATAATCAACAAAGTAAAATCAGTTATTTCGAGACCTGAATTTGCTTATGAAACTTCGACTGATATCAATGTATATCGCCAAACTGTGTATCATTGGTGCAAAATATTAGCCGATGAAAATCTGGGTAATATGGCGTATCCAAAACAACATGGCGGAGGAGAAAACATAGCCGATTATTTTGCGATTATGGAAACCTTGAGTTATCACGATTTAAGTCTGGTAATAAAATTTGGTGTTCAGTTTGGACTTTGGGGAATGAGCGTTCAGTCGTTAGGAACTGAAAAACATTATGCCAAATACCTGAAAGATATTGGTTCGCTAAAAATTCCGGGATGTTTTGCGATGACAGAAACACATCATGGTTCAAATGTAAAAGGGCTTGAAACTACAGCAACTTACAATCACAACGATCAGACCTTTACGATTCATACTCCAAACAAAAATGCGCAAAAGGAATATATTGGTAATGCCGCTGTTCACGGACAAATGGCGACTGTTTTTGCTAAACTTATTATAGAAGGCCACGATTATGGCGTAAATGCTTTTATCGTTCCGCTAAGGGATACAAATGGAAATACGTTAAACGGAATTAAGATTGGGGATTGCGGACATAAAATGGGATTAAACGGAGTGGATAACGGAACGATTAGTTTTGATAATGTAGTGATTCCGAAAGAAAATATGCTGGACCGTTTTGCTTCTGTAAATGATAAAGGTGAATTCGAAAGTCCGATTCCGAGTGATAACAGACGTTTCTTTACCATGTTAGGCACTTTGGTTGGAGGGCGAATCGGGATTCCGCGTTCTGCTTTGGCTGCAGCCAAATCCGGATTAACAATAGCGATCCGCTATAGCGATCAACGCAGACAATTTGGCCCGGAAGGCGGATCTGAAGTTCCGATTTTAAATTACAGAATGCACCAAAGAAGATTAATTCCACCATTGGCAAAAACCTACGCCGTTCATTTTGCTTTGCAATACCTGACGAATCGTTTTCTAAATAAAACCGAAGCAGAAATGCAGGAAATTGAAGCTTTGGCGGCTGGAATGAAATCCTATTCGACCTGGAGTACAAGAGATATTCTGCAGGAATGCCGTGAAGCTATTGGCGGAAAAGGATATCTGTCTGAAAACAGAATTGATGCTTTAAAAAATGATACTGAAATATACACCACTTTTGAAGGTGATAATACTGTTTTGATGCAGTTGGTTGCCAAAAATCGTCTGTCTGAATTCAGAAAAGCGTTTGGCGAAATGGGAGCTGCAGGCATTATTAGTTATGTGTACGAAAACGCCAAAACAGCCATTACAGAAAAAAATCCAATTGCAACCCGCAAAACAGACGATGAGCATTTATTAGATGAAGAGTTTCATTTGCAGGCTTTTATTCATAGAGAAAAAACAATTCTCGCATCAGCGGCACGACGTATCAAAAAACTGGTCGATGGCGGTTTAGAACCTTACGATGCCTTTAATGTTGTGCAGCATCAAATGATCGATGTCGCTCAGGCTTATCTGGAGAGAGTTGTTCTGGAGCAATTTCAGTTGGCAATTAAGGAAGTCGAAGACATAAAATCAAAAGAGATATTAACAAAACTGAATCATTTGTATGCACTTTCGCAGATAGAAAAAAATAAAGCCTGGTATCTTGAAGACGGTTATATGGAAGCCGTAAAAACAAAAGCAATCCGTAAAATGGTCAACCAGCTTTGTTGGGACATACGTCCGGACGCCGTTTCGCTAGTCAATGCTTTTGATATTCCGGAAAGTTGTCTGGCAGCACCGATTGCGGTTAAATAGAGTGAAAAGTGAAGAGTGAAGAGTGAAGAGTGAAAAGTGAAGAGTGAAAAGTGAAGAGTGAAAAGTGAAAAGTGAAAAGTGAAAAGTGAAAAGTGAAAAGTGGAAAGTGAAAAGTGGAAAGTGAAGAGTATAGATCTTTTGGGCTTTGTCAAAGTTTTAAACTTTGACAAAGCTTTTACCCCAAGCATTTTCCACATTTTTGTCATCCCGAGGAAAGTTGGATGACAATGATTGGGGTAATTTCCAAACAAAAAAAAACCTTTCTAATTCTTTTAATCTGTGGCAATAAATTAGTTACTGCTTATGGAAAACAGCAGTTGTTATTTTTTAAATCATTGTTTTATTAAAATAACTTGCCTTCTCAAAGTCTTTTATATTAATCGAAATTACCGGAACTTCAGGAAGTACTCTATTCAGTTTAGAAACAATTACTTTCGAAAGATGTGCTTTTTGATCTGTACTTCGGCCTTCCATAATATATCCGAAAACATGAATGAAATCTTTTAGGGAATTTCCGTTGTTATAATACGAAAACGGATTAATACGAACCTTAATCTCAGATTCATCAAAAAGACCGGTTGATAATGCTGCATTAAAAACATCCTGCATAATGTCATCTGCAGATTTTAACCGAATTACATTTTCTGAGCAATCAATAATAAAATGAGGCATGGTATATAGTTTAGATTAGAGAAACTGAGCACAATCAAATTTACAAAATCCTATTCGTGTAAATGTGTTTATTTTTTTAATAAAGTCTTTTTTTCTTAATTTTTGTTACGAAATTCAAAATTTGCGACTTAGTAAATAATTCATTTTTGTATTCACACTTTCTTATATTTGTAGGTCTCATTATAGCTGTAATTGTTTTGAAAAATTATCTTTTGTTTTTTATTCTCGTTCTTTTAGTTGGTCCCGCATATTCAGCGGACAATACGGATACTATTTTATCTAAGCTAAATGACGCTCTAAGAAATAAAGAACATTATGTTCGGCTTAAGGAAGAACGTATTTTAAATTTCAAAAAAATCAAGTCTGATGATTTAACCAAAGAACAAGAGTACAATTACAACAAGACTTTATATACAGAATATCAAAAATTCAATTCAGATTCGGCCATTTTTTATGTAAAAAAGAATTTGAAGATTGCGACCGAACTTCAGAACATAGCGCTGTTAAATCTGGCAAATCTGCAATTGGCGACACTTTATTCTTCTTCGGGGAAATACCGTGAATCTGAAGCTCTTTTAAAAAGCATTGATACAAAGATGTTATCAAAATCTTTACTGCAAAATTATTATGTAGCGTATCGCGAGTTTTTTGAGCATTATGCCGCCAATAGCTATGATGTAAAATACATTCAGCAGATAAGAAAATATCGCGATTCCTTATTGACTGTTTTAGAACCCAATACACTCAATTATCAAATTACGAAGATTCAGCAAGTTATATCTCAAAAAAAACTTGCTGTTGCTGAAAAGCAATTATTGCAATTATTTGATCATATCAAAGAAGATAATCCGCAATACGCTATGATTACCTATCTTTTAGGCAGTATTTATGAGGCAACACATCAATTAGAATCCAGAAAGAAATTTTATGCGCTTTCGGCTACTTCAGATTTAAAAAACGCCAACAAAGACAATGCATCACTTCAGGAATTAGCACAGGTTTTTTACGAAATTGGCGATGTCGATATGGCGTATAAACTAACACAATCAGCTGTTGAAGATGCGCTTTATTGTAACGTTCAGTTTCGTACGCTTTTAATGTCGCAGGTATATTCGATCATTAATACGGTGTATCTGGAGAGAGAAGCGCAGCGAAAAACCGAATTGCAATTGTATCTTTTGTGTATCAGTCTGCTTTCGGTATTTTTGATTGTTGCCATTATTTATGTGTACAAACAAATGAAAAAAGTATCCAGAATACGAGGAGAACTTTATGAAACCAGTCAAAAATTAGCAGAACTAAACAAAGACATTACAGAAACCAACAATCAGCTGCACGAACGTAATGCACAATTATCAGAATCCAATCATATCAAGGAAGAATATATAGCACATTTTTTCAGCCTTTGTTCCACCTACATCAATAAGTTAGAAAATTATCGCATTATTTTAAATAAAAAGGCAAATGCAAAGCAGTTTGATGAAATCTATAAAATGCTAAAATCAACTACTTTGGTAGATAATGAACTCGAAGAATTGTATAAGAACTTTGATATTATCTTTCTGAATTTATATCCAACATTTGTAAAAGACTTCAATGCACTTTTAATAAAGGAAGAGCAAATCGTTTTAAAACAGGGAGAATTACTCAACACAGAACTTCGCATTTTTGCCTTGATCAGGTTAGGAATTAATGACAGTGTAAAAATTGCTGCCTTCCTTCGTTACTCTTTAAGTACAATTTATAATTATCGTACCAGAGCAAGAAATAAAGCGGCAGTTTCGCGAAATGATTTTGAAGAAATGGTCATGAAAATTGGTTTAATTTCTTTGAAAATCTAAATTTTTATTTTAAAATCACTACTTTTTTTATCTGTATTTTTTGATTATTTAACTGAAAATCAATCGTTTGGTTTTTTATTTCACTACTTTTTTTCGTTTAAAAATTCAAAACGAACTATAACGTTTTAGCTTTACAGTATTATTAAAAGGGTTGTATGATTTTACGATACCTTTTATATTGTATAAAATGCCTTAATAAATTAATAGTTATGTTTAAAAACGTTAAAACAATTGTTGTTTTACTTTTGCTGAGCTCGATCGGTGTGAGTGCACAGAATAAAGTTCCTGTTTATCTGGATGATAAAAAGCCAATTAGTGAGCGTGTGGAAGATGCGCTGAAAAGAATGACAATCGATGAAAAAATTGCCATGATTCATGCGCAGTCTAAATTCAGTTCACCTGGTGTACCACGTTTGGGAATTCCTGAAAACTGGATGACTGACGGACCACACGGAATTCGTACTGAAGTTTTATGGGACGAGTGGGATCAGGCAGGCTGGACAAATGACTCTTGTATCGCATTTCCGGCATTAACTGCACTTTCTGCCACCTGGAACAAAGAGTTGTCTTCATTATATGGTAAATCTATTGGAGAAGAAGCTCGTTACCGCAACAAAAATGTATTGTTAGGACCTGGAGTTAATATCTACAGAACACCATTAAACGGTCGTAACTTCGAATATATGGGAGAAGATCCTTTCTTGGCTTCAAAAATGGTTGTTCCTTATATTAAAGGTGTACAAGCAAATGGAGTGGCCGCCTGCGTAAAACATTTCGCTTTAAACAATCAGGAAACAAAACGTAATTCTGTAAACGTAATCGTTGATGATCGTGCCTTGTACGAAATATATTTGCCGGCTTTTAAGGCTGCCGTTCAGGAAGGTGATGCATGGGCAATTATGGGTTCATACAACAAATACAAAGGACAGCAATGTTGCCACAACGAATTTTTATTGAATGATATTCTTCGCGGAGAATGGGGGTTCAAAGGTGTTGTAGTGTCAGATTGGGGTGGAGTTAATGATACAAAACAAGCCATTCATAACGGTTTAGACATGGAGTTTGGTTCCTGGACAAACGGACTTACAGAAGGTGCAAGCAACGCTTATGACAGTTATTATTTAGCAAAACCATATTCGAATATGATCGCCAGAGGTCAGGTTGGAACTAAAGAACTGGACGAAAAAGTACGTCGTATTTTACGTTTGTCTTTCTTGACTACAATGGACAGAAACAGACCTTTTGGTTCTTTTGGAACACAAGAGCATGCAGATGCTGGCCGTAAAATAGCCGAAGAAGGAATTGTACTGCTTCAGAACAACAATAATATTTTACCGATCAATCTTTCTAAAACAAAGAAAATCGCTGTTATTGGAGAAAATGCCATCAAAATGATGACTGTTGGAGGAGGAAGTTCTTCGCTTAAAGCAAGATACGAAATTACACCGCTTGAAGGGTTAAAGAAAAGAATAGGAAATCAGGCTGAAATCGTTTACGCTCGTGGTTATGTTGGAGACCCAACAAGTAACTATAATGGAGTAGTGGCAAAAGTAAGTTTAGAAGACAAACGTTCTCCTGCAGAATTAACCGCTGAGGCCTTAAAAATAGCGAAAGACGCTGATATTGTTCTTTTTATTGGAGGTTTGAATAAAAGTGATAATCAGGATGCTGAAGGACACGATCGTAAAGAACTAGGTTTGCCATACGGTCAGGATAAATTAATTAGTGATTTAGTTAAAGTAAATAAAAATGTAGTTTTCGTAAATATCTCAGGAAATGCTGTGGCTATGCCATGGGTAAAAGAAGTTCCGGGAATTGTACAAGGTTGGTTTTTAGGTACAGAAGCAGGAAACGCTTTAGCGAATGTTTTGGTTGGAGATGTAAATCCTTCCGGAAAATTATCTTTTACTTTCCCTGTAAAATTAGCAGATAACGGAGCTCATGCATTAGGAGAATTTCCTGGTGGAGACGAAGTAAAATACAACGAAAGTATTTTTGTTGGATACCGTTGGGCTGACAAACAAAAAGCAAAACCATTATTCTCTTTTGGACACGGTTTAAGCTATACCACTTTTGCATACGGAAAAGTAACCGCTGACAAAAAACAAATGGCTGTTGGAGATCAGATTACATTCTCTGTAAAAGTTAAAAATACAGGATCAAGAGAAGGTTCAGAGGTAGTACAGCTTTATATCAGCGATTTGAAATCCTCATTACCACGTCCGATAAAAGAACTAAAAGGATTTGAGAAAATAGCGCTAAAAGCCGGAGAAGAAAAAACAGTAACTTTTACAGTAGATAAAGCAGCATTGAGCTTTTTTGATGATAAAAAACACGACTGGGTTGCTGAACCGGGAGCTTTTGAAGCGATCGTTGGAGCGTCTTCGACAGATATAAAATCTAAAGTGGGATTCTCACTTAAATAATTTCATTATTTCTAAATTGGTTGGTTTGTAAAGCTGCAAGTGTAAAAAGTTGCAGCTTTACTTTTATAACATACTTTTTGCCATTAAGAGATGGTAAAAAAAGAAGTCTTGTGTTTGCTAAGCCTAAAAAAAGGATTTTACCATTAAGATATTAAGTTTCATTAAGCGTTGTGTTGAATTAAAAATATTTATGCCAAAAGCTCAATCTCTTAATGGTTCAAAATAAAATATTAATTTTTAAATTAATTTAAATGAAAGAAATTGTACTGAGTGCGATGGTTTTATTTTTAACGCAGAACCTTTCGGCGCAAAGCCTCAATAAAATGCAATGGTTTAACGAACCTGAAAAATGGGAAATTAAAAACAATGCCTTAATTATGAATGTTACCGCAAATAGTGACTATTGGCGTATTTCACATTACGGGTTTACGGTTGATGATGCACCGTTTTATTATACCACTTATGGAGGAGAATTTGAAGCCAAAGTAAAATTAACCGGTAACTACATTGCCCGTTTTGACCAAATGGGATTAATGCTCCGTATCGACGAGAAAAACTACATTAAAACAGGAGTCGAATTTGTTGACGGAAAATTTAATATAAGCACTGTTGTTACGCACGATAAAAGCGACTGGAGTGTGACTACTTTAGAAAAAGCACCGCCATTTGTATGGATCAAAGTAGTGAGAAGATTAGATGCTGTTGAGGTCTTCTTTTCGTATGACGATAAAAACTACATCATGACCAGAAATGCACCGTTGCAGGACAATACTCCGGTTATGGTAGGTTTGATGGCGGCATCACCGGACGGAAAAGGTTTTGAGGTAAAATTCGAAAATTTCAAAGTAACACATTTGCCGGATCAACGCAGATTAGAGTGGCTTAAGAATCACCAATAAATGTAAAATGTAAAATGTAAAATGTAAAATGTAAAATGCAAAAAGTGAAATGTAAAAAATGAAATGAAAGATGTATATTGTCCCTTGTTTAAGTAATTAAATTTTGCATTTTGCAACACAACTTTCACAAAAAACAACTAACCTTTTAACCACCAAAAAAATTATGAGTTCAATTTCTATTGACATTAAACCAAAAAAGCATTACGAAATTCTAGACGGCCTGCGTGGAGTAGCAGCTCTTTTAGTTGTTATTTTTCACATTTTTGAAGCTTTTAACGAAGGAAGCCGATTCAAGCAAATTATGAATCACGGTTATCTGGCTGTCGATTTCTTTTTTCTTTTATCAGGATTTGTTGTCGCGTATGCCTATGATGATCGCTGGGAAAAATTAAGCCAATGGGAATTTTACAAACGACGTTTGATCCGTTTGCAGCCCATGGTTATTATGGGAATGATTATTGGAGCCATCTTTTATTATTTTCAGGCATCGAATGTTTTTCCGCAAATAGCAGGAATGGAAGTCTGGAAAGTGATTTTAACGATGGTAATTGGATTTACATTGCTTCCAATTCCGCCATCAATGGAAATCAGGGGATGGGGCGAAATGCATCCGCTTAACGGACCTGCATGGTCACTTTTTTTCGAATACATTGCCAATATTTTATACGCAGTATTATTTCGTAAATTTTCAAATAAAGTTTTAGGATTCTTTGTTTTAATATTTGCCGGAATGCTGATTAATTATACTGTTTTTGGACCTAAAGGAGACGTTATTGGTGGCTGGTCTTTAAACTTAGAACAAATGAATGTTGGTTTTACCCGTTTGTTATTTCCGTTTTTTGCAGGAATCTTACTTTCCCGTTTAGGGAAATTAATCCATATAAAAGGAGCTTTCTGGGTTTGCAGTATTATGATTATTGTTCTGTTTTCGATTCCAAGAATTGGCGACGAGAACACATTATGGATGAATGGTTTGTATGAATCTATTGTGATTATTTTCTTATTTCCATTAATCGTTGCTATTGGAGCAGGAGGAGAAATAAAAAATCCGGTTTCTCTTAAGATATGTAAAGCATTAGGAGATATTTCGTACCCAATTTATATCATACACTATCCTTTGATTTATTGGTATATGGCGTGGGTAATTGATAATAAAGTTCCATTAAAAGACGGTTACGTCTTAGGAATCGGAGTTTTATTAGCCAGTATTACAATAGCATATTTATGTTTGAAATTCTATGATGAACCAGTACGCAACTGGCTTCAGAAAAAGGTTCAAAGGAACAGAGGCACAGAGGCACAGAGGTAAAAAAAATTGCAGACAAACTTTGCCCTTTTGCAGCTTTGAACCTGAAAAAATGAATTTCTAAATTTTGTTAATTTTTGATATTGAAAAAAAGGGATGAAACCATAAAGTTTCATCCCTTTTGTATTGAGTCCAATTAAGAAAACTTTGTCTCTTTGTAACTCTGAACCTTTGTCCCTTTTTATAAAAACTTATTCTAAAATTAATGCTCCTAAAGCTTCTTTACTGAAACCTTTTAGTTCGTCTGTTTTACCTGCTTTAATTTTAGCCACCCAATTAGGATCAGAAAGAAGAGGTCTTCCAACAGCGACTAAATCAAAATCACCCCTGTCGAAACGTCTGTTTAATTCTTCTAAAGAGGTTGGTTGAGAACTTTCTCCTGCAAATGCACCAAAGAAATCACCTGAAAGTCCAACAGAACCTACGGTAATTGTTGGCGCTCCTGTTACTTTTTTGGCCCATCCGGCGAAGTTCAAATCAGACTCTTCGAATTCAGGTTCCCAGAATCTGCGTTGCGAACAGTGCAAAATATCTACTCCGGCATCAACAAGAGGCGTAAGCCACGCTTCTAATTCCTGCGGATTATGAGCCAGTTTATAATTATAATCAGAAGGTTTAAATTGAGAGAAACGCATGATAACAGCAAAATCATTACCTACCTGCTTTCTGATTTCTTTAACTACTTCAATAGCAAAACGGTTACGTTCAGGTAACGTTTTTCCACCGTAAATATCATCACGCAAATTGGTTTCAGCTCTAAAGAACTGGTCAATCAGATATCCGTGAGCACCGTGAATTTCGATCGTATCAAATCCCAGTCTTTTAGCATCAGCAGCCGCTTTTCCGAAAGCAATAATCGTGTCTTCGATATCTTTTTCAGACATGGCAACTCCATTTCTGAAATCAGGTCGGTTTAATCCTGACGGCCCTTCAAAAGGAACCGGCGGAACCCATCCTGAGTGGTGATTGTCCATGATTCCCATATGCCAGATTTGTGGTCCCATTTGACCTCCGGCAGCGTGAACTTCATCAATCACTTTTTTCCATCCGTTTAAGGCAGCATCGCCATAAAAATGCGGCACATTAGCATCGTTGGATGATGAAGCCCTGTCAATAACAGTTCCTTCAGATAATATTAAACCAACTTCACCTTCAGCTCTTTTTTGGTAGTAAGAAGCTACATCTTCAGTTGGAACTCCATTTGGAGAAAAGGAGCGCGTCATAGGCGCCATTACGATTCTATTTTTAAGATTTAACGTTTTTAAGTTAAATGGCGAAAACAGGTTGTTTGTACTCATAGTAATTTACAAATTAGATTTAATTAATTTACTAAGTGCTTCAAAGGCACCTTCGTTGCGTTTATAGTAAGTCCATTGTCCAACGCGTTTAGATTCAATAAATCCGGCACGTTGTAGAATAGATAAGTATTCAGAAACTGTAGATTGCGTTAAGCCGGCTTTGGCTTGTATCTGTCCCACACAAACTCCGTGTTCAAATCCGGCGTGTTGCAATTGATCCGGAAAGTTTATTTCAGGTTCCTTGAGCCATTCCAGCATTTGCAATCTGGACTTGTTAGAAAGTGCCTTAAAGATTTCTATATTTTCCATAGTGCAAATATATCGACTTTTCCCGATATGCCAATTTAGAAGATGATTATTTAGCAAAAAATTAAGAGGAAGAAGAGGGAACTTCTACAAAATAGAGAAAGATTTAATAAAGAAATTTATATTTGCTCGTAAATTGAAAAAGCCCCAGCTAAATAAACACAATCAAACTATGAAAAAAACTGTACTCATTTTAGGATTCTTATTTTGTTTTATAACGAGCTCAAATGCCCAGGTCGTAGGAACTGATGTTGGAGACATTGCTCCGGAAATTGATCTGCCGGATACAAAAGGAAATAATATTGCCCTTTCTTCTTTGAGAGGAGAGTTGGTATTAATTGATTTCTGGGCATCATGGTGCGGACCTTGTATAAAAGAACAACCGGAATTAATAAAACTGAATAATACTTACACAGGTAAGTTCTCTATTTACAGTGTTTCAATGGATACTAAAAAAACACTATGGCTGGCCGCAATTGCAAAGCAAAAATTACCGTGGACACAAGTAAGTGATTTAAAATATTGGAATTCTCCCGTTGTTGGCGATTATAAACTTCAATCAGTACCACTAAACTTTCTGATTGACAAAAACGGAATTATCCTGGCCAAAAACATTCATGGAAATGCATTGAATGAAAAAATTAAAAGTTTACTGACTGTACAATAAATATTGACACTAATCAAAACTTTAAGTATATTGCTGTTTCGAAATAAGCAAACCAATAATAAAATTTTAAAGGAAACCATGATCCAAAAATCAATACTATTATTCTTTATTCTGTTTGCATTCAATTGTAATGCACAAACGATGGAAACAGTCAGTAAATTGAAAACTTCTTACCAAAAATGTGTTGACAGCGGAAGCGGAATGAAAAATTGCGCCATCGAGTATTACAATGAATCTGATAGTTTAATGAATGTTGCCTACAGGAATTTGAAACTAAAATTAAGTTCTAAAGAGCAATCAAAATTGAAAAAAGAACAATTAGACTGGATAAAAAAACGTGATCTGTATTTCGAAAAGGTGTATTCTGATACTAAAAAAGAAGGACATTTTGTTGAGGGAAGCAGCGATTTTGATCTGGTCGTTTTTGACGAAAAAGCAAATTATATTTTTGCAAGAGTAAAAGAACTCATTAAAAAACTGTAACATTGCTTTCAAAACAAAATTGATCAATGGAATCAAAACTCAGTTTATCTGAATTTAGAGCGAGATTAACAAATAACACAGAAATTGGTTCTTTGAACGCACAATTAAATCTCTTTAGAATATTTCCCCGATTTGGAGGAATAAAGCCTTTCTATGGACTTTTTGATGATAAAAGCTTTCGTTTGACTTTGAATTCGCCAACATCACCAACCTATTTTGTATTAAGAGGAAAATATAAGAATGTTGATAATGTGGTTAAAATAAGCTACATTATCGAACCCAACAGTAAGTTTCAGTTGCTGTGGGTAAGATTTTTTCCGATAGTATGTTTAATCGCAATTAATGTGTTTTTTCTTTTTTTTGGAAGAGGACTCAGGAAAGCATCTACAATTGTAAGTTTGTTTCTGCTGATTCTGATTTTCTATTCGAGATGGAAAGAGGAAAGAAAGTGGAAGAAATTAGAACAGAAATTCATCAGGATTTTTGAAATCAAAATAGGTTACTAATTATAGTGATCATCTTTGTCAAAGTTTAAAACTTTGACAAAGATTCATCAACATGATATCTGAAACAAAGAAAACCTGAAACAAATTAATAAAATCAGTTCAATCTGTCTTCATGATTTCTCACACCGCCAAAACTATTCTTTAATAATTCTCTGACCTGAAACTGTGTCTTGTTTCGGGTAATATTATCCCATTCTTTAAAATCAAAAATATGAATTTCTTTGGCATTTGGGTTGGTCACAAACGAAAGCCTGGCAATTGAATATTTATAATATTTTAATTCGTGCGATATATGTCTATTCGGTACAACAACAAGGATCGTTTCCCATTTCAGGAAATCTGCTGCTGGCGGAATATCTTCTCTTCCATCTAAACCAAGTGAGTCAAAAAAAGCAATAATTTTTTGATCGTTTAGTTTGTCAATTTTTTGATCAATGCGCTTAATAGTGTTAAGAAGCGTATTTTCGTCTTTAATAACACTCATAATAATACTTTTTGTAGTTGAAATTCAAGATAAAATTACATTAAAAAGAGAATAATTTAACACAGTATAGCCCGTAGAATGATTCTAAATTTTTTATAGTCTAATTTTCAGTTGTACTTACGAAAGGATATACCATCAGGTTTTGATAAAATACTATTATTTTAATCAACCTGAAAGCAATATTTTTATGCATACTTGCTAACCGCTTACATTAACCGCATTATGAAAATTATTGTTCACAAAGAAATACTGTTGTATTTTATCTTTTGGGTATCTGTTACATCATTCGCTCAAAACAAATCAGATCGGGAATTAATTTTAATAGATAAAGACTGGCGTTTTTCGTTGGGTCATTTGTATGATGCTCAAAAGGATTTTGGGCATGCCGAAGGTTACTTTTCGTATTTAGCAAAAACCGGTTTTGCAGATGGTCCTGCCGCACCGGGATTTGATGATCGTGCCTGGAGAAAACTAGATCTTCCGCACGATTGGGCCGTAGAACAGGATTTTAGTGAAAAAGCGAGTTATAGCCACGGATTTAAATCGTCCGGAAAAGGTTTTCCTGAAAAAAGTATTGGCTGGTACAGAAAGAAAATCATGATTCCGCAAAGCGACGAGGGAAAAATTATAACGCTGAAATTCGATGGCGTTTTTAGAAATTCGAAAGTATTTTTCAATGGTCATTTCCTCGGAACAGAAGAAAGCGGTTACAACGGATTTGAATATGATATCACGGCTTATGTAAATTATGGTAACGAAAATACCATTGTTGTTCGGGCAGATGCGTCGATGGAAGAAGGCTGGTTTTACGAAGGCGCAGGGATTTACAGACATGTGTACCTGCAAAAAACGAATCCGTTACATGTCATCACGAATGGAACTTATGTTACTTCAGCAATTCAGAATGATACGGCCGAGGTTACTGCCGAGGTTACGATTGAAAACAAAGGAAATTATAAAGGAGCAATTGAGGTCATACAAACAATTATTAATGCTTCGGGAAAAGAAGTTACCAGTACTGCTGAAAACAGATTGGCGCCTGAGTTTTATAAAACTGCCAATTTTACTTCAAAAATAAAAATACAAAGTCCGTTATTGTGGGATCTTGATGCGCCAAGTTTATACCGTATAATAACTCAAATTAAGCAAGAAGGCAAAATTGTCGATGACTATGAAACTAATTTTGGAATCAGAACGATCAAGTTTGATCCTGAAAAAGGTTTTTTTCTTAACGGAAAACCGGTAAAACTGAAAGGAACAAATAATCATCAGGATCATGCCGGAATTGGAACCGCTTTGCCAGACGAATTACAATACTACAGAATAAAGAAACTCAAAGAAATGGGATCAAATGCATATCGATGTTCCCACAATCCGCCAACCCCGGAACTGCTTGATGCGTGTGATAAGCTAGGAATGCTGGTGATTGATGAAACCCGTTTAATGGGAATTAACGATTATCATTTGAACGATTTGAAACGTCTGATCGAACGCGATCGCAATCATCCCAGTATAATCTGTTGGTCTGTTGGTAATGAAGAATGGAATATTGAAGGCGGAATCGTGGGCGAACGTATTACAAATGTGATGCAGGAATTTGCAAAAAGTTTAGACGCTACAAGACCTGTTACCGTTGGAATAAGCAGTGGTTTTAGAAGCGGAATTTCCTCTGTAGTCGAAATTATGGGCTATAATTATATGGGCAACGGCGATATCGATGCCCATAGAAATGATTTTAAAAACCAGCCCGGAATGGGAACAGAGGAAGGATCGACTTTTGCAACCCGAGGGATTTATTTTACCGATGATACCAAACATTATAAAAGTGCTTACGACAAAAAGCCGCGACCGACCTTTTTCAGCATCGAAGAAGGCTGGAAGTTTTATGCCTCAAGGTCTTATCTGGCAGGAATGTTTATCTGGACAGGTTTTGATTATCGCGGAGAACCAACACCTTACGGCTGGCCATCGGTTACTTCTTATTTTGGGATGATGGATGTTTGCGGTTTCCCGAAAGACAATGTATTTTATCTAAAATCTTGGTGGGGAAGTGCGCCAGTTTTACACCTTATGCCACATTGGAACTGGACTGGACTGGAAGGCAGAGAAATCGACGTCTGGGTACATTCTAATTGTGATGAAGTCGAACTTTTACTGAACAAAAAGAGTTTAGGTAAAAAGAAAATGGAACAATACGGGCATTTAGAATGGAAAGTAAACTATACACCCGGAACGCTGGAAGCCATTGGATATAAAAACGGCAAAAAAATTGTGACCGATATTCAAAAAACAACCGGAAATGCTGAAAACATTAAACTTTCTGTAGATGCTGAAAACGCTTTAAATGCAAATGTTTCGGTAATAACGGTTGAAGTTACAGATAAAAAAGGGTTGCATATTGCAACCGCAAATGATGAAATTACATTTGCTGTCAAAGGCGGAAAAATATTAGGCGTAGGAAATGGCGATCCAACTTCGTTAGAAAAAGATCAATTTATTGATGATATTACTTTGGTTCCGATTACAAATTTAGAAGAACAAAAACTCACTTCAGCTGAGTTGCTTCAGGAACTTCCAACTTTTTCAGAAAGTGACTGGACAGCAGCTTTTAAAGACCGGGATTATAAAAATCAGGCAAAATCTTATGTTTACCGTGGCCAATTTGATTTGAAAAATATTTCAAAAACGAATATGGTAAGTTTCTTTTACAAGAAAATAGGAGCAGAGTCTGTAATTTTTGTTAATGGCAATAAAGTTGTGCCAAGCGCTGAGGATTCTCAAAAATACAGTTTCACTTCTTCCATATTGAAGGAAGGGAAAAATACTATTTATATAATGGCAAAACCGCTTCAGAAAATAAAAGACTGGGATGTTATGAATACAGACCCAGGAATTATTCAGGTCATAACGCCATCAGAACCGTGGAAACGAAAATTGTTTAATGGTTATGCGCAAATTATTATTCAGAAAGACGAAAGTGGAAATGAAGTTGTTTTATCGGCTACCGCTAAAGGACTAAAGGCGGGTGTTTTGAATGTTAATCAGAAGAAAAAATAAATTTATAATTTTAAACACATAGCAACATAGCTTTTGTAAACTTAAAATAGGCGTTTCACTTTGTCTTAATTCACATAGCTATGTGAAAGAAACGAGTTTCTTTTTCAGTCTCTTTTTTTAAACTATAAAATCTATGTTGCTATGTGTTTAAATAAAAATTTCAATGATCAGAAATAATCATATTCGTTTTTGGTTTCTTGGATTTGTTCATTACAAATAAAAGGAGTGGTAATGTCACCACAAAAAACAATCCAACAAGAAAAAAAGCATCCCGATAACTTAATAGAGAAGATTGTTTCAATACAATATTTTCCATCAGTTTAAGGGCTTTCAATTTTGCTTCATTATAAGCAAAACCTTTGCTCTGAAAATATTTTGTGTAAGCATTTAATCGATCCATCGCCTGAATATTGTATTGATTGACATTTGATACCAATTCATTTCGATGTGCTGAAAATCGGTGTGCAACATAGGTATTGATGATCGAAACACCAAAAGAACCGCCTAATTGCCGCATCATATTATTGAGCGCAGCTCCCTGACCAACATCTTTATCATCCAGAGAAGAAACAGCCAGCATTGTAAGCGGAACGGTGAGTAAAGCCATTCCTAAGGCGCGGAAAATAAGAGAAGTTGCAACTTCGGCAGCGCTTGTGTTAAGAGTCATTTCGGACATTCTCCAATTAAAATAAATAAACAATAAAAAACCCGCCGCAATAATTATTACGGGAGAAACTCCTTTTTGCAATAATGTTCCGCAGGTTTTTAGAGCAAGTAAAGCAAATAATGCTCCGGGAAGCAGAAGTAATCCGGTTTGATAAGGAGAAAAACTCAAAAGACGTTGCGCCACAACCGGCGTAATATAAATAGAAATAAACATTCCGAATCCCGTAACAAAAGTCAGGATGGCGGCAATACTCAAAGATTTGCTTTTAAGTACGCGAAGATTTACCACGGGTTTGTCTATAGCTAATTCCCAATAGATAAAAAACAATAGAGTACTGACGGCTATAAAAGTAAGAATAATGATGTATCGGGTTTCGAACCAATCTTCGACTTCGCCTCTTTCCAGAACGGTTTGCAAAGCGCCAACGCCAATGGCTAATAAAGCAATTCCTGTCCAGTCGACTTTTGTGATTTCGGGTTTAACAGAAGGTTCTCGTAAAAGGAAATAACAAGAAATCATAACCAAAATCCCGATTGGAACATTAATTAAAAAAATCCATGGCCAATCGTAGTTTTCGGTAATATAACCACCAAGCGTTGGTCCAATAGTTGGTCCAATAAAAATTCCTGCCCCAAACAAAGCTCCCGCAGTAGATTGTTTGTCTTTGGGGAAAAGTTCAAAAACCACTACTTGCGAAATAGATAATAATGCACCCCCGCCAATTCCCTGAAAGAACCTGAAAAAGACCAGCATCCAAATGTTAGAAGAATGTCCGCACATAAACGAACAAAACGTAAATAAAATAACAGAACCAATATAATAATTGCGTCGGCCTAAGTTTGCGCTCAAAAAGCTTGTAATAGGTATAATAATCACATTGGCAATGGCGTAGGCAGTAATAACCCATGAAGTATCTTCTAGTGTTGCACCAAGATTGCCGCTCATATGAGAAAGCGCTACGTTTACGATCGATATGTCAATCAGTTCCATAATTGCAGCCAGAATGACTGTAAATATGAGCAGTTTTCGGTGTAATGGTGTCATAATATATTTTTATACCGATTGGTATATTTATAATTAAAAAAAACGTTTGATCTCTATAATCTCATCCAAAATCTGCTTAATCTGCGTGAAAAAATATTCACGCAGAGATTTAATTTGGGTATCAACAGAATCTGTTTTAAAAAACATTTACAATTCTTTTTTAACAATATTCGTTTTAAGGAGATTAGAAGTGGCTCTCGCAATCAATCTCGTTTGATCCCTGTTCCATATTTCGCATTGTGCGTTTACAATTTGTTTTCCTTTTCTAATAATGGCTGTTTTTGCCAGAATTGTATCTCCAACAAAAGCAGGAGCAAAGTAGTCTACAACAAGATTTATCGTCGTATAAAAAGTTTCTTCATCAAGAGAAAACATCGTTGCACCAATGCAATCATCGGCAATGGCAGCGGTTACGCCTCCGTGTAAACTCTTCACCGGATTCGACATTTCTTCACGAATCGTGTATTTAAAGGTAACTGAGCCTTGCTCGGCAGCAACAACTATTGGTTTCATCCAGAGCATAAAAGGAGATGGCGACGCTGTAAATTCTCTGTCAATATGATTTTGTAGTACTTGTAATCGCGTTAATTTTTCCATAGGTTTTGTTTTTATGTTTTAATACTGATCGGTATATTTTTATTCAAAAAAAAAGTAATTTTAGGAATTACTTTATTCTAAGTCTTCTATAATTTTGTTTAGCGAAAGCATGATCGTAGATAAATGAGATAAATTGCCTGTTATTTTAGAAATCATAATAGCGCCTTCTATAATGGCAATGATAGTCAATGCTGTTTTTTCAGGGTCAATATCTTTCGCTTTAAATTCTCCTGCACTAATTCCCTGTTCAATAAAGCAGACTAATTTATCTTTCCAGCCCAGAATGGTGTTTTCAACTTTTTTTCTTAAAACAGGATGCGTATCATCAGCTTCTGTGGCGGTATTAATAATAGGACAGCCTCCTTGCGTTATCCTCAAATGATAGTAATCAGAGTAGAGTCGGGGATAAACCAGAAGTTTATCTTTAAAAGTGGTCTGTTTCTCAATTTCTCTTGCAAAAGTATCCTGAAGTTTTTTTACATTAAACTTAAAAGCGGCAATGGCAACTTCATCTTTATTTTCGAAATTACCGTAAATACTGCCTTTGGTAAGTCCCGTAGCTGTAGTAATATCGCTCATAGAAGTCCCGCTGTATCCTTTCATATTAAAAAGAGGAGCAGTTTTCTCGATAATAAATTGCTTTGTTTTTTCAGCTTTACTCATAATATGGTAAATTTAAATGCAAATATATACCGATTGGTATAATTAAGCAATTTTTTAGTTGTTTATTTTGTTTCAGGTTTTATCTCTAATGCATTGAAAATTAAAGCAGATTATTTTTACCACAGAGTTGCACAAAGTTTTTTCGCAGAGATTCACAGAGAATAAAATAGAAAGAATAGCCACAGATTAAAAAAGATTTCGAAAATCTGTGCTAATCTATTTAATCTGTGGCTAAAAAAAACTTTGCGAAACTTTGTGAAAAAACTTTGTGCAACTCTGTGGTTATTTTTTTTTATTCTCATTTCAAACCTGAAACCTGAAACAAAATAAAATCTGAAACTATTTTTTTGTTTGATTTTCATAACTTTGCAAAATGAATAATCAGACAGAAACTCAGAATTGCGATTTCACTTCAGAATTAAAGCTGAAAGGTTTTAAAGTTTATCAGATAAATGGAGATCAAAGTAAAATACCAGTTTACAGCCGCAGGGATTTTTATAAAATTTGTATTAATACCAGCAAAAGTATTATACAATATGCTGACCGCGGAATAGAAACCGACGGAACAATTCTGTTTTTCGGTAATCCGATTATTCCATATTCCTGGGAAACTATTTCTGAAGGATACGAAGGATATGCCTGCGTTTTTACAGAAGAATTTTTAAAGGTAAAGGACCGTTCAGAAACGCTTCACGAATCTCCTTTGTTTAAAATAGGAGGAACGCCCATTTTTTCTTTAAATGCTGAACAAAAGTTGTTTATAGATTCATTGTTTGAGAAAATGATTAAAGAATATGAAACCGATTATGTTTTTAAGGACGATTTGATGCGCAGCTATGTCAACCTGATTATTCATGAATCGATGAAAATGCAGCCTACAGAAAATTTCTTTAAACATAAAAATGCATCATCGAGAATTACCTCATTATTTTTAGAATTACTAGAAAGACAATTTCCTATAGAAACAAAAAATGAACCGCTGGCATTAAAAACACCTCAGGATTATGCACAAAGTTTAGCCGTACATGTCAATCATTTGAATCGTTCTGTTAAAGAAGTTACGGGAAAACCAACTACAGCGCATATTACCGAAAGAATCATTGGTGAAGCCAAAGCATTGCTGCAACACACAGATTGGAGTATTTCAGACATTGGATATTCACTGGGATTTGAATATCCGAGTTATTTTAATAATTACTTTAAAAGACTTACGGGAACGATCCCAAAATCGCTGCGATCGTAAATTGTTTCATATTCTTAATTTTTTGTTTGAATATTGTTATTTCTGATTGTCGTTGCTAAAGTACTTTTGCCCTGAAATAATTAGTATTAACCTCTATCGGTTTTTCGCTGACTAAATATAACTCCTATAAAGCGCATTCTAGCTTTCTAATTTAGTTTCCAGCACTGATATACAAAAACAAAATAATTATGAAAGAACCAGAAAATCAATTAAATGAAACTATTTTTCCAAAAGGAGATCTGGCTTCAGCGGATTATTTTACAGGAAAAGCATGGGTGAAAATGCTGGTTCCAAATGATCCGGTATTAAATACTGCCGTTGGTAATGTAGTTTTCGAAGCAGGTGCGAGAAACAATTGGCATACACATCCCGGCGGACAAATTCTAATTGTAACACAAGGAACAGGATATTATCAGGAAGAAGGAAAACCAATTCAGTTACTTCAGGCAGGCGATGTTGTAAACATTCAACCCGAATTAAAACATTGGCACGGAGCTTCTCCGGATAGCGAATTTACCCACATCGCAATTAGTACCAATACCGAAAAAGGTATTGTAGACTGGCTTGAACCAGTAACCGACGAACAATACAATAGCTTTAAATAATTTAAGTAAAAGTGTTGTTTGGCGGGATCTAACGATTAATTAACGGTTTTTGTTAGATCTTATTTAAATAAAATCAATCTCAAAAAATCTATTTTATGTCAACACTTTATACTTCCGCTATTGAAGAGGGAAAAGTCCCGAATACTTTCATGACTGGTAATGTTTCTTATAAAAAACAAACCAGCAATATTCATCCGGACAACACAATAATTAAAGAAATCTCTTTTGAACCCGGTTCGAGATGCAAATGGCATATTAATGCAAGCTTACAATTATTCATCGCCACAGACGGAATTGGCTACTTTCAGGAAAAAGGCACTGCCATTCGTTTACTTCATAAAGATGAGGTAGTTACCGTTTTACCGGGTGTAGAACATTGGTATGGCGCAACACCTTTTAGTAAATTTTCGCACATTAGCATCATCACAGAAATCGACAAAGGAAAAGGAATCTGGTTAGAAAGTGTAACCGATGAAGAGTATTTTAGTTTTGGAAAGTAAGCTAATGAGATAATTTGTCAATTAGATAATTAGATAATTGAAAACTTCAAAACTTATTTTTTTATATGTGATTTTTTTTCAAGCAGATTTAAGCTGATGTTATTTTAAATCCATTTAAATCTGCGTGAAACTATACCAATATAAGGCAAAAAACTTTGTGCCTTAGTGCCTTCGTGGCATTTTTAAAACAAAGAAAACCTGAAACTTTAAACAAAATATTTTAATGCAAACAAAAAACATAAAAGCCTTTGGTACAGAAGCTGCCGAAGCACCCTTACAAACACTAGACATTCAGCGTAGAGCGGTATTAGCGCATGACGTTGAGATCGAGATTTTATATTGCGGAATCTGTCATTCCGATTTACACTCGGCGAGAAACGAATGGCACGGAACCATTTACCCAATAGTTCCGGGGCACGAAATTGTGGGACGCGTAACAAAAGTGGGCGATCACGTAAAACATTTCAAAGTAGGAGATTTGGCAGGAGTAGGCTGTATGGTCGATTCTTGTAGAGAATGTGAGCATTGCAAAAATGATTTAGAGCAATTTTGTGATCAGGGAAGCATTCTGACATTCAATTCTCCTGATGCTCATTTGGGCGGACAAACTTTTGGAGGATATTCTCAAAGTATTGTAGTCGATGAAAATTATGTACTGCATATTTCAGACAAACTTGATCTTGCCGGAGTTGCACCTTTATTATGTGCAGGAATCACAACTTATTCTCCGCTAAAACACTGGAATGTTGGTCCGGGACAAAAAGTGGGAATCGTTGGTATTGGAGGTTTAGGACATATGGGAATCAAGTTAGCGAAAGCAATGGGCGCTCATGTAGTAGTTTTTACCACTTCATTGTCTAAAACCGAAGATGCAAAACGTTTGGGAGCAGATGAAGTAGTATTGTCTACAGATCCGGAGCAAATGGCAAAACATGCTAAATCATTAAACTTTATCTTAGACTGTGTATCAGCGGAGCACAACATAGATGCGTATCTGAATTTACTAAAAGTAGACGGAACCCTGACTTTGGTGGGCGCTCCAATGGAACCACTTCCGGTAACGTCATTCAGTCTTATATTAGGAAGAAGAAGTTTTGCGGGTTCTGCTATTGGCGGAATTGCCGAAACTCAGGAAATGCTTGACTTCTGCGCAGAACACAATATTACCGCAGATATCGAATTAATTGGTGTCGATGAAGTAAACAATGCATACGAAAGATTACTAAAAGGAGATATTAAATACCGTTTTGTAATTGATATGGCTTCTTTGAAGTAACTTTCAAAGGAACAAAGGAACAAAGGTTCAAAGTGGCAAAGGTTCAGAGGTTTTTAAACTTTGTGCTTTCAAACTAAAAAGTTATATAAATTTTAAAAAGGTCTGACTTTATAAAGTCAGACCTTTTTTTATTCTTTTAAAAACTTATCATTTAATTATTTAATTTTGAAACTGAACAACTAAATCTCTCTTTCTTTTGCAAAAACATTCGATTCCTATTTTATCTGTTGGCAATATACTTGGAGAAGAAACTTTGGGTATCACCTTATTTCGCCATAGCGTAAAGGGAAGAAATGAATTCGAACAGCCTCACAAACATGATTTTTACATGCTGTTTTTTGTAGAGAAAGGTTCAGGCGTTCACAATGTCGATTTTACGCAATATACAGTAAATGATTATCAGGTTTATTTTATCCGTTCGGGTCAGGTACACAATTGGTCGCTTGATGTAGATACTTCAGGGTTTCAGCTGATGCTTTCGGCCGATGTAATTAGCATTTTTTCGAATTTGGGGAAATTTCCTTTTTTTGAGCAAAGTGTTCCGTCTTGTCTTTCTTTAAACAAAAAAGAATTTGAGGATTTTAAAACTCATTTGCATGAAATAGAATTACTATTATCTGATAATGATACACTTACTAAAGAAATAGTTTTGCTGCGTTTGCATTTATTGCTAAAATTATTGCAAAAACAATATTTGAATCAATTTCCCGAACACGATTCATCGACGAAGCCCGAGAAAATAATAAAAGGGTTTACTGGTTTAATTGACGATCATTTTAGCAAAGAACCTTCTGTGAATTTTTATGCCGATAAATTAAATATTACACCTAATTATCTTAATATACTTTCGCAGAAATATTTAAAAGTGCCGGCAAGTGATGTAATAAAACAAAGGACCATTCTTGAAGCCAAACGTTTACTAACGAGTACTGATTTGTCTATAAAAGAAATTGGTTACCAACTTGGTTTTAATGATAATACTTATTTTACCAAAGTATTTAAAAAATATGCCGGAAAAACTCCGGGAGATTTTAAAAAATTATAATTTTTACCATCTTTCTCCGTAATATTACCGTTATCATTTTGAGTTTATAACGATTTTTGCAATGCAATAAATACTATTGAGTATTAGAGTGTTATTGTAAAATTGTATAACAAACCGAGAGAAGATAAAATATAATTTATGGAAGATCATAAAATAAGCCGAAAAAAATTCTTAGGATTAGGAGCCGCTGCAACCGGAGCTGCATTGTTTTCAGGAATTGGAGCAAATGCTGTTGCACAAGTATTACCGGAAGAGAATAAAACAAATCTGAACGAATATCTTTTAATTAATGTACGATTAGAAGATGGTTTTGAATATAATGACAAGAATGAAGTAATTGCTACCAAAACAGCACTTTACACGATTCATATTGCCAATGGTAAAATAAAAAGCATTACGACAGGAAAGTCGGCTTTGAAATTGAAAACAGTTGATGCTAAAGGACTTTTGATGCTTCCGGGATTACGCGATATGCACATTCATATTGATAAAACGTACTACGGCAGCGGAACCTGGAATGCAGCGCCAAGAAAAGGTTATACGGTAAAAGACATGATTACGCTCGAGCAAAAGTTAATTCCGCAATTATTACCCGATTCTCAGCATAAAGCCGAAGAAGCGATTAAACTCATGCAAAGTCAGGGAAGTTATTTTGCGCGCTGCCAATGTAATATCGACCCTGTTAGCGGACTAAAAAGTTTAGAACATTTACAAGCGGCTTTAGAAAAAAACAAAGAGAATTTTGGATCTGAAATTGTAGCGTTTCCGCAGCACGGAATTTTATATTCAAAATCTGAACCTTTATTAAGAGAAGCGGCGAGCATGGGAATTGATTTCATAGGTGGACTTGACCCAACAAATGTCGATGGCAATATGGAGAAATCCCTGGATGTCATGTTTCAAATTGCACTTGATAACAATAAAGGAGTAGACATACACTTGCATGAATCGATACCATCTGGTAAAGCAGCGATTGAATACATGATTAAAAAAACCGAAGAAAACAAACAACTACAAGGAAAGACCTATATAAGCCATGGTTTTGCGCTTGCCAAAATGGATCCAAAAGATCTTGAAAAAATAGCAGAACAAATGGGGAATCTGGGAATAGGAGTAGTGTCAGGAATTCCGATTGGGAAAACCATAATGCCAATTCCAACATTGAAAAAGTACGGTGTAAAACTTATGACAGGAACCGATAGTATTGTCGATCACTGGCAGCCTTTCGGAACTTGCGATATGCTAGAGAAAGCAAAATTATGCGCTCAGCTTTACGGCTGGACAGACGAGTATAATTTAAGCAGAGCTTTGCACATCGCAACAAAAGACGAAATCCTGCCGCTTAATGATTCAGGAACACGCGTTTGGCCGGCAGTCGATAACGAAGCTAATTTTATCTTAGTAAAAGCAAGCTGTTCTGCCGAAGCCGTAGCACGTTTGCCAAAAAGAGAAGGAGTTTTTTATAAAGGAAGAAAGATAGCTGGCCTAATAGGTTAAGAAGAGGTACAAAGGTTCAAAGGTACAAAGGTTGAATGCGTCGTATTAAAACTTATCAAGCAGTTCCGGAGGAACGAAACATATTGTAGGGATGGATTTTAATCCATCCTATGGGTTATTAAAACCTAAAAAGACGCACAGCAAGTGCGTCCTACAAAAAACTTTGTCCCTTTGCACCTCTGAACCTTTGCAACTTAAAAAAAAGAAAACCCCTCAAGCAATTCAACTCTTGAGGGGTTTTTTGAAAATAAATAATAACCAATTAAATTTATTTCTTTTTGTCTAAGTCTTGTTTTAGCAATTTCGCATGCTCCAAATGAGCAGTAAGCGGTGCTATATTATTTGATGCCCAAAGCTTAACATCTTCATCTTTTGCATCTTTAGTTGCTTTTTGCAACTTATCAATTGCTTTTTCGTGTCCGTCGATCATCATATCAGCGAACTTTTTATCAAAGTCAAGACCTGATTTTTCATTCAGTTTTTTATATTCCTCCTGACCCTCTTCGGTAAGCGAAGTTGGTAAGGTGAAGTTTTTAGCTTTAGCCAAAGCACTTACTTCAGAAGCCGATTTGGTATGCTCATCAACGAGCATTTTTCCAAATTTCTTTACTTCAGGATTGGTACTTTTTGTTTGAGCCAGTTTTCCGATTTCGATTTCAGCAAGATTCACTTCTGCGATATCCACTAAAAATTCAGAATCATCTTTTTTATCTGCAATAGAGTCAAATTTGGCTTCGTTACTATCTTCAGCAACTTCTTTTGGATCCTCTTGTTTGTTTTCGTTTTTACAAGAATTCAGAGATACAAGTAGTAATCCTGCTCCTAAAATTACTTTTCCGGCTAATAGTATTTTTTTCATGATTTAATAGTTTAAATGTTATAATGTAAAATTATTCAGATTGTGTGAAGAATGTCTTACAGTATTTTTGAATAATGTTACAGGATTTGGATATTGTGGTTTTTGATAAATTATTTTGTAGTAGGATTTGTTTTATATTAGCGTAGGAAAATTGCTTTTAATCTAGTTGCTACTTAATCATTATGATAAAACCATTACTCTTCTCTTTTCTTTTAATAACACTTCTCTTTGTGAATTGCCAAAAGAAGATTAACGATTTAGAATTCGAAAAAAAAGTAATGACGGAGATTTTTCCAGATTTAATTGATTCAATTTGTATTGATTACAGAGTGGTACTTAATCCGCCTCCTATTTATGGTTTACTTACATATGATGAAAAGGGTAATCGTATAAGCGTTGACTCAACAATGAGTATTGAAGAGCAAAAACAAAGAATGGCTAAGTGGAAGCATAATCAAGAAGTAATTGAAAAAGATACTTCAAGATTAATTGTAGCATTCAATCCTAAAATAAAGAGAAATAGTAAAGATTTAAAAGAATATTTGAAGCAGCACTTTAAAGTTAAGGAAGTTTTTTGTCCAAAAATAAAAGGAGATTCTGCATATACTATAGATTTTAAAAATATCCCACTTAAAGGGAGATTTCAACTTAAAAACATTTCCGAATTTCCAAAAGACCGACGTGAGTTTTGGAGAAAAAAGTATGATTTTATTTTTTCGGGTGCAGTTTATTTTACAGGAATTCAATTTGACAAAGAGAGAAAATTTGGAGTCTTAGACGGTGGTTTTTCTTGTGGAAGACATTGCGGAATTGGCGTGAGGATTTATATCAAAAAAGTAAATGATAAATGGATGATTGATAAAATTGATAACATTTCGGTTTCATGATTTTGCTAAAAAAAATTATAGGTTTGATTTTTATTGGAGGGTTATTATTCATTATGACATATGGAACTTTGTTAAAAACAGTGATAAACTATATAAATGCATCGACGAATAAAGATTTGTGGTATCTAATACGTAGTAATAGTTTTTTTTCTCCTGCTGGCGCGAACGCATGTCATTAAGTTAAGAAAAAACAGCTGAAATACTGTACCGAATAAATCTCACGCAAAGTCGCCAAGCCGCCAAGTTTACGCCTAAAACCTTTGCGCTTTTGCGCGAAAAAGAATTAACCATTAATTAGATCAAAAGAGCTTAACTTAATCAAAATTTTTTAAAATTTATAATCATGGAGGTTAAATCCAAATTCAGAAAACTATTTTGGGCAAGAGCAGGAATTGGCTGTCTGGCTTTCATTGTTACACTTTATGTATGCTTAAACAGTATTTCGCAATATTCAGAACTTCGTAAAAATCCGGTATTTATTGTCTCGGCTGTGTTTTTGTTATTATTTCTTTGTGCAGCGTGGGACTTTTTTAAGATTTTCAAATTAATCGTTACAGATCAGGGAATTGAAAAAGTCGTACTAATTTCTGGTCGAAAACAATGTATTCCTTTTACAAGTATAACTAGTCTTAAGAAACAAAAAATCACAATGCAAGGCAAAGCGGGACAAATAACAAACGGTTATACTATAAGTATCCTGGAATTAGAAAATAATAAGACTTTAGTTATTTCACCTGATATTTTCGAAAACTACAATGATATTATGGTAGTCATCAAAAGTAAACTTTTGCTCTTTCAGGGCAATGATCCTGATTCGTTTAGTTGATAGTGCGAAGCACTATGAACGCAAAATGATTATTGTTTTAACCCCGTAAGGTCAAAGGCCTAATCGCGAAGAAAACCTTCATTAAATAATATTAATATTTTCTGACAAAGTCATTTTTCCTTAAAATTTATATTATTTTTTGTTTTTGCCTTTCAGGCCAATCACCTCGCTTAATTTAGTTCGTAATGCATTGCATTACGCGAAATGCTTTTTAGGCTTTTGGCTGTTTTTTTAAGCCTTCTAGCACTTCTGTTGCCTCCAGTGAACATAAAGTTGTTGGGAATCTAAATAATCCAAAACAGCTGTCTAACGGTTTTCAGTAAAAAGATATTTATAAAGGGTATATAAAAAGTTTTGTTCAAAATTATATATTTATCGCAACTAAAAGCAATAACCAAAATAACGAGGAATGATCAATATAGATTTTAAAAAAGAGAAGGGCAAAATTGATGAAATTATAAATAAAGCTTTGGCTGATTATCAAAATGAAATAAACCTGATAAATATTGATGACTGGACATTAAAATCTAAGGAATTATTTATCGACAGATCCTATAATGGCTATAGTTCTCAAAGTACACAATTTATTAATACTAGTTTTCCGGATATTACTCGTTCTGTAGACAGTAATGCCAGATTGATATTATATTTATATACATCAGAAAGAGATGCTGAATTTGATTTGATTAAAGGGCAATTGATTGCAAAAATTAAAAAATCGATGTAATGTTTTTTACTGCTAGGTTTTCAATCTTTTGCTGGCGCGAGCGCAATGTTATTAAGTTAAGAAAAACAGCCGCAATACTGTACCGAATAAATCTCACGAAAAGCCGCCAAGCCGCCAAGTTTAGGCGTAAAACCTTTGCGCTTTTGCGTCTTTGCGCGAAAAAGAATTAACCCAAAAGAGCTTAACTTAATAATGTCTTGTCCTAAAATAGATTTACGATTCAGATTGTTTTCAGCCTTTTTGCGCACGGGCGAGCATCTAAATATTAGATCTCAGCAGGAGATAATAATGAATAAAAAAAGCCTTGATTTTTTAAGATCAGGGCTTTTTTGGGTTTATCGTTTATAGAAACTTATTCTACGTCGAGATAAGGATTCAAAATTTCAGCTAATTCATTCAGCCAATAAAAACTGTTTTCTAATCTGGTGACTTCCTGCTGAAGAGTTTCATCTTCTCTGATAATTCCTAAAGCCATGACGTAATTTACTTGTCTTAGCGCTTTAGCCATACCTTTTGGGGCAATTGTGTTGTTGAAGAAATTCAAGAGCCTTGTTTCGGCTTCTTTCGAAAGATTTTTTGTACTCATAAACTGGACATTTTAGTGAATGTAAAGCCATGGGATAAGGTGTTGTTATTGTTTCCAATACCATTACCATACCACAAAGGCAAATTTTGTTTAATTCTCGTGTCGTAGTTTAAGAATACGCAAATGTAGTAAAAATCTTTAATTTACAGTAATTTTATTGTAAGAATAATTACCTAGCCCTGATGGGAGGGAAAATCCTTTTGTGCCCCTCGCGATAGCTATCGGGAGGCACAAAAGATTTGGAAGGACAGCAAGAAACAGCTTCAAGAAAATGTACTCATTACCATTCTGAAGAAACGCTCTAACATAGAGTTAATTATGAAAATATATCGCAGAATTGTATAACGACTCATTTCTGCTTTTTGAGGAATTTTGATATAACAAATTTCTAATGTTATTAACCTCAAAATTTTTCAGTCATGCCAGATGCAAGAATTAAAAACGAAAAGCAATATCAAGCACTTTTAGAAATTGGGTACAGTAAAGAAAAAGCAGCCCGAATTGCCAATACGCCTGATTCAGGTGAAAAGGGCGGAAGAGCAAAACCATACGATGAATGGACAAAAGCAGAATTGTATGAACAAGCCCGAAAGGTTGGAATCGCAGGACGCTCATATATGAGCAAAAAAAATCTGATTCATTCTCTAAGAAATAACTAAAAGTGAACTTAATAAATATTTAAATGCCATAGACAACAAGAAGAATAGAATATATCGGAAAATAAAATCTTCTTCAATCTTCATCCAGATCACTATCGGGAGTGGCATTATAACAAACCAAACGACCATGAATGCAGCAGCAAAAACCGAAAAACTAATGAATCAATTGATCAAAACACCACATTTGGTGATTGACAAATTAGATTTAGTTTATGTAAACAATCAAAAGTTGCCTATAGAAAGATGCGAAGGAGAGGATGGTTTTGTATATAAAAAAAACGGACGCTGCATTAAGCAAAAAAGCGAACTCAAACGCTTTAGCAGTCTGGTGCTTCCGCCGGCGTGGGTAAATGTTCAGATTTCGGATTTGCCAAACGGACATTTGCAAGCGGTGGGTTTAGACGATAAAAACCGAAAACAATACAGATATCATCCTAAATGGAATTTGATTCGAAATCAGACTAAATTTTATAAAATAGCAGAGTTTGGAACCAAATTGCCTTTGATCAGAAAACAAGTCGATGAAGATCTCGAAAAGAAAGAATGGTCGAAAGAAAAAGTGGTCGCATTGGTGATTCGGCTTATGGAAGAAACGCATATCAGAATCGGGAATGAGAAATATGCCAAAGACAATAAATCCTATGGACTTTCGACTTTGCGAAAACGCCATATCAACATCAATAAAAATACACTCCGGTTTGAATTCATCGGAAAAAAAGGAAAACAGCATACGATTACCACAAGAAATAAACAATTGGTAAAATTGGTGAGCCGTTGTGAGGAGATTCCGGGTTGGGAAGTTTTTAAGTATTATGATAAAAACGGCGAAAGAAAAGTGCTCGACAGCCATATGGTCAACGAATATTTGCATGAAATTTCAGGAGAATATTTTAGTGCCAAAGATTTTAGGACCTGGGCGGCATCGATTGTGTTTTTTGAAACGCTGATGGAAATAGGAACGACAACGGACGAAAAAGAAATCAAAAAGAATATTCTGTCTGCCTTTGATACCACGGCTGAAGCTTTGGGAAATACCAGGAATGTATGCCGGAATTATTACGTTCATCCCTTATTGGTTTCGACTTACGAAGACGGATCAATCGAACAGTATTTCGACAGGGCCAAAAAATGCCGAAGCAATAAGGAGCATTTTTCGCATAGCGAAATTGCCTTTTCAGAATTAATACAAAACTATCAGATCAATTTGTTGTAAATCAGGTTTGATCGTGCTAAGAAAATAATGTTTAGAGTTAATACATCTCTTTAAAAAGTATGAAATTTGAGTAACAAACAAAATCATTATCAACTAAAATCACAAGCTTATGTTACGTTATACAGTCATTTTTATTATTCTAGCGATCATCGCCGGAATATTTGGTTTTACCGGAATTGCCGCAGGAGCAGCAAGTATCGCTAAAGTTTTATTCTTCATATTTTTAGTGTTATTTATTATATCCCTAATTACCGGAAGAAAAAGAATTTAATACACAGTAAATAAAATAACAATTAAGAACGACACATATATCCCGGTAAATGTGTCGTTTGCATTTTTTAAAATTAAAATAAACCATTATGGGAACTAAAAGCGGTGCTTATCAGGATGTCTACATCAAAAGAGATAATGAAATGGTGAGCTTAAAAAACGATGTAACAGATTTCTGTGAAAAATATATCAAACCTGTACATCCGAAAAATTGGGACTGGTCGACACGTGATTTCGAAAATCCTGATAACGATCCAACAATTGCCGAAGCAAGAGCAATAGGAAACGTCGTTTTTAAGGATTTAAACGACAAAAAAGAAACTGACGTTGATTTGTCTACCATGAACAATGTTGAGTCGATTAAGGCGTATTTAAATCCAAAAAGCAAATACGAAGCTTTTAATATGGAGGAATTTGCTTTTGCTTTGAAGGTAGAACTCGAACACGGAAAAATAAAAGATGTAAATGTGACCAATAATCACCCGTTTCTAACGGCAATGATTGCTTTGGCTCACATGACAGAAAGTCTGACGTATTACAAAAGACTGAAAGTGATGGAAGCGGAAGGGGAGATTTACGAAATCATGCGGAAAATTGATAAAGTTACCACAGGAAAAGAAGAATTACTGGAAGAACTCATAAAAGCCGAAGAAGAACTAAAAGAAGCAAGAGCAGGATTAGCAGAACGTCTGGAAAAAATGGATGATATTCCGGTTCTGGAAATTATTGGGGATTGATTTTTTTTTTTTTGAGGGACAAAGGTTCAAAGGTTCAAAGGTACAGAGGTTTCTTTTAGGTTTATAGATATAAAATGACAAAGGTTCAAAGAAAGTAAACGACAAAGTAATTAAACTTTGAACCTTTGCCACTCTGAACCTTTGTCCCTAATTTTAATTTTGTCAAAAATTAAAATTTCCTCGGATCATTGTCCGGATATTCCAGATCTTCTTCTTCCTGAACATCGTCTTCGATATATTCTTCTTCCTCTTCTTCTTCGTCATCGAGATCATCGAGATCGTCTTCGGTTTCATTAAAATCTTCGTCTTCTCTTTCCAGAGATGCATCAGACGGATTGTCGAGTTCGTCGTTTACGTCATCGACATTTTTGCCATTTTGATCTAATTCTTCTTCGTATAAATCGTTACTGTCGTGTTTTAGATCGTCGTCGTCATGAAAGTCATCGCTCAGATCCTCTTCATCATCAGTAAGTTCGTCAGGATTTGGCTTGTCCGGATTGTGTCCGTTTCTTACGGTATAACCACGCTCAGCGATTTCTCTGTTGTTATCATCGCTTTCTTTCATATCATCGATATCATACAATTCTTCGTTCATAAGCGTATTTCTGTCGGTCGTATTTGGATTCTGATTCCCAGGATTTCTATTCCCTCTAATCATGCTGTTTTTTTGATCTGTAGTATTCATGATTTCTAAATTTTAGTATTTGTGTATTACAAATCTAATAACGAAACCAACGGATTGTATTATAGAATTATAAGTTGTAATTGTATAATTAACAGATAATTAGGTGTTTGGGTGTTAGCTCAAAAAAAAAGGAGCCGTCTCAAAACAAAAATTGAGACGGCTTTTTATTTGTTGCCCATTTTGGCTTTTAATGTTTTGATTTTAAGGGAAGGAAAAAATTGCCCTTATGCTGCAATTTTCTTTCTTAAGT